>NZ_JAMGZK010000033.1 GCF_025564065.1 Silvania hatchlandensis | reverse complement strand
GTAACGGGATACCAGATCAAGAGCCTGTCCAATGTGCATAAAAAAATCCGGAAACGAGTGAGCATTTCCGGATTCTTACACAGCCACTGGATCGATCAACCGATCCTTAACTGATCGGCATTACAACAAGGTTGCCGTTTTTAGTGTTTGCTCCCTCGCACCAAAGGAGAGGGCCGGGGTGAGGGCATCAGGCCGCACAGCCGGGCAAGGCGGTTACAGCAAACGCTGCGCCTTCTCCACTACGTTCTCAACGGTAAAGCCGAAGAACGGGAACAGCTTGTCGGCAGGTGCCGATTCGCCATAGCTGGTCATCCCGACAATCGCCCCCTTCAGGCCGACATATTTGTACCAGTAGTCGGCAATCCCCGCTTCCACCGCCACGCGCGCAGTTACATCGGAAGGCAGCACCGATTCCCGGTACGCCTCGTCCTGGGCATCAAAGATATCCGTAGACGGCAGGGACACCACCCGCACCGCATGACCTTCTGCCGTCAGTTTTTCGGCAGCTTTAACGGTGATCTCCATTTCCGAACCGGTGGCAATCAAAATCACATCCGGCTTGCCGCCGCTGTCTTTGAGGATATACCCCCCGCGGGCAATAGCCTTGACCTGATCCGGCGTGCGCTCCATCTGCGCCAGATTCTGCCTGGAGAGGATTAGCGCCGTCGGGCCGTGGTGGCGTTCTACCGCCAGCTTCCAGCCGACCGCCGCTTCGACCTGATCGCAGGGACGCCAGGTGCTGAAATTAGGCGTCAGACGCAGGCTGGCGAGCTGTTCTACCGCCTGGTGGGTCGGACCGTCTTCGCCAAGCCCAATGGAGTCGTGGGTATACACCATAATCTGCCGGGCCTTCATCAGCGCTGCCATGCGCGCCGCGTTGCGGGCGTACTCAACAAACATCAGGAAGGTGGCGGTGTAAGGCACAAAGCCGCCGTGATGGGCGATGCCGTTGGCAATGGCGGTCATACCAAACTCGCGCACCCCATAGTGGATGTAGTTCCCGGCGAGATCCTCTTTAATCGAGGTCGACCCCGACCAGATGGTCAGGTTGCTCGGTGCCAGATCCGCAGAGCCGCCAAGCAGCTCTGGCAGGATCGGGCCGATCGCGTTCAGGGTGTTGTGCGAGGCCTTACGGGTGGCGATTTTCGCCGGGTTCGACTGTAAATTCTCAATCAGCGCCTGGGTGGTCTCTTCCCAGTCCTCCGGCAGCCCGCCGCTCATTCGACGGTTAAACTCGGCCGCCAGCTCAGGGTGGGCTTTTTCATAAGCCGCAAATTTATCGTTCCATTCGGCCTGCGCTTTTTCGCCGGATTCACGGGCATCCCACGCCTTGTAAATCTCTTTTGGGATCTCAAAGGCCGGGTATTTCCAGCCCAGCTTCTGACGGGTCAGGGCGACTTCCTCTTCGCCCAGCGCCGCGCCGTGGGCCTCTTCTTTCCCGGCTTTGTTCGGGGAACCAAATCCGATGACCGTGCGACAGATAATCAGTGATGGCTTATCGGTGACGCTTTGCGCCTCCTGAATCGCAGCCTGGAGCGCCTGCGGATCGTGACCGTCAATCTCATGCACCACATGCCAGTGGTAGGCTTCAAAGCGTTTGGCCGTGTCGTCAGTGAACCAGCCCTCGGTTTCGCCGTCGATGGAGATGCCGTTGTGATCGTAAAAACCAATCAGTTTGCCCAGCCCCAGCGTGCCCGCGAGGGACGAGACTTCGTGGGAAATCCCCTCCATCAAACAGCCGTCGCCCATAAACACATAGGTAAAGTGATCGACAATCTCATGTCCCGGCTGGTTGAACTGTGCCGCCAGCGTGCGCTCGGCAATCGCCAGCCCGACTGCATTCGCCAGCCCCTGACCCAGCGGTCCGGTGGTGGTCTCCACGCCTGGCGTATAGCCCAGCTCCGGGTGTCCCGGCGTTTTCGAGTGCAGCTGGCGGAAGTTTTTCAGCTCTTCGAGCGGCAGGTTGTAGCCGGACAGGTGCAGCAGGCTGTACAGCAGCATCGAGGCGTGACCGTTGGAGAGAATAAAGCGGTCGCGGTCGTACCACGTTGGATCGTTCGGGTTGTGTTTCAGGAAGTCGTTCCACAGCACTTCGGCGATATCGGCCATGCCCATCGGTGCGCCTGGATGACCGGAATTGGCTTTTTGCACGGCATCCATGCTGAGGGCGCGAATGGCATTGGCTAACTCTTTACGGGACATAGTTCACTCCATGGCAGGGTTAAAGTTTGGCGGCGAGCAGATCTTCAAGTTTGCGCTGATCGACCGCGAAAAGGCGGATCCCCTCTGACAGCTTATCAACCGCCATAGCGTCCTGATTATGCTCCCAGCGGAATTCGGCTTCGGTCAGCGGTTTCGGTTTTGGCAGGACGGTGGAGGAGGGCACCAGGCGACGGATCACCGGTTCCTCTTTCTCCTGCAGCTCTTTTAGCAGGTTAGGGGAGATGGTCAGCCGGTCGCAGCCAGTCAGAGCAAGGATCTGCTCGGTGCGACGGAAGCTGGCGCCCATCACGATGGTTTCATAGCGATGCTGTTTATAGTAATCGTAGATATTGCGTACCGATTTTACGCCGGGATCTTCTTCTACCACGTAGGGGTCCATCGGCTTGCGGGCCTGATACCAGTCGTAGATACGCCCGACGAACGGTGATACCAGGAACACGCCGGCTTCGGCACAGGCGCGGGCCTGCGCAAAGGAGAACAGCAATGTCAGGTTGCAGTTGATCCCCTCTTTTTCCAGCACTTCAGCGGCGCGGATCCCCTCCCAGGTGGAGGCCAGCTTGATCAGGATGCGCGACTTATCGACATCCTGATCCTGATACAGCTGCACCAGGTGACGCGCTTTGGCGATACTTTTCGCCTGATCGAACGAAATTCGGGCGTCCACCTCGGTGGAGACGCGCCCCGGGACGCTTTTCAGAATTTCGCAACCGAAGTTAACCGCCAGCTTGTCGCTGGCCTCGGCGACCTGCTGCTCTTTGGTTTTACCCCGGGCTTTACCATAGCTGATGGCGTCGTCGATCAGGTGGGCGTAACTGTCGAGCCCGGCGGCTTTGAGCAGCAGCGACGGGTTGGTGGTCGCATCTTCCGGCTGATAGTGGCGGATCGATTCGATATCGCCGCTGTCGGCGACCACGGTGGTGAATTTTTTGATGCCGTCTAGTTGGTTCATAAGAAATGACTCCTTGAAAATAAAAGAGTTGGTTGAGTGTGTTCGATCACACTTCTGTCAATTTCGCGACATACTTAACAAAAAAGCATAGCAGACAGGTAAGGTCTTGCTTTGCCTGGCGGGTAACATGATTGTTATAAATTGATAACAATTTTTGCTTTTTGATGGTGAGAGTTTGGCAGCCTTCAAAGTTTGAACGGCGGTCAGGCGCGATACTATCTGCTACCCAGGGTGACCATCAGACCATAACAACATCACCCTTTTTGTACACTACGTGAAAGGAACCTTACAATGGACGAGCAGTTGAGACAAAGTGCCCTCGATTTTCATGAATTCCCCGTTCCCGGTAAAATTCAGGTCTCCCCCACCAAGCCCCTCGCGACCCAGCGTGACCTGGCATTAGCCTATTCGCCAGGCGTAGCCGCCCCGTGCCTCGAAATCGAAAAAGATCCGCTGGCGGCCTACAAGTACACCGCGCGCGGCAACCTGGTGGCGGTGATCTCAAACGGCACTGCAGTGCTTGGGTTGGGCAATATTGGCGCGCTGGCCGGCAAACCGGTGATGGAAGGCAAGGGTGTGCTGTTCAAGAAATTTGCCGGTATTGACGTGTTCGATATTGAAGTGGATGAGCTCGACCCGGACAAATTTATCAACGTGGTGGCCGCGCTGGAGCCGACTTTTGGCGGCATCAATCTCGAAGACATCAAAGCGCCGGAATGTTTCTACATCGAGCAGAAGCTGCGTGAGCGTATGAACATTCCCGTGTTTCATGATGACCAGCACGGCACGGCGATCATCAGCACCGCCGCCATTCTGAACGGCCTGCGGGTGGTTGAGAAAACCCTCTCCGACGTGCGGATGGTGGTCTCTGGCGCAGGCGCGGCAGCCATTGCCTGTATGAACCTGCTGGTGGCGCTGGGGATGCAGAAGCACAATATCGTGGTCTGCGACTCCAAAGGGGTGATCTACAAAGGTCGCGAAGCCAACATGGCGGAGACCAAAGCTGCCTATGCGGTAGAGGATGATGGCAGACGCAGTCTGGCGGACGTGATGGACGGGGCGGATATCTTCCTCGGCTGCTCGGGCCCGAAAGTGCTTACCGAAGAGATGGTGCAGAAGATGGCCCGCGCGCCGCTGATCCTCGCCCTGGCAAACCCGGAGCCTGAGATCCTGCCACCGCTGGCCAAAGCGGTACGCCCGGATGCGATTATCTGTACCGGTCGCTCAGACTATCCAAACCAGGTGAACAACGTCCTGTGCTTCCCGTTCATCTTCCGCGGCGCGCTGGACGTGGGTGCCACCGCCATCAATGAAGAGATGAAGCTGGCAGCGGTTCACGCCATTGCTGAACTGGCGCACGCTGAACAGAGCGAAGTGGTGGCGTCGGCATATGGCGATCAGGATCTGAGCTTCGGCCCGGAGTACATCATTCCGAAACCGTTCGATCCACGTCTGATTGTTAAAATCGCCCCAGCGGTGGCCAAAGCGGCAATGGACTCCGGGGTGGCGACGCGCCCAATTGCTGACTTTGATGCCTATGTCGATAAGCTGAGCGAGTTTGTCTATAAAACCAACCTGTTTATGAAGCCGATCTTCTCCCAGGCCCGCACGGATGCAAAACGCGTGGTGATGGCCGAAGGGGAAGAGGCGCGCGTCCTGCACGCCACCCAGGAGCTGATTACCCTCGGTCTGGCGAAGCCGATCCTGATTGGTCGTCCGAGCGTCATCGAGATGCGTATTCAGAAGCTGGGTCTGCAGATCAAGCCGGGCGTGGACTTTGAGATCGTTAACAACGAATCCGATCCGCGTTTTAAAGAGTACTGGAGCGAGTACTACAGCATCATGAAGCGCCGGGGGATCACCCAGGAGCAAGCCCAGCGGGCGGTGATCAGCAACACCACGGTGATTGGGGCGATCATGGTGCATCGCGGCGAAGCCGACGCGCTGATCTGCGGCACCATCGGTGATTATCATGAACACTTCAGCGTAGTGCAGGAGATCTTCGGTCATCGCGAAGGCGTGCACACAGCGGGGGCGATGAACGCGCTGCTGCTGCCAAGCGGCAACACCTTTATTGCTGACACCTACGTCAACGACGATCCAACCCCGGAGCAGCTGGCTGAAATTACGGTGATGGCGGCGGAAACCGTGCGTCGCTTTGGTATCGAGCCAAAAGTGGCCCTGCTGTCGCACTCCAACTTTGGTTCATCCAAATCTGCAGCGGCCTGTAAAATGCGTCAGACGCTGGAACTGGTGCGCGCGCGCGCGCCGGAGCTGATGATCGACGGCGAGATGCACGGCGACGCTGCGCTGGTGGAAAGCATCCGCAACGAACGGATGCCGGACAGCCCGCTGAAAGGCTCAGCCAACGTGCTGATCATGCCGAACGTGGAAGCGGCACGCATCAGCTACAACCTGCTGCGCGTCTCCAGTTCAGAAGGGGTGACCGTGGGGCCGGTACTGATGGGGGTGGCGAAACCGGTGCATGTGTTAACACCGATTGCCTCGGTGCGCCGCATCGTCAACATGGTGGCGCTGGCGGTGGTTGAGGCGCAGACGCAGCCGCTGTAGACCCTCACCCTAACCCTCGCCCCATGGGGAGAGGGACGGGTGAGGGGAAACTAAACCCAGTCCCGAACTTTCAAAAACGTACTCAAGGCAGCCTCCCGGCTGCCTTCTTTTGCTTCAAAGCCATACTCCCAGCGCACCAGCGGCGGCATCGACATTAAAATCGACTCCGTGCGCCCACCGGTTTGCAGGCCGAACAGCGTCCCGCGATCCCACACCAGGTTGAACTCCACGTAACGCCCCCGACGATAGAGCTGGAACTCACGCTCGCGAACCCCGTAATCGAGGTGTTTTCGTCGCTCAACGATCGGCAGATAGGCATCGGTAAAGCCTTCGCCAACCGCCTGCATAAAATTAAACGCGGTATCAAAATCGGGCGCATTCAAATCATCGAAGAACAACCCGCCGATGCCGCGCTGTTCGTTACGGTGTTTGAGATGGAAGTAGTCGTCGCACCACTTTTTATAGCGAGGATAGACATCGTCGCCAAACGGCTGACACAGGTCATGCGCGGTCTGGTGCCAGTGAATCGCATCTTCCTCAAAGCCATAAAACGGCGTCAGGTCAAAGCCGCCGCCAAACCACCACACCGGATCGGCACCGGGTTTTTCTGCGATAAAAAAGCGCACGTTGGCATGGCTGGTGGGGACAAACGGGTTATGCGGATGCACCACCAGCGAGACGCCCATCGCCTCAAAGCTACGGCCCGCCAGCTCCGGACGGTGTGCGGTGGCCGAGGCGGGCATCGCCTCGCCGTAGACGTGGGAGAAGTTAACCCCGGCCTGCTCGAAGATACCGCCATTACGCAGCACCCGGCTGCGCCCGCCGCCACCGGCTTCGCGCTGCCACTCGTCCTGCTGGAATTCAGCGCCATCCACAGCGGCCAGCTGCTGACAAATGGAATCCTGCAGCTGCAGAAGAAAGGTTTTGACCGTTTGCGCGTTGGGTTTCATCAGCGTCTCTTCGCGTGGGCTTTTTGATTATCGAACCAGTTAAAGTAACTGATGATCCCGGAGGCAATCGCGTTGGCAATTTTCTGGCGGAACGCGGTGGTGCCGAGCAGGCGCTCTTCGTTGGGATTGGTAATAAAGGAGGTTTCGACCAGCACGGACGGGATCGACGGTGACTTCAGCACCACAAACGCCGCCTGTTCCGTGCCTTTGCTGTGCAGCTTATGCACCGGCTTAATTTTTTTCAGAATATGGGAGCCCAGCGTCAGGCTGTTCTTGATGGTATCGGTTTGCACCAGATCAAACAGTACCTGCTGGAGCAGATGGTCTTTGGCAGTGGCTTTTTTTCCAGCCACTTCATCGGCGCGGTTCTCGCGTTCGGAGAGGTATTTGGCCATCGCGCTACTGGCGCCGCGGTTGGAGAGGGCAAAGACCGACGCCCCGGCGGCATCCGGGTTGGTAAAGCCGTCCGCGTGGATCGACATAAACAGGTCGGCGCCGTGCTGATGGGCTATCTCCACCCGATCGTACAGTGGGATAAAGGTATCACCGGAGCGGGTCAGGCGGGCGTCAATCCCGTTACTGCGTAAAATTGATCGCACGTTTTTTGCAATCGCCAGCACGACGTGTTTTTCTTTAGAGCCGTTGCGACCAATAGCGCCAGTATCAATACCGCCGTGGCCGGGATCCAGCACCACCACCCGCTTTGCGCCGCTCTTTTTGGCTTTCGGTTTACTGTGGCCGTTGCTGGTTTTCAGCGTGGATTCTTCTTTTGCCTGTGCGCTGGCCATGCCGGTTAATGTTAATGCCGCCAGCCCCGCTTTAAGAACCTGACGACGCGATGTGAGTGTTTTTAAGAGTTTGAATGTGCTCATGCGGCCTGAAGTGTAAAAATTAGGTGTCTGGTGTTATATCGTATCGTCTTTTGCGTTACGACAGTCCATGTTGTGATTTGTTTTACTTTTCATTTCAATACGTGACAGCCTGCCATTATGCCAAATTTCCTGACCTTTTTCGCTGGATATTGGCGAAAGAGGGCGTTCGCGTCATAATCACAGTTTTTGAACTCTAAAAGGCGGTTAATACCATGGAGATACGCGTTTTTCGCCAGTCAGACTTCGAAGAGGTCATCACCCTTTGGGAGCGCTGCGATCTCCTGCGCCCGTGGAACGATCCGGAAATGGACATCGAACGGAAAGTGAATCATGACGTCAGCCTGTTTCTGGTGGCAGAAGTGAACGGTGAAGTGGTGGGCACCGTGATGGGCGGTTATGACGGTCATCGCGGCTCGGCCTATTACCTCGGCGTTCACCCGGAATATCGCGGACGCGGCATTGCTAATGCGCTGCTCAATCGTCTGGAAAAGAAGCTGATTGCCCGCGGTTGCCCAAAAATTCAGATCATGGTGCGCGAAGAGAATGAGGTAGTGATGGGCATGTACGAGCGCCTCAACTATGAACCCGCGGACGTCATCACGCTGGGCAAACGCCTGATTGAAGATGAAGAGTACTGAATTCCACCCCGGCGATTATGACAGCCAGGGCCGGGTGCGCCTGCCGTTTCTGTTCTGGTGCGTTTTGCTGCTGCAGGCGCGCACCTGGGTGGTGTTCGTGGTGGCGGGTGCCTCACGCGATCAGGGCAATACCCTGCTGAATCTGTTTTATCCCGATCACGATAACTTCTGGATTGGGCTGCTGCCGGGGCTGCCGGCGGTACTGGCGTTCTTACTCAGCGGGCGGCGTCATCTTGTGCCGCACCTGTGGCAGGCGCTGCGCTGGCTGCTGATCCTGGCTCAGCTTATTCTGCTCTTCTGGCAGCCGCTGCTGTGGCTGAACGGCGAGGCGCTAAGCGGCATCGGTATCACGCTGGTGGTGGCCGATATCGTGGCGCTGTTGTGGCTGTTGACCCATCCCCGTTTGCGCGCCTGTTTTACGCCAGAGCAAGATTAAACGGCACTTTTTAGCGATGCTGAACTCCAACAAGCGTCGAATTAACCAGAAAGGAACTCCCGATGAAATCGCTGCGTTTACTGTTATGCGCGTTTCCCCTTGTTTTAACCGGCTGTTCAACGCTCTCTGCCGTGAACTGGTCTGCGGCTTATCCCTGGAACTGGTTTGGCGCGTCCACCGAAGTGACAGAACAGGGCGTGGGCAATCTCACGGCCGCCACCCCGCTGGAGCAAGAGGCCATTTCGTCTGAGCTGAGCGGCGACTATCGCCTGCGCAGCGGTATGAAAACCCAGAACGGCAACATCGTTCACTATTTCGAAGCGTTGAAGGACGACCAGCTGGCGCTGGTGATCAACGGCGATAAAAACAGCATCAGCCGCATCGAGGTGCTGGACAGCGACATCGAAACCGACAGTGGCGTCAAAATTGGCACCCCGTTCAGCGACCTGTATCAAAAAGCCTACGGCAACTGCGTCAGCGCCCCGGCAGATGAGGGTGCCGCGGTAGAGTGTAAGGCTGAAGGTAGTCAGCACATCAGCTATCTGTTTAGCGGCAGCTGGAGCGGTCCACAAGGGTTAATGCCGTCTGACGACGCGCTGAAAAACTGGGAAGTCAGCAAAATTATCTGGCAGCAGTAAATTGCGCCTGAACAAGCTGCCCTGCTGAAAAAACGGGTATAATCGCCGCCAACAATGCCACGCTGTCGTGGCATCTTTTTTTTCAGGAGGAGCGATGTCTCAGGTTCAGAGTGGCATTTTGCCAGAACATTGCCGCGCGGCGATTTGGATCGAAGCCCGCGTAAAAGGGGATGTGGATGCCCTGCGTGCGGCCAGCAAAATTTTTATCGATAAACTGGCAACCTTTCAGGCCAAATTCCCGGATGCCAACTGCGGTGCGGCGGTGGCGTTTGGTCATACCGTCTGGCATCAGCTGAGCGGCGGCGAAGGGGCTGCCGAGCTGAAAGACTTTATCCCCTATGGGAAAGGTCTGGCTCCGGCCACCCAGCATGACGTGCTGATCCACATTCTCTCATTGCGTCACGACGTGAATTTTTCCATTGCCCAGGCGGCGCTGGCTGCGTTCGGCGACAGCATTGAGGTGCAGGAAGAGACCCACGGCTTCCGCTGGGTGGAAGACAGGGACCTGAGCGGCTTTGTCGACGGCACCGAAAACCCGGCAGGCGATGAGACACGTCGCGCGGTAGCGGTGATTCAGGACGGCGTGGATGCGGGCGGCAGCTACGTGTTCGTCCAGCGCTGGGAGCACAACCTTAAGCAGCTGAACCGCATGAGCGTGCAGGATCAGGAGATGATGATTGGCCGCACTAAAGAGGCCAATGAAGAGATCGACGGCGACGAACGCCCGGTGACCTCGCACCTGAGCCGTGTGGATCTGAAAGAAGACGGCAAAGGGCTGAAGATTGTCCGCCAGAGCCTGCCGTACGGCACCGCCAGCGGCACCCACGGCTTGTACTTCTGCGCTTACTGCGCGCGCCTGTATAACATTGAACAGCAGCTGCTGAGCATGTTTGGCGACACCGACGGCAAGCGCGACGCGATGCTGCGCTTCACCAAACCGGTGACCGGCGGCTATTACTTTGCCCCATCCGTTGAGCGTCTGCTGGCGCTGTAAGAGTGCCCCCTCTCCCGAAAGGGGAGAGGGGATAATGCTTATTCCCTTTTCTGCTTCCAAATCACCAAACGGTATATAAAACCGTTACTCCTTTAGTACTCGTTATAAATATGATGACCCTAAGAAAAACATCACATCTATAAGGGTGCGCAATGGCCGTTACTGTACTGAAAAAAGGAACTCTGGCGCTGGCGGGTTTGCTGCTGGTGGCGCAGGCGCAGGCAACGGAGCTGCTCAACAGCTCTTACGATGTCTCTCGCGAGCTGTTTACCGCCCTTAACCCGCCGTTTGAACAGCAGTGGGCGAAAGATAACAACGGCGACAAGCTGACCATCAAGCAATCGCATGCGGGTTCCTCGAAGCAGGCGCTGGCGATTTTGCAGGGGCTGAAAGCCGACGTTGTCACCTATAACCAGATTACCGACGTGCAGATCCTGCATGACAAAGGTAAGCTGCTCCCGGCCGACTGGCAGAGCCGCTTGCCGAATAACAGCTCGCCGTTCTACTCCACGATGGGCTTCCTGGTGCGTAAGGGGAATCCAAAAAATATCCACGACTGGAATGACCTCGTGCGTTCCGACGTGAAGCTGATTTTCCCGAACCCGAAAACCTCCGGCAACGCGCGTTATACCTATCTCGCCGCCTGGGGTGCAGCAGATAAAGCGGACGGCGGCGATAAAGCCAAAACTGAACAGTTCATGACCCAGTTCCTGAAAAACGTCGAAGTGTTTGATACCGGCGGTCGTGGTGCCACCACCACCTTCGCAGAACGTGGTCTGGGCGACGTGTTGATCAGCTTCGAATCGGAAGTGAACAACATCCGCAAGCAGTATGAAGCGCAGGGCTTTGAGGTGGTGATCCCGAAAACCAACATCCTCGCTGAATTCCCGGTCGCGTGGGTCGATAAAAACGTGCAGGCCAATGGCACAGAGAAGGCGGCGAAGGCGTACCTGAACTATCTCTACAGCCCGCAGGCACAGACCATCATTACCGATTACTACTACCGGGTGAATAACCCGGAGGTGATGAACAAACTGAAAGACAAATTCCCGCAGACCGATCTGTTCCGCGTGGAAGACCAGTTCGGCTCCTGGCCTGAGGTGATGAAAACCCACTTTATCAGCGGCGGTGAGTTCGACAAACTGTTGGCGACGGGGCGTAAGTAATGTTTGCAGTGTCCTCCAGACGTGTGCTGCCGGGCTTTACCTTAAGCCTCGGGACCAGCCTGCTGTTCGTCTGTCTGATTTTATTGTTACCGCTCAGCGCGCTGGTGGTTCAGCTCTCTGAGATGAGCTGGTCCCAGTACTGGGAAGTGATCAGCAATCCGCAGGTGGTGGCGGCTTATAAAGTGACGCTGCTGTCGGCGTTTGTTGCCTCGATCTTCAACGGCGTGTTTGGCTTGCTGATGGCGTGGATCTTAACCCGCTATCGCTTTCCGGGCCGCACGCTGCTGGATGCGCTGATCGATTTACCCTTCGCCCTGCCGACGGCGGTGGCGGGCTTAACGCTGGCCTCGCTGTTCTCGGTGAACGGCTTTTACGGCGAGTGGCTGGCACAGTTCGACATTAAAGTGACCTACACCTGGCTGGGTATCGCAGTAGCAATGGCCTTTACCAGCATCCCGTTTGTGGTGCGTACCGTGCAGCCGGTGCTGGAAGAGTTAGGCCCGGAATACGAAGAAGCGGCGGAAACGCTGGGTGCAACCCGTTTGCAGAGTTTTCGCAAAGTGGTGCTGCCTGAACTGTCTCCGGCGCTGCTGGCTGGCATCGCGCTGTCGTTCACCCGTAGCCTCGGTGAGTTTGGCGCGGTGATTTTTATCGCCGGCAACATCGCGTGGAAAACCGAAGTCACCTCGCTGATGATTTTTGTCCGCCTGCAGGAGTTTGACTATCCGGCCGCCAGCGCGATTGCCTCGGTGATTCTGGCCGCCTCGCTGCTGCTGCTGTTCTCGATTAACACTCTGCAAAGTCGCTTTGGTCGACGCGTGGTAGGTCACTAATGGCGGAAGTTACTCAGTTGAAACGCTACGACGCCCCCCGCATTAACTGGGGTAAATGGTTTCTGATTGGCACGGGTGTGCTGGTCTCGATTTTTATTCTTGTCGTGCCGATGGTGTACATCTTCGTGCAGGCCTTCAGTAAAGGTATTATGCCTGCGCTGCAAAACCTGGCCGACCCGGACATGCTGCATGCCATCTGGCTGACGGTGATGATTGCCCTGATTACCGTGCCGGTAAACCTGGTGTTTGGTACGCTGCTGGCCTGGCTGGTAACGCGCTTTAACTTCCCAGGACGCCAGCTGCTGCTGACCCTGCTGGATATTCCGTTCGCGGTGTCGCCGGTGGTCGCCGGTCTGGTGTATCTGCTGTTCTACGGCTCCAACGGCCCGCTGGGCGGCTGGCTGGATGAACATAACCTGCAGATCATGTTTGCCTGGCCAGGCATGGTGCTGGTAACCATTTTCGTCACCTGTCCGTTTGTGGTGCGCGAACTGGTGCCGGTGATGCTGAGCCAGGGCAGCCATGAAGACGAAGCCGCCGTGCTGCTGGGCGCATCGGGCTGGCAGATGTTCCGCCGCGTAACGTTGCCGAACATTCGCTGGGCGCTGCTGTACGGCGTGGTGCTGACCAACGCCCGCGCGATTGGCGAGTTTGGCGCGGTATCGGTGGTGTCGGGTTCTATCCGCGGCGAAACGCTGTCGCTGCCATTACAAATTGAATTACTGGAGCAGGACTACAATACCGTCGGCTCCTTTACCGCCGCAGCGCTGTTGACGCTGATGGCAATATTGACCCTGTTTTTAAAGAGTGTGGTGCAGTGGCGTTTAGAGAATCAGGAAAAACGTCAGCATCAGGAGGGAAATCATGAGCATTGAGATTGCCAATATTAAGAAGTCCTTTGGTCGCACCCAGGTGCTGAATGATATCTCGCTGGATATCCCCTCCGGACAAATGGTGGCGCTGCTGGGGCCGTCCGGCTCCGGTAAAACCACGCTGCTGCGTATTATCGCCGGTCTGGAGCATCAGACCAGCGGGCACATTCGCTTCCACGGCACCGACGTCAGCCGCCTGCACGCGCGCGATCGCAAAGTGGGCTTTGTGTTCCAGCACTACGCCCTGTTCCGCCATATGACGGTGTTCGACAACATCGCGTTTGGCCTGACGGTGCTGCCGCGTCGCGAACGCCCGGATGCGGCAACTATCAAAGCGAAAGTGACCAAACTGCTGGAGATGGTACAGCTGGCACACCTGGCGGACCGTTTCCCGGCCCAGCTTTCCGGCGGGCAGAAACAGCGCGTGGCGCTGGCTCGCGCCCTGGCGGTTGAGCCGCAGATCCTGCTGCTGGATGAACCTTTTGGTGCGCTGGATGCGCAGGTGCGTAAAGAGCTGCGCCGCTGGCTGCGTCAGCTGCATGAAGAACTTAAGTTCACCAGCGTCTTCGTTACCCACGATCAGGAAGAGGCGATGGAAGTGGCCGACCGGGTGGTGGTGATGAGCCAGGGGAACATTGAGCAGGTTGACGAGCCAGAACAGCTGTGGCGTGAACCGGCCACCCGCTTTGTGCTCGAATTTATGGGGGAAGTGAACCGTCTGCACGGCAACATTCGCGGCGGTCAGTTCCACGTAGGTGCCCACCGCTGGCCGCTGGGCTACACCCCTGCGTATCAGGGCCCGGTCGATCTGTTCCTGCGTCCGTGGGAAGTGGACGTCAGCCGCCGTACCAGCCTCGATTCGCCGCTGCCAGTCCAGGTGCTGGAAGCCAGCCCGAAAGGACATTACACCCACCTGGTGGTCCAGCCGCTGGGCTGGTACAACGAACCGCTGACTGTGGTGATGCGTGACGACGAGCCACCGCACCGCGGCGAGCGCCTTTTTGTCGGCCTGCAGCACGCTCGCATTTATCACGACAAGGATCGCATCGAGACGCCAGGGGTTCTTGCTCTGGCGGAGTCAGCCTGATAGGTTAATCGGTATGTTTATCGCCCGGTGGCGCTACGCTTACCGGGCCTACCAAAGCACGGATGTAGGCCCGGTAAGCATAGCGCCACCGGGTTTTTTATTGGACAGCGATCGTGAACACACTCGAACAAACCATCGGTAATACCCCGCTCATCAAATTACAACGCATCGGGCCGGACAACGGCAGCGAAATCTGGGTCAAACTGGAAGGCAATAATCCGGCGGGATCGGTCAAAGACCGCGCCGCACTGTCGATGATTGTACAGGCAGAAAAACGCGGCGAAATCCAGCCCGGCGACGTGCTGATCGAAGCCACCAGCGGCAACACCGGTATCGCGCTGGCAATGATCGCCGCGCTGAAAGGCTATCGCATGAAGTTGCTGATGCCGGACAACATGAGCCAGGAGCGTCGCGCCGCGATGCTGGCCTACGGTGCAGAGTTAATTCTGGTGAGTAAAGAGCTGGGCATGGAAGGGGCCCGCGACCTGGGGCTGGAGATGGCCAACCGGGGTGAAGGCAAACTGCTGGATCAGTTTAACAACCCCGATAACCCGCTCGCCCATTACACCACCACCGGCCCGGAAATCTGGCAGCAGACCGCAGGAAGGATCACCCATTTTGTCTCCAGTATGGGGACGACCGGCACCATTACCGGGGTCTCCCGTTTTCTGCGCGAGCAGGATAAAGCGGTGAGCATCGTCGGCCTGCAACCGGAAGAGGGCAGCAGCATCCCGGGTATTCGCCGCTGGCCTGCGGAGTATATGCCGGGAATTTTCAATGCCTCATTGGTTGACCAGGTACTGGATATTCATCAGCGCGAGGCGGAAAATACCATGCGTGAGCTGGCGGTGCGGGAAGGTATCTTTTGCGGCGTCAGCTCCGGCGGTGCGGTAGCCGGTGCGCTGCGGCTTGCCGCGACATCACCGGGGGCTGTGATAGTGGCGATCGTTTGCGATCGCGGCGATCGCTATCTCTCTACCGGCGTGTTTGGTGAAGAGAGCTATGCGCAGGGCGCAGGGATTTAAACACGATGGACATGATCTTATTCCGGGACAAAACCCGGGCGCAGCAGACCGACATTGTGGCAGTGCAATCGCAGGTGGTCTACGGCAGCGTTGGCAACAGCATCGCGGTGCCTAATATTCGTCAGCATCATCTGAACGTGACGGCGGTACCGACGGTACTGTTCAGTAATACCCCGCACTATGACACCTTCTATGGCGGAGTGATCCCCGATGAGTGGTTCAGCGGCTACCTGAAGGCGCTTGAAGAGCGCGACGTTTTGCGCCAGCTGAAAGCAGTCACTACCGGGTACATGGGCAGCGCCAGCCAGATTGTAATCCTTGCCCAGTGGCTGAAGGCCATCAAGCAACGGCATCCGGAACTGCTGGTGCTGGTCGATCCGGTTATCGGTGATACCGACAGCGGCATCTACGTGAAGCCGGAAATCCCCGACGCCTATTGTCAGCACCTGCTGCCGCTGGCGCAGGGAATTACCCCGAATGTGTTTGAGCTGGAAGTGTTAAGCGGCCAGCCGTGTCGGGACATCGCCAGCGCCGTGGCGGCCGCGAAAGGGCTGCTTTCGCAGACGCTGCAATGGGTGGCCATCACCAGCGCGCCGGTTGAAGGCGACGCTGACAGCATCCATGTGGTGCTGGTGTCTCATGACAACGTGACGGTAAGCGCGCATCCGCGCATTAAGACCGACCTGAAAGGCACGGGCGATCTGTTCTGTTCCGAGCTGGCGAGCGCGCTGGTGCAGGGCGAAAACGTAGCGGCGGCGATAGCGCGCGCGGGGGATCGGGTAACGCAGGTGATGAAGTACACCCAGGAAAAGGGTTACGACGAGCTGGTGCTACCGGCCTGACAAACAAAAATGGCGCCCGAAGGCGCCATTTTTCTGTGCGGCAAGAATTACTTCTTGATGCGAATAACCGGGGTTTCACCCACAGTGACGCTGCCAGACAGTTTGATCAGCTCTTTGATTTCGTCCATGTTGGAGATAACAACCGGCGTCAGGGTAGACTTGGCTTTCTCTTCCAGCAGTGGCAGATCGAATTCAATGACCGGGTCGCCAACTTTCACACGCTGGCCTTCTTCAGCGATACGCTTGAAGCCTTCGCCTTTCAGCTCGACAGTGTCGATACCGAAGTGAACGAACAGCTCAATACCGCTATCGGATTCGATAGAGAATGCATGGTTGGTTTCAAAAATTTTACCAATTGTGCCGTCAACCGGTGCAACCATTTTGTTACCGGTTGGTTTGATAGCAATGCCATCACCAACGATTTTCTCAGCAAACACTACATCTGGCACGTCTTCAATGTTGACGATCTCGCCAGAAAGCGGAGCAATAATCTCAATAGTTCCGGAGTCTTTTTTATCATCAGAAACCAGAGATTTCAGTTTATCGAACAAACCCATGATCTTCTCCTAAGCAGTAATTTGGGCCGCATCTCGTGGATTAGCAGATTGTTTTTTCTTCAATGAACTTGTTAACCAGCGTCATTAACTCGTCCGTTGTCGGTTGAGCAAGAGCCTGCTCTGCTAACACCTTCGCATCTTCGAAGTTCGTGTTACGGATAATCTTCTTAATGCGCGGGATGGAAATGGCGCTCATAGAGAATTCGTCCAGACCCATACCCAGCAACAGAAGTGTAGCACGTTCATCGCCTGCAAGCTCACCACACATGCCTGTCCATTTGCCTTCAGCATGAGAAGCATCAATAACTTGCTTGATCAGCGTCAGTACCGATGGGGACATTGGCTGGTAGAGATGCGCAATCATATCATTACCACGGTCAACTGCCAGGGTGTACTGGGTTAAGTCGTTGGTACCAATACTAAAGAAATCGACTTCTTTGGCTAAATGACGGGCAATCGTTGCCGCGGCAGGGGTTTCCACCATTACGCCGACTTCGATAGTTTCGTCAAAGTCTTTACCTTCGTCACGCAGTTCCTGTTTGTAGATTTCGATCTCTTTCTTCAGTGCACGCACTTCTTCAACAGAGATGATCATCGGGAACATGATGCGCAGTTTACCGAAAGCGGAAGCACGCAGAATAGCGCGGACCTGGTCACGCAGGATCTCTTTACGATCCATGGCGATACGCACTGCACGCCAGCCCAGGAACGGGTTCTCTTCTTTCGGGAAGTTCATGTACGGCAGCTCTTTGTCGCCACCGATATCCATGGTACGCACGATAACTGCCTGGGAGCCGCAAGCCAGAGCAACGGCTTTATACGCCGCAAACTGTTCTTCTTCGGTTGGCAGGGCGTCACGATCCATGAACAGGAATTCGGTACGGTACAGGCCGACACCTTCTGCGCCGTTGCGCTCAGCGCCATCAACGTCACGAACGGTACCGATGTTGGCGCAGACTTCAACCTGATGGCCGTCCAGCGTAATCGCTGGCAGATCTTTCAGTTTGGCCAGTTCGGCTTTTTCAGAAGCAACCTGCTCCTGAACGGCACGCAGCTTGTCGATCTCTTCGTTGGTCGGATTGACGTAAACCAGATTGTTTACGGCATCCAGAATCAGATAGTCGTTGTTTTTAACCTGAGCGGTGACGCTACCGGTTCCCACGATGGCTGGCAGCTCCAGTGAACGCGCCATGATCGAGGTGTGGGAAGTACGGCCGCCCGCATCAGTGATGAAACCCAGCACCTTGTTCAGGTTCAGCTGTGCGGTTTCTGATGGGGTCAGGTCAGCAGCAACCAGGATAACTTCGTCCTGAATGGAGCTCAGGTCGATAATAGCCAGGCCGAGGATGTTGCGCAGCAGGCGCTTACCGATGTCACGTACGTCAGCCGCACGCTCTTTCAGGTATTCATCGTCCAGCTCTTCCAGAGCCGTAGCCTGACCTTCGATAATCTCATGTGCAGCCGCGTCGGCTGTCATGTTCTTATCTTTAATGAGGGCTATGATTTCCTGCTCCAGCTCCTCATCTTCGAGCAACATGATGTGGCCTTCGAAGATGGCTTCTTTTTCTTCACCGAAAGTTTCGCCGGCTTTAGTCTTGATTGTTTCCAACTGCGCAGATGCTTTTGCACGACCGCTCAGAAAACGTTCAACTTCCTGACTAACCTTATCGGCAGAAATCTTTTTCCGGTCGATGACGATCTCGTCTTCCTTCAGCAGAAGTGCTTTGCCGAAAGCGATACCCGGGGATGCTAAAATGCCTGAAATCATAACCCTACCTTACTTGTGACTGATATTAAAAAGAACCCGGATACTTACTCGAGCTCAGCCATCAGTTTAACCAGATGCTCAACTGCTTTCTGCTCGTCTTCGCCTTCCGCGGAGATAGTCACAACGGTACCCTGAGTCAGGCCCAGAGTCTGCAGTTTGAACAGGCTTTTCGCGCTTGCGCTTTTGCCGTTGGAAGTCACAGTGATCTCAGAAGTGAAGCCTTTCGCTTCTTTAACAAACTGAGCAGCAGGGCGGGTGTGCAGACCGTTCGGAGCGGTAATGGTAACTTCTTGCTGGAACATTGTATTTCCCCAACTTATTGGTTTAGTGTTGTGGAACTAAAGTCTAGCCTGGCGGTTGGACTTTAGCCTGTATTGTTAGCACCGGCTTAACGGTACATAGCGCAGCTTGTGTCAAACGCATTCCGATGCTGGCATGTCAGGCTGCTGACGTTTCGTTCGACATTAAACATTATGCCGCGAAAGCAATACTTGAACCAAATCATAAAATCGATTCAGCCATCGGATTTCGTGATCCGATTAATTTCGCGCATCAAAATAATTGTCAGCTTAAATACCAGAGCCTACGGGGTGAAGCAATGCCAGAAGAGGTAAAACTTTGAAGCAGGCCACAAAAAAGCACCCTGAAGGGTGCTTTTTTACGCGCTATTTACATTTTGGCACTACTGTTGCAATTCTTTCTCAGTGAAGAGATCTGCAAACAGAGCCGTGCTTAAATAACGCTCACCCGAGGACGGAAGGATAACCACAATATTCTTGTTGGTAAAGGTTTCATCTTCGAGCAACTGCAGTGCCGCAGCAACCGCCGCACCCGAAGAGATGCCCGCCAGAATACCTTCTTCTTCCATCAGACGGCGTGCAGTTGAGATCGCCTCATCGTTAGTGATAGCAACCACTTTATCAATCAGGTTCAGATCCAGGTTACCCGGAATAAAGCCTGCGCCGATACCCTGGATTTTATGCGGACCCGGTTTCAGCTCTTCACCTGCCAGCGCCTGTGCAATAACAGGGGAGTCGGTTGGCTCAACGGCAACGGTAATCAGATCTTTTTTGCCTTTTGTGCCTTTAATATAACGGCTGACGCCGGTCAGCGTACCGCCAGTGCCCACGCCTGAAATAAACACGTCAACCTGACCGTCGGTATCTTCCCAGATTTCCGGGCCGGTGGTTTTTTCGTGGATTTCCGGGTTAGCCGGGTTGCTGAACTGCTGCAGCAGAAGATATTTAGCCGGATCGCTGGCAACAATTTCTTCTGCCTTTTGGATCGCGCCTTTCATGCCTTTCGCGCCTTCGGTCAGTACCAGGTTTGCGCCCAGCGCTTTAAGCAGCTTACGGCGTTCGATGCTCATGGTTTCCGGCATGGTCAGCGTCAGCTTGTAGCCGCGCGCTGCAGCCACGTAGGCCAACGCAATGCCGGTGTTACCGCTGGTTGGTTCAACCAGCTCAACGCCCGGTTTCAGCACGCCGCGTTTTTCCGCATCCCAAATCATATTGGCACCGATACGGCATTTTACGCTGAAGCTTGGGTTACGAGATTCTACCTTCGCCAGAATGCGTCCATTACCGATACGGTTCAGTCGAACCAGGGGCGTGTGACCGATAGTCAGCGAGTTGTCTTCAAAAATCTTACTCATGGCCTGTCCTTAACTGTTTGAATTTGGGATACCGCATCAGCATACCTGCAAGGCGGCGATGGGGAAGTAAGGAATTCGCATATCTATATGCTGCAAAGAAATAATGGGGATCGGTATGGAATAAGGAGTGGCATAAGCCTGCCCGTCATCCTTCACGCCGCAGGCGCGTTGGCTGCGTTCGTTCACCCCGGTCACTTACTGATGTAAGCTCCCAGGGTTTACTCACTTGCCGCCTTCCTGCAACGCGAATTATTTAGGGCAAATGTGCTCTATTTCCATAACGCGTGTTTATCACGGTAGCAGTCGACCCACATCGCCGTCGCGCCGCAAACCGCAACCGGCATGATGAACAGATTCAGTACCGGGATCAGCGTAAACAGGCTGGTCAGGGCGCCAAACTGCATATTGGTCATCTTGCGGCTGCGCAGGGCGGTGCGCATCTCTTTAAACGGCACCTTGTGGTTATCAAACGGGTAATCGCAATACTGGATCGCCAGCATCCAGGCGCTGAACAGGAACCACACAACCGGCGCGACAGTTTGTCCGATGCCCGGAATAAAATAGAGCACCAGCAACACCAGCGCGCGCGGCAGATACCAGGCAAGCTTTTGCCATTCGCGCTTCATGATCCGCGGGACATCTTTCATGACCCCCAGCACGCCGGTATCCGGTGGGGTGGCGCCGGTCAGTCGCGCTTCGAGCTGTTCGGCCAGCAGGCCGTTAAACGGGGCCGCAATCCAGTTGGCAATTGTCGAAAAGAGATAGCCAAACACCAGCAGAACCGAGAGCACCACCAGCGGCCACAATACGTAGCTCAGCCACTGCAGCCAGTCAGGCACATGGCTCATGATGGCCGGGATCCAGCTGTCCAGTTGAGTGAAGAGCCACCAGAACGCACCACCCATCAGCAGAATGTTGATCAGCAGGGGCAGAATGACAAAGCGCCGGATGCCTGGCAGTGAAACCAGTTTCCAGCCCTGAGAAAAGTACCAGACGCCGCTGCGTGGGGGAGAAGAAGTTGATGAAACCATAACCAGGTGGAGCTCCTTTTATCACAACCAGTGAAATTGCCCGCCTATATTAGCCAGTTGTGGCACGTTGACCAGTTAAGAAATGTTCGAAAAAACAGCAAAAAGCACGATTTCGTCCATCTTTATGCTGCGAATGCTCTGCACGCACTTGCACTTGAGGTAATCGGCAAATACTCTTAGTGAGTAAATGTTTGCCGTGGTGGCAAGGTGTTAGAACAACAGAGAATATAATGATGCAGGATTTGCGTCTGATATTAATCATTGTTGGCGCGATCGCCATAATCGCTTTACTGGTACATGGTTTCTGGACCAGCCGTAAAGAGCGCTCTTCTATGTTTCGCGATCGCCCATTGAAGCGCATGAAGTCGACCCGTGAAGACGATAGCGATGACGATATCGATGAAACGGAAGATGACGGTGTGGGTGAAGTTCGCGTTCATCGCAACAATACGGCACCCGGTGCAGGCCATGGGGAGCATGAAGCGCCTCGTCAGTCTCCGCAGCATCAGTATCAGCCGCCGTACGCCTCCGCGCAGCCACGACCTGCGCAGCAGCAGCCTGTCGACGTGCCGGTACAGCCGCCGCAACCGCAGCAGCAAGAGCCTGTGCGCCAGCAGCCGGTGCAGCAACCCCAGTATGCCGCTCAGCCTGAACCTCAACCTCAGCCGGTCGTGCAGCAGGCACCGCAGCCTGTTGCGCCGCAACCCGCACCTGCGCCTGTCGTAGAGCCGGAGCCGGTAGTCGAAGCCGCCCCAGTGGTTGAGAAACCGCAGCGCAAAGAGACGGTGATCGTCATGAGCGTTGCCGCCCATCAGGGTACAGCCATTAATGGCGAAGTGCTGCTCAACAGTATCGAGCAGGCGGGCTTTAAATTTGGCGATATGAATATCTTCCATCGTCACCTGAGCCCGGACGGCAGCGGTCCTTC
Organism: Silvania hatchlandensis; assembly: GCF_025564065.1. Classification (GTDB taxonomy): domain Bacteria; phylum Pseudomonadota; class Gammaproteobacteria; order Enterobacterales; family Enterobacteriaceae; genus Enterobacter; species Enterobacter hatchlandensis. The sequence goes on along the minus strand of NZ_JAMGZK010000033.1, from coordinate 65,575 downwards.
CCTGTTCAGTCTGGCCAATATGGTCAACCCGGGAACCTTCGATCCGGAGATGACCGGTGACTTTACCACGCCAGGTATTACGATCTTTATGCAGGTGCCGTCTTACGGTGATGAACTGCAAAACTTTAAGCTGATGCTGCAGTCTGCCCAGCACATCGCCGATGAAGTCGGCGGCATGGTGCTCGACGATCAGCGTCGTATGATGACGCCGCAGAAGTTGCGCGAATATCAGGACCGCATCCGCGAAGTTAAAGAAGCTAACGCATAACAGTCTGCGTTTGTTTCACTCCTCCTCAACCCCCGCCTGTCGGGGGTTTTTCTCATTGATGGTGCGCCATGGACTCAATCGAACAACAACTCACTGAACTGCGAACCACGCTTCGCCATCATGAATACCTTTATCATGTGATGGACGCGCCAGAAGTACCTGACGCGGAGTATGACCGTCTGATGGGTGAGCTGCGGGAGCTGGAAGCCCAGCATCCGGATTTAATCACCCCGGATTCGCCAACCCAGCGCGTCGGTGCCGCGCCGCTGGCCTCGTTCAGCCAGATCCGCCACGAAGTGCCGATGCTGTCGCTGGATAACGTCTTCGACGAAGAGAGCTTCCTCGCCTTTAACAAACGCGTGCAGGACCGGCTGAAAAGCAACGAGGCGCTGAGCTGGTGCTGCGAGCTGAAGCTGGACGGCCTGGCGGTCAGCATCCTGTATGAAAACGGGGTGATGATTCGCGCCGCGACGCGTGGCGACGGCACCACCGGGGAAGACATTACCGCCAATGTGCGCACCATCCGCGCGATCCCGCTTAAGCTGCGCGGCGAGAATATTCCCGCACGCCTGGAGGTGCGGGGCGAAGTGTTCCTGCCGCAGGCGGGCTTTGAAAAAATCAACGACGAGGCGCGCCGTACCGGGGGCAAAATTTTTGCTAATCCGCGTAATGCCGCCGCAGGATCGCTGCGCCAGCTTGACCCACGCATTACCGCGAAGCGACCCCTTACATTCTTCTGCTACGGCGTGGGGATCCTGGAGGGGGGCGAGTTACCGGACACCCATCTGGGCCGCCTGCTGCAGTTCAAAGCCTGGGGGCTGCCGGTGAGTAACCGGGTGCAGCTGTGCGACTCCCCGGAGGCGGTGCTGGCCTTTTACCGTCAGGTTGAAGCCGATCGTCCGACGCTCGGGTTTGATATCGACGGGGTGGTGATCAAAGTCAACGCCCTTGCCCTGCAGGCGCAACTGGGTTTTGTCGCCCGCGCACCCCGCTGGGCAGTGGCCTTTAAGTTCCCGGCCCAGGAGCAGATGACCTTTGTCCGCGACGTTGAGTTTCAGGTAGGGCGCACCGGGGCGATAACGCCGGTGGCGCGCCTCGAACCGGTTCAGGTTGCCGGGGTACTGGTCAGCAACGCCACGCTGCACAACGCCGATGAAATTGACCGTCTGGGGCTGCGCATTGGCGACAAAGTGGTGATTCGACGCGCCGGGGATGTGATCCCGCAGGTGGTCAACGTCGTGGAATCTGAACGCCCTGAGGATACGCGCGCCATTGAGTTCCCGGCCCACTGTCCGGTCTGTGGCTCGGACGTAGAGCGTGTTGAAGGTGAAGTCGTGACTCGCTGCACCGGCGGCCTGGTCTGCGGGGCTCAGCGTAAAGAGGCCCTTAAGCACTTTGTCTCCCGCCGGGCGCTGGACGTGGACGGTATGGGCGATAAAATCATCGACCAGCTGGTCGAGAAAGAGTATGTCCATACCCCTGCCGATCTGTTCCGCCTGACGCCAGGCAAGCTGACCGGTCTGGATCGAATGGGGCCAAAATCGGCGCAAAATGTGTTTAATGCGTTGGATAAAGCCAAAGAGACCACCTTTGCCCGCTTCCTGTACGCGCTGGGTATCCGCGAAGTGGGCGAGGCGACAGCCGCCAACCTGGCTGCGTATTTCGGGACACTCGATGCGCTCCAGAAAGCGTCCATTGAGGAGCTGCAAAAAGTTCCGGACGTGGGCATTGTGGTCGCCACGCATGTGTTTAACTTCTTCGCGGAAGAGAGCAATCGCGACGTTATCGGCCAGCTGCTCAACGAAGGCGTGCGTTGGCCTGCGCCGGTGGTGATCAATGCCGAAGAGCTCGACAGCCCGTTTGCCGGTAAAACGGTGGTGCTGACTGGCAGTCTGAGCCAGCTTTCCCGCGATGATGCCAAAGCGCGTCTGGTGGCGCAGGGGGCGAAGGTGGCGGGCAGCGTATCGAAGAAAACCGACCTGGTGATTGCCGGTGAGGCGGCGGGCTCAAAGCTCGCCAAAGCGCAGGAGCTGGGCATTGACGTGATTGATGAAGCAGAGATGCTGCGTCTGTTAGGAGAGTAACGTGGATAAAGCGCAGCTTATCGAGATCGCCAATACCGAGATGCCCTTCGGCAAGTACCAGGGCCGCAGGCTGATTGACGTGCCGGAAGAGTATTTACTGTGGTTTGCCCGTAAGGATGGATTTCCTGCCGGGCATCTTGGCGAGCTAATGGCGCTGACGTTACTGATCAAAACCGAGGGGCTGACCCAGCTGGTTCAGCCCCTGAAACGTCCTTAAGCTTTAGCGGCGGGGGCCTTCTCCTGCGCCTGCAGTTTCTCGGTCTGGCGCTGATAGCGGCGCGCCAGCACCGAGCAGATCATCAGCTGCAGCTGGTGGAAGATCATCAGCGGCAGCACCATCATCCCAATTACCGAGGTCGGAAACAGAATATTGGCCATCGGGATCCCGTTTGCCAGGCTCTTTTTCGAACCGCAGAAGACAATGGTAATTTCATCGGCTTTATTGAAGCCGAAGCTGCGGGCGGCGAACACATTAATCGCAATGATAATTGCCAGCAGCACCAGGCTCACCACCACGATAAACAGCAGCGATCCGACCCCGACTTTATTCCAGATGCCGTTGACTACTGCTTCGCTGAAGGCGGAATAGACCACCAACAGAATCGATGTCTGATCGGTTTTGGCAATCCACTTCTTGTGCTTCGCCACAAACGCCCCGGTCCACGGACGGGAGAGATGGCCGAGCACAAACGGCAGCAGCAGCTGGAGCATAATCTTCCCGACCTGATCCATATTGCCTTCAGCCCCGTGCATATTCATCACCAGCCCAACCAGCAGCGGCGAGACAAAAATGCCTAACAGACTGGAAGCCGAAGCGGAGCACACGGCCGCCGCCACGTTACCGCCCGCCATCGAGGTAAAGGCGATGGCCGACTGGACGGTGGCCGGCAAAATGCACAGATAGAGGAAGCCGGTATACAGCGCCGGGTCGACATTGACCGGTGCCCACCAGGCAAACAGCACGCCTAACACCGGGAAGACGACAAAGGTGCTGCACATCACCCACAGATGCAGCCGCCAGTGGCTGCCGCCTGCAACAATCGCCTCGCGGGAAAGCTTGGCCCCGTGCATAAAGAACAGCAGCGCAATGGCGGCGGTTGTCAGCCCTTCAAAAAATGGCACAAAGCCACCGCGGGCCGGGAACAGTGAAGCCAGTAAAACAACGCCAATAAGCGTGAGCGTAAACGGATCGAGGATGCGAAAAAGTTTCATAAATACTCCTGAATAGAGATGGCACTATTGTGCTTTCTTCCCTTTGAGAAATAAAATTGATTTATTGCATCAATATATGAGGAAAACAGATGAATTACTCCCTGCGTCAGCTGCGCGTTTTCGTCACCGTCGCGCAGGCAAAAAGTTTTAGCCGGGCAGGGGAGAAAATCGGCTTGAGCCAGTCGGCGGTGAGCCACAGCGTGAAGGAGCTGGAACTGCAGACCGGGGTTCGTTTACTCGACAGAACCACGCGCGAGGTGGTGCTGACCGAGGCAGGCCAGCAGCTGGCGGCGCGTCTGGAGCGCATACTGGACGAGCTGTCGACCACCCTGCGCGACGTGGGCCGGGTCGGGCAACAGCTGTCCGGGACGGTGCGGGTGGCGGCCAGCCAGACCATTTCGGCGCATCTTATTCCGCACTGTATTGCTCAAAGTAATTTTCAGTACCCGGAGATTAAATTTGTTCTGCACGATCGCCCGCAGCAGTGGGTGCTGGAGAGCATTCGCCAGGGGGAGGTGGATTTTGGCATTGTGATCGATCCCGGTGCGGCAACCGATTTGGAGTGTGAGACCGTGCTGTCGGAACCCTTCCTACTGCTGTGCCGCGATGATCATCCCTTTGCCGGACGGGATTCGGTGAGCTGGCACGAGCTTGAGGGTCAGCGGCTGGTGCTACAGGATTATGCTTCCGGCAGCCGACCGCTGATCGACGCCGCGCTGGCGGGCTTCTCGGTCGAGGCCAATATTGTGCAGGAGATTGGTCATCCGGCGACGCTGTTTCCGATGGTTGAGTCGGGCATTGGTATCAGCGTCCTGCCCGCGCTGGCGCTGCCGCTGCCGCAGGGCAATCATCTGCAGATCAAGCGACTGACTCCGGTGGTTGAGCGGCAGCTGATGCTGGTGCGCCGTAAGAATCGCTCGTTATCGACTGCGGCCCAGGCGCTGTGGGATGTGGTTCGTCTGCAGGCCAGCGAGCTGACCGCAGGTCGGGTGCGGGATCCGCTGTATCAGAAGTAGCAGACTAATCCATTCGAAACGCCTATCGATCGGCCCGGGAAAGTGTATTGGTAAAGGGTTAGCCACTCTCGCTATAAGAAAGAGGTACTCAACATTATTCCAATTATTCAGCTTAAAGGATTTCGCATGAGCCACTCTCTTTTTTCCCAGAATCCCTGGTATAGCGCCGACATCATCCGGGGTTACAAACCCGACTTTACGCCACGCGTGGCCTTTATTCTTGGCTCCGGTTTAGGCGCCCTGGCAGAACAAATTGAAGGCGCGGTGGCTATCTCCTACGAGAAGCTGCCGGGTTTCCCGGTCAGTACCGTTCATGGACATGCCGGGGAGCTGGTGCTCGGCCATCTGGCCGGGGTCCCGGTGGCGTGCATGAAGGGGCGCGGACATTTTTATGAAGGCCGCGGCATGAGCGTGATGACCGATGCGATTCGCACCCTGAAGCTGCTGGGCTGTGAGCTGCTGTTTAGCACCAATGCGGCGGGTTCGCTGCGCCCGGAAGTCGGGCCGGGCAGCCTGGTCGCGCTAAACGATCTTAAACCGGGCATAAAGAGGGGATGCAGGCGCAGCGTGGAAATCTGGCCCGCATACGCGACGCATCAGACGTAGATATCAATCTTATGCTCATCGGAAGGGGAGTTCACCCCTTCCACTTTGCCCTGCTGCTGTTCCTGCTTCTGCTGGGCTTCTTCTGCCTGACGGCGTTGCAGCTGCGCCAGCTGGGCCTGCAACATTTTGATCTGCGCCTGCAGTAACTCCTGCTGCTTTTTCTTGTCTTCGGTGGTGCCGCTACCGTTGGCAACATCTTTCAGCTGCTGGGTCAGTTTGGTAATTTGCGACGTCAGACGGGTGATCTGTGAGGAGATGTCGCTGCCAGTACTGCGACTGCTGCCGCTGCTCTGGGTTTGTACCGATGCGGTGGATGTTTGTATTGTGGTCATGGTGAAAATCTCTTGCCAAAAAAGAGATATCGGCAAGAAATTGAAGAGCTTGAGGAAGCCTACCAGTATTGAGGGGGGAAATCGTCTCTATCGCAGATAGCAAAAAAGCGCCTTTAGGGCGCTTTTTTACATTGGTGGGTCGTGCAGGATTCGAACCTGCGACCAATTGATTAAAAGTCAACTGCTCTACCAACTGAGCTAACGACCCGAATGGTGGGTGATGACGGGCTCGAACCGCCGACCCCCTCCGTGTAAAGGAGGTGCTCTACCAACTGAGCTAATCACCCATTTCGTTACTTCTTTGATAAGACATTGCGTTGAGAATGGTGGGCGATGACGGGCTCGAACCGCCGACCCCCTCCGTGTAAAGGAGATGCTCTACCAACTGAGCTAATCGCCCATTCTCAAATTCTTATCTACACTGCGGTATCTACGTGAAGTAGATGGTGGGTGATGACGGGCTCGAACCGCCGACCCCCTCCGTGTAAAGGAGGTGCTCTACCAACTGAGCTAATCACCCCCGCTGTGTGGAGTCGCATTATAGGGAGAGTTGAAAATGAGTCAACGCCTTTTCTCAAGTTTTTATTTGTTCGTCGTAAAATTAAACAAAACGATCGCGAAAGCGGCAATGGCGCATGATTTCTAAACAAAAACGGTCAGCAACAAGGATCTCACCGCAACAAGATTGAGGAATCAGACTGGAGTGATAGAATATTGCCCACTTTAGTTTCCAGGATATGCCGGTTGTCGGCATCTTTATCACTGTAAGGCCATTTCATGAAAATCAAAACTCGCTTCGCGCCAAGCCCAACCGGCTATCTGCACGTCGGCGGTGCGCGCACTGCTCTCTATTCATGGCTGTTTGCACGTAACCAGGGCGGTGAGTTTGTACTGCGTATTGAAGACACCGATCTCGAACGCTCAACGCCGGAAGCAATCGAAGCCATTATGGATGGCATGAACTGGCTGAATCTGGAGTGGGATGAAGGCCCGTATTTCCAGACTAAACGTTTTGATCGCTACAACGCGGTGATTGATGACATGCTGGTCGCGGGCACCGCCTATAAGTGCTACTGCTCGAAAGAGCGTCTGGATGCGCTGCGTGAAGAGCAGATGGCGAATAACGAAAAGCCGCGCTACGACGGTCGCTGCCGTCACGGTCATGAGCATCATGCGGATGACGAGCCGTGCGTAGTGCGTTTTGCTAACCCGCAGGAAGGGTCGGTGATTTTTGACGACCAGATCCGCGGCCCGATCGAATTCAGCAACCAGGAGCTGGACGATCTGATTATTCGCCGCACCGACGGTGCACCGACCTATAACTTCTGCGTCGTGGTGGACGACTGGGATATGGCAATCACCCACGTTGTGCGTGGCGAAGACCATATCAACAATACCCCACGTCAGATCAACATCCTGAAAGCGCTGAACGCACCTGTACCGGTGTATGCGCACGTCTCGATGATCAACGGTGACGACGGCAAAAAACTGTCCAAACGTCATGGCGCAGTCAGCGTGATGCAGTACCGCGATGATGGCTACCTGCCGGAAGCGCTGCTGAACTACCTGGTGCGTCTGGGCTGGTCCCATGGCGATCAGGAGATCTTCAGCCGCGAAGAGATGATCCAGCTCTTCTCGCTGGATGCAGTGGGTAAGTCTGCCAGTGCATTCAATACCGAAAAACTGCAGTGGCTGAACCATCACTACATCAACACCATGCAGCCGGAGTACGTGGCGACCTATCTGCAGTGGCACATTGAGCAGGCTAATATTGATACCCGTAATGGCCCGGAGCTGGCCGATCTGGTGAAACTGCTGGGTGAGCGCTGCAAAACACTGAAAGAGATGGCTGAGAGCTGCCGCTACTTCTATGAAGAGTACGAAGCGTTTGATGCCGACGCGGCGAAGAAGCACCTGCGCCCGGTTGCACGCCAGCCGCTGGAAGTGGTTCGCGATAAACTGTCTGCCATCACCGACTGGAGCGCTGAGAACGTACACCACGCCATTCAGGCGACGGCAGATGAGCTGGAAGTCGGAATGGGTAAAGTCGGCATGCCGCTGCGCGTTGCGGTGACCGGTGCCGGTCAGTCTCCAGGTCTGGACGTGACGGTACACGCGATTGGTAAAACCCGCAGTATTGCGCGCATTAACAGAGCGCTGGGTTTTATTGCTGAGCGCGAAAGCCAGCAGTAATCATGCAGTAAAAAACGGCAGGGTTTCCTGCCGTTTTGTTATTCCTCTGGCGCGTGGATATCAAGCCGAACGAGGAAACCTTTCAATCCTTCCCGCGCAAGCAATACATCAAGCCGCTGCTGTTCCGCAACGGTCATATTCTCCAGGGTATTGAAGATTTGTCGCAAGGGGCCGGCAGGCTTAGCGTTGCCATAGCTGGCCGCTGTTTCTGCCAACTGGTAAATTGCCTGACGTTTCCGAATGGCCGGAATGTTCATGATGTGCTCACGAACCTGGGCGTCAATATGGATCAGACGCGCCCGACCGCCTTTCACGCCATTAATACCTTCCGTCTTCCAGCCATTCTTGCGTACCCAGCGGTTGACTGTCTGTCTGGCGACACCGAGGGTATCGGCCAGCTCTTCGGTGGTCATTTTATTCGATAATTTTTTCATATTCGTTCTGCTCGCGAATCCCTAAGCGTTGCAACAATCCGGTAATCCCTTCCCGCAATAACAGTGAGGCAAGTTGCTTCTGTTCTTTTTGGGTCATTTCACTGGCCAGCGTCAGCAGCAGGGCCTGTAGCGAGTTATCGGCCGACAGGTCGGGCAGTGGCGGTGCATCCGGCGCCCTGCGCGCGTTGCGGATAAAATCCCGCACCTTTTCATTCACATGAACCAGACGGGCCTTACCACCCTGTACGCCGGGTTTTGGCGACGTGGACCACCCCTCTTTACGTACCCATTTATTGATGGTCTGTCGGCTATAGCCAGTGAGTCGGGCCAACTCTTCTGGCGTCATTCGTTCCTTGATCATGCGATTTCCTGATGAAGAGTAGGGTTAATTAGTGATTCATTTTATAACATCGTTTTACGCGAAGACGTGACACGTTTAACGTATGGCTGCGAGCATCCTCGCAATGTGATTTATTTGCATGAATTTTCAGCGGTTGAACGAGGGTGGGGTAATTTGCCGTTGACACTCTGCAATGGAATTCATATTATGCCGCCCGTCAACACGACACGCTTTACGCGATGGGGCTATAGCTCAGCTGGGAGAGCGCTTGCATGGCATGCAAGAGGTCAGCGGTTCGATCCCGCTTAGCTCCACCAAACTCTGAACCCAACAGAGTCTGGTGCGTAAACAAAACTGTGGGGCTATAGCTCAGCTGGGAGAGCGCTTGCATGGCATGCAAGAGGTCAGCGGTTCGATCCCGCTTAGCTCCACCAAAATTCAGACCCTCGCCAGTGGCGAGGGTTTTTTTATGCCTTTCATTTACCTTCTCTTCACAAAACTGCCCCAATTCTCTACAGAACATAAATCCATACAAACTAAGTGACCATTTGCCGATGGGATGTTTGATCCGCACATTTAAACAACTTACTATAATTGCGCTCACTAAATCGCCAGAAACAATAATTAATATCATTCAATGAAAAGCACGACGTCTGTTAATTTGCGAAGTTTTACGCTTGCCCTGATGTTATGTATGGTATTCGTACCGTTATCACGTCTTATTTCACCGCGTGCGGTTGTTGATGGCTTTAACGTTTATCTTGCATGGATGCCACTCAGCGTCATGCTGGCCATTATTTTCCTGTTTGGTCGCCAGGCTGTTATTCCTGTTGTTATCAGTTTTGCTGTAATTAACGAATGGAATTTTCAACTGCCACTCATTCAGGCAGCAATATTATTATTTTGCCAGCTCTTCAGTACATTTGCAGTCTGTGGCATCGTCAGATGGCAACTGGGACCGCGCTGGCGTTACAACATACCCAGTCGATTCATTGGTGGGCGCATATTCTGGTTGGGGTTGGTTATCCCGCTGGGCATGAAAACGTCCATGTATTTATCCGGGTATGTATGGCACTACCCTGTCGCGCTGGCGACCTTCTATGGGGAAGGGACGGCCATCTATAATATTGTGGATATTCAGAGCCTAATCTGTGCCGTACTGATCTTTACCATGATGTTCTATTACCCCTTAAGAATGATCCTCAATCCCCATTACGCCCGCGCGTTCTGGCGGCGTAATTTACGACCCTATTCGTCAACGCAGCATCCTGTTTTTACGCCAGCCATTATAATCAGTCTTATTGCGATCCTCCTTCTGCTGTGCCTCCCCTTCAGGGCGAATATTATTGCAGGCTATCTGGTGCCGGTTATTTTTATACTTTTTACCCTCGGTATCAGCAGGTTCCGCTATGGGACGATCTCGCTGGGCTGGGCGGTGAGCGCATGCCTGCTGCTGACCTATAGCAAAAATTTTCTGCATGGCGTGCAAAACGGCTACTCGCTGGCATTTGTACTGTCGGTGCTGATCTCCTTTTCGATTTGCCTGGTCTACATGGCGCGAATTTTCCAGCGTAGCGAATGGCTCCGGCAGGGGTGGAAGGAGAGGGCATTGACCGATCCGCTCACCGGGCTACCCAACCTGCGAGCGCTGGAGATTTTTCTGGCCGAGAATGCGGATGTCAGTCTGTGCTGCCTGCGAATGCATAATCTGGAGTTTCTCAGTCGTCACTATGGCCTGCTGATGCGCGTGCAGTGTAAGCGCGCCATCATCCATGAAACGCAGCCTCTGTTGATTCAGAATGAGCAGCTTTTTCAGATCCCTGGTAATGAACTGGCGCTGGTGCTGCGCGGTCCGGAAGCGGGGGCTCGGCTGCAGCACATTGTCGATTGTCTGAACAGCCGCAAAATCTACTGGAACAATACCGGGCTGGACATTGAGTTTGGTGCCGCCTGGGGTGGGGTGGCATACAGCCGCAGTGAGAGCCTGCACCATACGCTGGGCCAGCTCAGCTGGCTGGCTGAACAGGCCTGCTCGTTGCATCAGGTGCTGTCGCTGACTAACAGCCTGGCGACCGTTTCGGGGCAAACCACGGATCGCGTTCTGATGCTGGGGCGGGTGAAGCGGGCGCTGGATGAAGGCGGGCTGCGCTTATATGCTCAGCCGATCCAGAAAGCAGACGGAACCGGCTATCACGAAATCCTGTCCCGGCTGGAGAGCGACGGCGAAATTCTCACACCGGATAAGTTTCTGCCGCTGGTGGCGCAGTTTAACCTGAGCCGGCGGTTTGATATCAGCGTGGTCGAAGCGCTGCTGGCATGGTTACGCGCGTATCCTTCGAGCCAAACGTGCGCGCGCTTTTCGGTAAATCTGATGCCGCTGACGCTGATGCAAAAGGACGTCGCACCCGAAATCATTGCCCTGTTTGAACACTACGCTGTCGCGCCGCAGGCGGTGATCATCGAAGTGACAGAAGAGCAGGCCTTCTCAAATTCGGAAGTCAGTATTCTGAATATTCAGCAACTGCGCGACTACGGCTTTAAAATTGCCATTGATGATTTTGGTACTGGTTATGCCAACTTCGAGCGGCTGAAGCGCCTGCAGGCCGATATCGTGAAGATTGACGGCTGCTTCGTGAAAGATATCTGTCGCGACAGCATGGATGCGATGATCGTGCAGTCCATTTGCAATCTGGCAAAGGCCCGTTCGCTGTGCGTGGTGGCGGAGTATGTTGAGCTGCCGGAGCAGCGCGAGATCCTGCTGGCGTGTGGCGTCGATTATCTGCAAGGCTATCTGATTGGTAAACCGCAGCCGCTGGGCGATCTGCAGGCGTAAAAAAACCGGGGAGATCCCCGGTTTTTTTTAAAGCTGATTACAGTACCAGTGCGGCGATAGACGCAGACAGGACGCTGACCAGCGTAGAACCGTAAACCAGTTTCAGACCGAAGCGGGAAACCACGTTACCCTGCTCTTCGTTCAGGCCTTTAATCGCGCCCGCGATAATACCGATGGACGAGAAGTTAGCGAAGGAGACCAGGAACACGGAGAGAATACCTTCGGCGCGCGGGGAGAGCGTACCAGCGATTTTCTGCAGATCCATCATCGCAACGAATTCGTTAGAGACCAGTTTGGTCGCCATGATACTGCCCACCTGCAGCGCTTCGCTGGCTGGCACACCCATCACCCAGGCAACCGGGTAGAAGATATAGCCCAGGATGCCCTGGAAGGAGATACCCAGTACGGCAGCAAACAGGGCGTTCAGCGCAGAGATCAGGGCGATAAAGCCGATCAGCATGGCTGCCACGATCACCGCCACTTTGAAGCCTGCCAGAATGTACTCACCCAGCATTTCAAAGAAGCTCTGGCCTTCGTGCAGGTTAGCCATCTGCAGGTTCTCTTCACTCTCATCCACGCGGTACGGGTTGATCAGTGACAGAACGATAAAGGTGCTGAACATGTTCAGAACCAGCGCAGCAACCACGTATTTTGGCTCCAGCATCGTCATATACGCACCCACGATAGACATGGAAACGGTAGACATTGCGGTGGCCGCCATGGTGTACATGCGGTTGCGGGACATTTTGCCGAGGATATCTTTATACGCGATAAAGTTCTCAGACTGACCGAGGATCAGGGAACTGACGGCGTTGAAAGATTCCAGTTTGCCCATGCCGTTCACTTTCGACAGCACGGTACCGATGGCGCGGATCACAATCGGCAGAATACGGATGTGCTGCAGAATACCGATCAGTGCAGAGATGAAGACGATAGGGCACAGCACTTTCAGGAAGAAGAATGCCAGACCTTCATCGTTCATTTTACCGAATACGAAGTTGGTCCCTTCATTGGCGAACCCGAGCAGGCTTTCGAACATCTCGGAGAAGCCTTTCACGAAGCCCAGGCCCACGTTGGAGTTCAGGAAGAACCAGGCAAGTAACACTTCAATGACGAGTAACTGAACAACATAGCGAATGCGGATCTTTTTACGATCGCTGCTGACCAGCAGCGCAAGCGTAGCAACAACAACAAGTGCCAGGACAAAATGCAGGACGCGGTCCATATTTGCTCCAAATATGAGGCAGGTTTAATTTCCGTGCACATTCTATGAAACAAGAGTAAAGAAAACGAGATCAAAGCCACACTATAGTCACATCCTGTGACGAAACTCATAATTAGGGATAAAAGATACATTTTTGTTATGTTATGTAAATGAGTTCAAAGTTAAGTTTGTGTGCTACGCTTCACAAAAGACTGCACGCGTTTTAGCCTGTCGTGCATCCACACTTCCAGCCTGCTTATTGCTCTTCATTATCACAGTAATCGATTAAACCATCGCAAATGAACTTGATAATCATTCGCATTTTGATAGCATTAAACATAGCAAAGGCTATATTTCAGAGGCAGAGATGACCAACAGTCGCGTTGAGACTAGCACCGGCAGGGCGGCACGCAAGATGCGCTTTGCATTAATGGGACCGGCGTTTATTGCCGCCATTGGCTATATCGATCCGGGTAATTTTGCGACCAACATCCAGGCCGGGGCCAGCTTTGGCTACAAACTGCTGTGGGTGGTGGTGTGGGCAAACCTGATGGCGATGATGATCCAGGTGCTGTCGGCAAAGCTGGGCATTGCGACCGGCAAAAACCTCGCCGAGCACATCCGCGACCGCTATCCGCGACCGATGGTCTGGTTTTACTGGGTGCAGGCCGAAATTATCGCGATGGCGACCGATCTGGCGGAATTTATCGGTGCCGCAATCGGCTTTAAGCTCATTCTGGGCGTCTCGCTCCTGCAGGGGGCAATACTAACCGGTATCGCCACGTTCCTGATCCTGATGCTGCAACGTCGCGGGCAAAAACCGCTCGAAAAAGTGATCGGCGGTCTGCTGCTGTTCGTTGCAGCGGCCTACATCGTCGAGCTGGTCTTCTCCCGGCCCGACCTGGTGCAGTTAGGGAAGGGGATGGCGATCCCGAACCTGCCAACATCTGAAGCGGTATTCCTCGCCGCCGGGGTGCTGGGGGCGACGATTATGCCGCACGTAATCTATCTGCACTCCTCCCTGACCCAGAATCTGCACGAGGGCTCGCGTCATGAGCGCTACTCGGCGACAAAATGGGACGTGGCGATCGCGATGACCATTGCCGGGTTTGTGAACCTGGCGATGATGGCGACCGCTGCGGCGGCCTTCCACTTCAACGGTCATACTGGTATCGCCGATCTCGATCAGGCCTACCTGACGCTGGAACCCTTGCTGAGCCATGCGGCGGCGACCATTTTTGGCCTGAGTCTGGTGGCTGCAGGTCTCTCTTCGACCGTGGTCGGCACCCTGGCAGGGCAGGTGGTGATGCAGGGGTTTGTCCGGTTCCATATTCCGCTGTGGGTGCGTCGCTCTGTCACCATGATGCCGTCGTTTATCGTGATCCTGATGGGGCTCGATCCGACCCGTATTCTGGTGATGAGCCAGGTTCTGCTGAGCTTTGGCATCGCGCTGGCGCTGGTGCCGCTGCTGATTTTTACCAGCGACAAAACGCTGATGGGCGATCTGGTGAATACGGTAACGGTGAAACGGATTGGCTGGGCGATTGTGGTGCTGGTGGTGGCGCTGAACCTGTGGCTGTTAATCGGCACGGCGCTTGGGCTGTAAAAAAAGAGCCGTAAGGCTCTTTTTTTATTATCAGTGGCGATGACCATGTCCGCCGTGACCATGCCCATGACCGCGGCCTTTGCCCCGGCGGTCGTCACGGTCGTTCCAGCCTTCGCGGTATCCGCGCTCGTAGGCGTTACGTTTATCCCAGCCACGATGGTAGCCGTTATCATGTTTACGCCAACGGTGGTCGCGCCATTCGTAATTACGGTGCCAGTAACCGCGGTCGCGCCAGCCGCCGCCGTCCCAGTAATTGCCGGAGTTATCCCGATCGCCAATTTGTAATTTTACAGATGGCAGCAGGGTGATTTCGCCAGCAGTAGCGACCAGCGGGGCTGAAGCTATTAAGACAGCTGCCAGAATCAGGGACCTGAACATTGTTATTCTCCTTCACGATCGGAGCCGTAATCGGCTTGTTAACGCAATATTAATGGGCGGTAAAGCCCTGTTTAATCGCCTCAACTCCTAAATCTGAAGGCATAGCACTTTTTGCTAATAGTGCTGTTAATCTGTGCTGCGCAGGATCGCTTCTATTTCGCTCAGCTCAGCCGCGGAGAAGTGACGGTTCGCCAGCATGCCTACCGCATCGTCAATCTGCGCGATCTTGCTGGCACCGATCAGGACCGAGGTCACCGCGTCGTGTTGCAGCACCCAGGCCAGCGCCATCTGCGACAGCTTTTGCCCGCGGCGTTCCGCCAGGGCATTGAGCTGGCGGACTTTAGCCAGCGTCTCTTCGGTGAGCTGATCCGGATTGAGGAAGCGACTGCCGCTTGCGGCACGGGAATCGGCCGGAATACCGTTCAGGTAGCGGTCGGTTAACTGGCCGCCCGCCAGCGGTGAAAAGGCAATGCAACCCACGCCGTTCTGCTGTAGCACATCCAGCAGTCCCGCTTCGGGGGCGCGCTCAAACATTGAGAATTTTGGCTGATGGATGAGGCACGGCGTACCCAGGTCTTCGAGAATGGCGATAGCCTCCCGGGCCTGCTCTGCCGGATAGTTGGACAGGGCGACGTACAGCGCTTTCCCCTGACGCACAATATGGTCAAGCGCGCGCATCGTCTCACGCAGCGGCGTTTCCGGGTCCGGGCGATGGTGGTAGAAGATATCGACATACTCCAGCCCCATGCGCTTCAGGCTCTGGTCGAGGCTGGCGATCAGGTATTTACGTGAACCCCAGTCACCGTACGGCCCTTCCCACATGGTATAGCCCGCTTTGGACGAGATGATCAGCTCATCGCGCAGGCCATGAAAATCCTCCTGCAGGATCCGCCCAAAGTTACGCTCTGCCGATCCCGGCGGTGGGCCATAGTTGTTAGCCAGGTCGAAATGCGTAATCCCGCTATCGAAGGCGCGATGTAAAAGTTGACGGCTGTTTTCAATCAGCGTGGTATCGCCAAAGTTATGCCACAGTCCAAGGGAGATGGCCGGCAGCTTGAGGCCGCTTTGCCCACATCGTTGATACACCATTGACTGATAACGATTTTTGTCCGCCTGATAAACCATATCTATTGTTCCTCTTTCTGCGAAAAACACCAATGTATACGTTTACACCTTAACTGAGTCAGACAGATTACCTCGCCACAATTTGTAAAGCATTTGTTCCATGAGCTGAATATCGCCATTCCTGGACAGCTATCACGCTTCTTCAATACTCAAATTGAGGTCAACATCATAAGGATAACTGTCATGCATTCCCCCTACAGCGTCGCCGATTACTTGTTAGACCGTCTTACTGACTGTGGTGCCGATCATCTGTTTGGTGTCCCGGGCGACTACAACCTGCAGTTTCTCGATCACGTTATCGCCAGCCCGGATATTGGCTGGGTGGGTTGTGCCAACGAGCTGAACGCGGCCTATGCCGCCGATGGTTATGCGCGCTGCAAGGGCTTTGCCGCGCTGCTGACGACCTTTGGAGTGGGTGAACTGAGTGCCATTAATGGGATTGCGGGCAGTTTTGCCGAGCATGTTCCGGTTCTGCATATCGTCGGCGCACCGGGGATTGACTCGCAGAAAAAAGGGGAGCTGCTGCACCACACCCTGGGTGACGGTGAGTTTCGTCACTTTTTCAAAATGAGCGGGCCGATCACCGTCGCCCAGGCGCAGCTGACCGAGCAGAACGCCTGCTATGAAATCGACCGGGTGTTGACCGAAATGCTGAGAGAGCGCCGACCGGGCTACCTTATGCTGCCTGCCGACGTGGCAAAAAAACCTGCCACTCCGCCTGTAAACGCTCTCATTGACCGTCTGTATGAGAGCGACAGCTTCCGTCTGGACGCCTTCCGCGAGGCGGCGGAGAAACGGCTGGCCGCCAGCGAACGTATCGCGCTGCTGGCTGATTTTCTGGTGCTGCGCTACGGTCTGCAAAACCAGCTTCAGCGCTGGATGGAGCACACCCCGATGGCACACGCCACCCTGCTGATGGGTAAAGGGATTTTTGATGAGCGCAAGCCGGGCTTTGCGGGCACCTACAGTGGCTCTGCGAGCGTCGGCACCACCAACGACGCCATTGAAGGCGCCGACACCGTGATCTGCGTAGGCACCCGATTTACCGACACGCTCACCGCCGGATTTACCCACAAGCTCACGCAGCAGCAGACCATCGACGTTCAGCCGCATGCGTCCCGAGTGGGAGATGTCTGGTATACCGGGATCCCGATGGCGCAGGCGATTGAGGTGCTCTCCAGCCTGAGTCATCAGTATGCCAGCACCCATGCTGTACCGCGTCCGACGCGACCGCTACACGCTATCCCCCCGGGTTCGCTGACGCACGACAGTTTCTGGAAAACGCTGCAAACCTTTATTCGCCCCGGCGATATTATTCTTGCCGATCAGGGGACCTCGGCCTTTGGCGCCGCTGCGCTGCGTCTGCCCGAAGGGGTGAATTTTATCGTCCAGCCAATCTGGGGCTCGATTGGCTATACCCTGGCCGCCGCCTATGGCGCGCAGACCGCCTGCCCGGATCGTCGGGTGATTGCCATCACCGGCGACGGTGCGGCGCAGCTGACGATTCAGGAGCTGGGCTCGATGCTGCGCGACCAGCAGTGCCCGATCATCATGGTGCTGAATAACGAAGGCTATACGGTCGAGCGGGCGATCCACGGTCCTAACCAGCGCTACAACGACATCGCGCTGTGGAACTGGACGCAGATCCCGCAGGCGCTCAGCCTGAACTGTCAGGCCGAGAGCTGGCGGGTGAGTGAGGTGGTCCAGCTTGAGGAGGTGCTGGAGAAAGTGGCGCACCGTGAGCGGCTTTCGCTGATTGAGGTCATGCTGCCGAAAGCCGATCTCCCGCCGCTGTTGAATGACATTATTCAGGCGCTGGAGGCGCGTAGAAGCGCCTGATTACTTGTCCTCTCGCCAGGCGATCATCATCGGTCTGCCCGCCAGCAGGAGCCAGGCGGGCAGCATCACAATACACAGCAGCGGCATCAGGGTGGTGTCAGGCACCACCACTGCCGCCATAAACAGGCTCAGCCAGGCATCCCGCGTCACCACCAGTACCAGTCCCAGTATTGAACAGGAGATAGTGATCGCCGCCGGGACCGCCTCGACGTGCTCATGCAGCATCAATCCTAAGGCTACACCGACAAACACAGCCGGGAAAATGCGCCCACCGCGAAAACCACACGCCGCCGCGACTACCAGCGCTGCCAGCTTAATCAGGGCAATGAGCAGATAATCAGAGACGCTAAACGTCTGACTAAAGGCCAGCTGCTGCATCTCATCCAGACCTTTAAACAGGGTAATGCTGCCGCCAATGGCCCCGAGGATCCCCAGAATAAGCCCGCCCGCCCCGAGGATCAGCACCGGGTGTTTCAGGCGATGCATCAGTCGGTGCAGACGCGGCAGACACCACACCGCCACCATCCCAAGCGCGATGGCAATGGCGGCCACAATCGCACCGCTAAACAGATCCGCCAGATGCATCTGGCCGTACGGCGCAATCGGCAAGGAGAAATGCGGGTGGAAAAACAGGCTGGTGGTCAGCGCACCCGCCGCGGCGGCCAGCAGCGGGGCGAAGAGCTTGTCCCACAGCGGGATGTCATTGTTGCCGTTCAGGGTCTGAGAAAAAATGAGCGCCGCCGCCACGGGCGTACCGAACAGGGCGCCGATGGTGCCCGCCGAGGCCAGGATCGTCCAGTCGAGGGTCGCCACCCGGGGGAAGACGCGCGAGCCCACGGCGACGGCCAGCGCGATATTCACCGCCATTACCGGGTGCTCCGGGCCAAGGCTGACGCCGCCCGCCAGGCCGATAATCAGCGCCATCACCAGCCCGGGCAGAGCGGCGGCGGCCACCGGGGCGCCGATCAGCGGCTCGGTGGCCGGGTCTGGCCCGGCATGGCCCGGGCTGTAGCGGACAACCAACCCCACGGCAATGCCGGTTAGCGTCAGCATCACCATAATCCAGACCGGGGAGGCCATGTCGATCCCGACGCTGGCAGGCAGCGACGTCCACAGAAACGCCTGTAATACCGAGGCGACTTTCATGATAACAATCAGGATCAGGCTGGACGCCACACCAATAATCAGCGCGGGAGGGGCCAACAGCAGCATCGTTCTGGCTCGCGGATGGAGCATGATGAATTCCTTGTAGAAAATGACTTGCATTACTTTGCCCATTCAGCCTGGCGCGAACAGTGCAAATGGTGCTGAAACGGAACCATAATTCTGTGATATAGATCGATAATCCTGGGGCGCCTTGATTCAGGCGTTGTTGTTCTCGAGCCTTGAATTTAGAGTGTGCCAAAGAGTTATTTTGACTTTAGCGGAGCAGTTGAAGAATGACAAAGTATGCTTTGGTAGGTGATGTAGGGGGCACGAACGCGCGTCTGGCTTTATGTGACGTTAACACCGGGGAAATTTCCCGCGCCAAAACCTATTCCGGGCTGGATTATCCCAGCCTCGAAGCGGTAATGCGTGTCTATCTGACGGAGCACGATGTCAGCGTCGAGGATGGCTGTATTGCCATTGCCTGCCCGGTGACGGGCGACTGGGTGGCGATGACCAACCACACCTGGGCCTTCTCTGTCGCCGAGATGAAAAAGAACCTCGGGTTCGCGCATCTGGAAGTGATTAACGACTTTACTGCGGTGGCGATGGCGATCCCGATGTTAAAGCCGGAACACCTGATCCAGTTCGGCGGCGCTCAGGCCGTCGAAGGTAAACCGATTGCCGTCTATGGCGCGGGAACCGGTCTTGGCGTTTCGCATCTGGTACACATTGACCAGCGCTGGATCAACCTGCCGGGTGAGGGCGGCCACGTCGACTTCGCGCCAAACAGTGAAGAAGAGGGCATCATTCTGGAAGAACTGCGCGCCGAGATCGGCCACGTGTCGGCGGAACGCGTGCTGTCCGGCCCGGGGCTGGTGAATTTGTATCGTGCGATTGTGAAATCCGATGGCCGTCTGCCGGAAAACCTGCAGCCGAAGGATGTGACCGAACGCGCGCTGGAAGACAGCTGCATCGACTGCCGTCGCGCCCTGTCGCTGTTCTGCGTCATCATGGGTCGTTTTGGTGGCAACCTGGCGCTGAATCTGGGCACTTTTGGCGGGGTCTATATCGCCGGGGGCATCGTGCCACGCTTCCTTGAGTTCTTTAAGGCGTCCGGCTTCCGCGGTGGATTTGAAGATAAAGGCCGCTTCCGGGCCTATGTGCAGGATATCCCGGTCTACCTGATCGTTCACGACAACCCAGGCCTGCTGGGCGCGGGCGCGCACCTGCGTCAGACCCTGGGCCAGGTTCTGTAAACTCCCGCCCCGGTGATCTCCATTTACCGGGGCACTTTCCTTACAGGTGCATCAGCTGGCGAAACTCTTTCACCCGGCTGCGACTGACCGGCACCTGAAAATCCAGATCTTTTAGCCGCAGAATATAGGTGTTGTTGAACCAGGGCTCAATCTCGCGGATTTTGTTCAGGTTGACGCAGAACGAACGGTGACAGCGAAAGAAGTGGCTCGCGGGCAGCTTGCTGCAAAATTCGGTGATGTTCATCGGCATCACGAACGAATCGCGGCGGGTATAGACAAACGTCATCTTCTCATGCGCTTCGGCATAGTAGATATCGTCCATCGGCGTCACGATGATCCGCTCATCTTTGATTAAATTGATGGTGTCGTTTTCGCGCGTCACGGGCTGGGCGGTGTTCTGCCCGGTGGAAGACTGCTGCTGCCAGGCTTGCTCCAGCTTTTGCAGCATGCTGACAATGCGCGATTCCTGATACGGCTTCAAAATGTAGTCGAAGGCTTCCAGCTCGAAAGCCTCTACCGCGTGCTCTTTCCAGGCAGTCACAAAGACGATAAATGGCTTGCTGGCAAACTGGCTGATGTTTTGCGCCAGCAGCACCCCGTCCAGCGACGGGATATTGATATCCAGAAAAATGGCGTCGACCTTGTTGTGCTGTAAAAACTTAAGCACGTCCAGCCCATCTTCAAAGGTGCCGACGATCTCCATCTTGCTGTGCTCTTTTATCAGCCAGCTTAGCTCCTGTTGAGCCAGTATCTCATCTTCCACAATGATGACTTTCATGCATTCCTCCGACTAGGGCAACAACAACGTCTGTGCATGAACGGCGGACCGTTCATTGGGCACGTAAAACGCAATTTCGGTGCCCGGCTCCAGGCGGCGAATATGCAGCCCTTCGCCATACAACAGCTTAACGCGGTGATGAACATTCAGCAGGCCAATTTTATTGCCAGGCATCTCGTTCGACTCCACGCGCTCAATTACCAGCGGATCAATGCCGTGCCCGGTATCGCGCACTGAAATCCGCACCCGGTTGCCGCATTCAGCGACGCTGATCGTCACCACGCCCTTGCCCTTGCGCGGCTGAATGCCGTGAACGATGGCATTCTCGACCAGCGGCTGGATCAGCAGACTCGGGATCACGCAGTTGACCTCTTCATCAATGTCGTAAATCACCGTCAGCTTATCGCCAAAGCGGGCCTGCTCAATCGCGATGTAGTCTTTGATCTGATACAGCTCTTTCTTGATATCAATGTGCTCATCATCCTTGAGCTCAATGTTGTAGCGCAAATAGCGTGACAGATTAAAAATCAGCTGGCGGGCGGTGTCCGGATTGAGACGAATAGAGGACGAGATCGCATTCAGCGCGTTGAACAGAAAATGAGGATTGATTTTACTTTGCAGAGCGCGAAGCTCTGCCTTATTTGCCATCTCCCGCAGCTGCTCGGCGCGGGACACTTCCAGCTGCGTCGAGATAATTTGCGACAGACCCACCGCCATCTCCTGCAGCGAGGAGGTGATCTGGTGCGCGTGGCAGTAATAGATTTTCAGCGTCCCGGTGACAACCCCTTTTTCCCACAGGGGGATCACCAGCATCGAGTGAATTTCCGGCGTGCGGTGCGCCTCGTCATTATTCTTAATAATGATTTTGCCATCGTTGATGGCCTGCTGGGTGGTGGGGCTGATAGTGTCGTTATTGTCCTGATAGTTGTGTTCACCCACGCCGACGTAGGCCAGCACCCGGTCGTTATTGGTGATGGCGACCGCATCGGCATCAATATCGCGGCGGATGATGTCGCACACCTGGCGCAGCGATTCGACGTTAATATCGCGGAACAGCGGCAGCGTTTTATTGGCAATATCCAGTGCCAGCTTGGCCTGACGGGCGGCGCTGGCCTCTTTTTCGCCCTCCACGCTCTGCACCAGCAGCACGATAAAGCCCACGCAGACGCTGCCGAGGATCATCGGAATACCGATTTTAGAGACAATATCCAGCCCGAGCGAAATGGTCGGGGCCCAGACCACGACCAGAACCATGGTCAGGGTTTCGCAGATCATGCCCGCGATGATCCCGGCGCGCCAGTGCTGCTTTTTCGGGATTTTGCGGTTGATCCAGCCCGCGAGGATCCCGGCGATAATGCTGGTGATTAGGCAGGGGATCGCGGTCACGCCGCCAATATCGATCAGGTAGCGATGTACCCCGGCGATCAGCCCGGTGATGATCCCGACCCACGGGCCAAACAGGATCCCGCCGGACATCACCGCGATCACACGCACGTTAACCAGCGAACCTTCTACCGGCACGCCGGACCAGGTGCTGAACAGGGCGAACAGCGAGAAAATGGCGGTCACCGCCAGCAGCTCTTTTGTCGAGTGGGCAGATTTATGCAGAAGCTCGCGGAACAGGCGAATGCGGATTAAAAAGAACAGACAAATCAGCATCAATGCCGCGCGATCAAAAACCGCCAGCAGCATATCGAATATTTCGTGCACGAGTGAACCTGAGGAAGCGGGAAACAACCATGATAAAAAACCTGACGCCCAATGACCAGTCATCTGTCCGTTTTATCAAATGAGGATAAACCATAATCTTCAAAGGGGATTATGGCGTGTGCCAACGGTTATCAGGGCTGCGTCACACCGCTGGTCGCAGTGGTAAATGCATTGATATCAGAATGTTATCTAAATGATATCTTTAATGGCTGGCTGTCACTGTTCATCCCTGTTTAGCCGCAGCGGAGTTCCTGTTTTAGCGCTGTGAATAATTTTTAATTTTCCCTCTCGACAAGTCGTTTTTCTTCAGGTTATTTTCTAAGCACGCCACCATCGTGGCGACGTCGCTCGGATGGTCCGGGCGCTAACGTTATCTGAGGTATCTATGGCTGACTCCCGCCCTGAACGTCGTTTTTCGCGTATCGATCGTCTTCCCCCGTATGTGTTCAATATTACTGCTGAGCTGAAAATGGCTGCGCGTCGGCGCGGCGAAGATATTATCGATTTCAGCATGGGCAACCCGGACGGCCCCACGCCGCCGCATATCGTCGAAAAACTGTGCACCGTCGCCCAGCGCCCGGATACGCACGGCTACTCCACCTCGAAAGGGATCCCGCGCTTGCGCCGCGCCATTTCGCGCTGGTATCAGGACCGCTATCAGGTTGAGATCGACCCCGAGAGCGAAGCCATCGTCACCATCGGCTCCAAAGAGGGGCTAGCGCACCTGATGCTGGCGACGCTGGATCATGGCGACACGGTACTGGTGCCCAACCCCAGCTACCCGATTCATATCTACGGCGCGGTCATCGCCGGGGCACAGGTACGCTCTGTTCCGCTGGTGGAAGGCGTCGACTTTTTTAACGAGCTGGAACGCGCCATTCGCGAAAGCTATCCCAAGCCTAAGATGATGATCCTCGGCTTCCCGTCCAACCCGACGGCACAGTGCGTTGAACTCGATTTCTTTGAAAAGGTGGTCGCGCTGGCGAAGCAGTACGATGTGCTGGTGGTACATGACCTGGCCTATGCAGACATCGTCTACGACGGCTGGAAAGCGCCGTCAATTATGCAGGTGCCCGGCGCCCGCGATGTGGCGGTGGAGTTCTTCACTCTGTCGAAAAGCTACAACATGGCCGGCTGGCGTATTGGCTTTATGGTGGGTAACAAAACGCTGGTGAACGCGCTGGCGCGAATCAAGAGTTACCACGACTACGGGACCTTTACTCCGCTGCAGGTCGCAGCGATTGCGGCGCTCGAAGGCGATCAGCAGTGCGTGCAGGATATCGCCGCGCAGTATAAGCGCCGTCGCGACGTGCTGGTCAAAGGGCTGCATGAGGCGGGCTGGATGGTCGACATGCCGAAAGCGTCGATGTACGTCTGGGCGAAGATCCCGGAAGCTTACGCCGCGATGGGCTCGCTGGAGTTTGCCAAGAAGCTGCTGCAGGACGCAAAGGTCTGCGTCTCACCGGGTATTGGCTTTGGCGATTACGGCGATACGCACGTGCGTTTTGCGTTGATTGAAAACAGCGACCGTATTCGTCAGGCGATCAGGGGCATTAAAAGCATGTTCCGCGCCGATGGGCTGTTGCCGCTGGCGGCAAAAAGTCCGCCGGAGCAGGGCGGTCAGTAAAGCTAAAAAAAACAGGCGCCTGAGGCGCCTGTTTTTTTAACTGCAATTTCTTTGCTCAGTTCATCATCAGGGCAAACGTACCGACCCAGGCGAAAACAATTACAGAAAAACCCATAAAGAAATATTTCACGTTCATCGCTCCGCGCATCTCATGATACGCATTAATTTCAGAGTCCAACTGAGTATAGAGAGGTGAAGTCAGGCGAGGGCGGAAATGAGAATTTTCCCGTTTTAGCCTCAACTCCAGCTCAGAATTCTGTGCTTTTAGATTGCCAGACGGCGCTAATGTACGCCTAAAAATCAGGAGTGACAAGCGTGATTTTTTTAAACGTTTTCCGTCACTTAGCACTGTCGTGGAACGGCGACAGTTTAATTTCATTTGGTAATAAATTGGTGCTGAGCAACATAGCAGGCTAACGATAATGTAGAGTGATTACCGGGGGTAACAGCACCTGTAACAGGAAACTTTTACACCATTTTATTCCATCACAGTTGGCGATTAATATATTTAAATAAACGGGTAGTTGAATTTATATCCTTAAGCGTTGTAGATTGCGTTTGCCAGTTAATTGCTGATCTACAGACTATGACTACAAATATACAACGAACTACCTTATTGTGATTATAAATATACCCACATTAATAATTACCTTACGCCTTAAATTGTGGTCAGCAATATTTGTTTTAAATAATACCTCTTATTAGTTACGTCACTCTTTTATTAAGAGGGTGATTTATACCTCTATGCTGTTAATTATGAGAATGATTTCCAGGTATAGAATTTAACGTGTTTAACAATGGCAATTAAATGAAAAAGAACATTCAGGGTCTGGACCATTATGAGGGCGCCGCAGGTGGCTGGGGCGCAGTCAAGGCTTGCGCGTCTTACGTAATGACCCAAAAGTCTCCTCTGCGCGACACGATCGCGCTGTTCAAAATGAATCAGGATAAAGGATTTGACTGCCCCGGATGTGCGTGGCCCGATCCAGAACATCGTTCACCCATGGAGCTGTGTGAAAATGGCGTAAAAGCCGTGTCATGGGAGACAACAAAGAAAAAAGCGTCACCCGAATTTTTTGCCCGCCATACGGTAAAAGCATTATTGGGTTGGAGTGATTACGCGCTGGAAAATCAGGGCCGCCTCACGCATCCCATGAAATACGACATTATTACCGACACCTTTCAGCCGGTTGAATGGGAACAGGCCTTCGCGGAAATTGGCGGCATAATGCGCGGCTTCGCCCCTGAGCAGGTTGAGTTTTATACCTCCGGGCGCACCTCGAATGAAGCAGCCTTTTTATATCAGCTGTATGCCCGTGAATACGGCAGCAATAATTTCCCCGACTGCTCCAATATGTGCCATAGCCCAACCGGCACCGGGCTCGGATCGTCGATTGGCATCGGTAAAGGCACCGTCGAACTCAGCGACTTTGACGCCGCCGATCTGGTGATCTGCGTCGGGCATAACCCGGGCACTAACCACCCGCGGATGCTGGCGACGCTGCGCGAAGTCGCACAGCGCGGCGGCAGGATCATGTCCGTGAACCCGATGCGCGAACGGGGACTGGAGCGCTTTAGCTTCCCGCAGTCGCCAAAAGAGATGCTCACCGGAGGGCACACTGAACTCTCTGAGGATTACTTCCAGATACGTATTGGGGGGGATGCCTGGTTCTTCCGCGGGGTAATGAAAGCCCTACTGGCGCTCGACGCCCAACAGCCTGGGGTGATCGATAGGGACTTTATCACCAACCACACCTCCGGATTCAGCGAGCTGGCTGAGGATTTGCGTCGTCTCGCGTGGGCGGATATCGAACGCGGTGCCGGGCTCGATCGCCAGACGATAGTCTCTTTCGCTGAGATCTACGCCCGCCACGAACGGGTGATTATCAGCTACGGCCTCGGGATCACCCAGCACCGCAACGGGACGCAAAACGTCCAGCAGCTGATCAACCTGCTGCTGATGCGCGGCAATATGGGGCGCAAAGGGGCGGGGATCTGCCCCCTGCGCGGCCACTCGAACGTGCAGGGCGACCGCAGCGTGGGCATTAACGAAGCGCCAGGTGAAGACTTTAACCTGCGCCTTGAGCAGTACTTTGGCATCACGGTGCCTCGCGCCCACGGTCGCGCCTCCGTTGAGAGCATCAAAGCCATCGAGAGCGGCGAATCGCGCGCACTGATCTGCATGGGTGGCAACCTGGCGGTGGCGATGCCGGAACCGCAGCGCACCTTCCCGGCGATGCGTAAACTGGATCTGCAGGTTCACGTGGCGACCAAACTCAACCGCTCGCACCTGCTGGTGTGCAAAGACAGCTGGATCCTGCCGGCACTGGGTCGCAGCGAGCGGGATGTTCAGGCCTCTGGCGTGCAGTCGGTGACGGTGGAAGATTCCATGAGCATGGTCCATGCGTCCACTGGCAGCCTGAAGCCCGCGTCGCGCTGGCTGATGTCCGAACCGGCCATCGTGGCCGGTCTGGCACGCGCCACGCTGCCGAACAGCCCGGTGAAGTGGGAAGAGATGGTTGGCGACTATCGCCTGATTCGTCACGCCATTGAGGCGGTGATCCCGGAATTTTATCATTACAATGCGCGTATCGAAGCCCCCGGCGGTTTCCGTCTGGATAACCCCGCCTCGCGGGGGGAATACCGCACGGCGTCAGGCAAAGCGACCTTCCACGTCTGCACTATTGAAGCCATTGCTGACGCGTGCCTGAGCAGCGGGGAGCTGATTCTGGCGACCATCCGCAGCCACGATCAGTACAACACCACCATTTATGGCCTGGACGACCGCTATCGCGGTGTGACCGGTCGTCGGGACGTGATTTTCCTCAGCCCGGAAGAGGCCAGCCAGCGGCAGCTTAAGCAGGGGGACGTAGTGGATGTCGCGGCGCTCGACGACCGCGGGCAGGTTTGTCAGCAGCGGGTGATGCACCGCCAGACGGTACACATTGTGCCGATGGGGACAAAATCGATTGCGGCGTATTTACCCGAGGCGAACGTGCTGCTGTCGCTGGATGCGGTGGACGAAGAGAGTCTGACGCCTGCCTATAAGAGTGTTCCGGTGACGCTCTTTAAATCAGCAGGCGCGCACGACGCTTAGCGGTAGAGGGAGGCTTCGCCGACGGGACGGGTTTTAAAGCGGCGATGCACCCACAGATATTGCTCGGGCGCGCGCAGAATTTCGCTTTCGATCACCTTGTTGATGTAGGCCGCGGCCTCGGTCTCATCCTGCGGATAATTTTCCAGTTCTGGCGAAATAAACAGGCGATAGCCGCTGTTGTCCGTTTTGCGGATCATGGTAACGGTCAGCATCGCGGCTTTGGACAGGCGTGAAATCACAAACGTCCCGTTGGTGGTGGCAACGTCTTTCACCGCAAAGAACGGGGCGAAGCTGCTGCCTTTGCGACCATAATCCTGGTCAGGGGCAAACCACACCGCTTCGCCTTTTTTCAGAGCACCGACCAGGCCACGCAGGTTATTACGGCTGATCATCGCTTTATTGGAACGCATGCGACCGCGCGTCTGAACCCACTCCATCAGCGGGCTGTTGTGCGGACGGTAGGTCGCCATCATCGGTTGACACAGCCCCATCACGCGACCGCCCAGCTCCAGCGACATAAAGTGCACGCCAATCACCATCACGCCGCGGTTTTTGGCCTGCGCGCGCTGTAAATTTTCCATGCCTTCGACTTCAAACCACTTGCGCACCCGCGCGTCCGGCCAGTACCAGGCCATCCCGGTTTCCAGCAACGCCATGCCAATGGACTTAAAGTTTTCGTCGATCAGGCGTTCACGCTCGTCGGTCGATAACGCCGGAAAGCACAGCTCAAGATTTCTGCGCGCAATGGACTCTCTGCGTTTTAAAAAACGCCGGGAGAGACTTCCGAGGGTAGCACCCAGCCAGCACAGGGCAGGATAGGGAAGCTGAACCAGCAGCCACAAGACCCCCAACCCAAACCATGTAAACCAGTAACGGGGATGCAAAAGTGCGCGTGTGAATTTGCATTGAGACAAGATAAAACGACCTTAATGAAGAGTGTGGAGGTAGCGCCAGACTGGCAATACACCGTACTGATTTTGACTCGCGTCTATGCTAATGGTTCCAGACGGTTACGTCACCTGTAGCCTTGTCTGAAAAAGGGGATTGTCGCGGGGCGGCGTAATGTAGCATAGCCGCCCGCGATTGCCGTGTAATTTCGATAGTATAAGAGTGTAAGTATTATCCTGTTTCAAAAAAATGATACGGCTCAGGCGGATTAAATATCCACCGATTAGCCTTCGCCGAAGCGACTATCCAGCGCCAGGCTTAGCATACGCTCATGGTTAACGCTGACGGCGCGCCAGCCTGCTGCACTTTCCCCTTCCCGAACAATTGCCATGCCCTGGGCTGCCAGCTGGTTCAGCAGATCGGCAAACTCACTCTCATTGACCGGGCGGGGCTGCCAGAAGGTGCGCTTGTTGTCGGTAAAAATGGGCAGCAGCTGGATCTGCGGCTCGCGACCGCCGAGTCGCAGGCGCACGATAAATCCGTAGGCGGGCACCCCGCGCGTCTGATACTCGCCGTTACTGTTGAAGACCGCGTTGCCAATGCTGTAGACCACCAGGCTCTGCCCGAGCTGGGCCGCGTCACCCGCCATATGGGGCCCTGAGCCGATAATCAGATCTGCCCCGGCCTCGCTCAGACGCTGCGCCTGCGCCCGCTGGCCGGGGGTGGTCCAGCGGTAGTCCAGCCCCCAGTGGGCAAGGACAATCGTTGTCGCCGGATTAGCGCGGGCTTTCTCCTGACGCAGCTGTTCGACCAGCCCGCCGCTCAGACAGGCGACGCCCGCGCGCCGTGGGCGGGCGTAGAAGGCGCACTCCTGCTCCATGTAGCGTCGATACCAGTAGGCGCTGAAAATCTTATACCGCCGTCCGTCCACCGTCAGGACCAGCGGCGCTTCCGCCTGGTGGGCATTCACTCCAGCACCGATGCAGGCAATGCCGCCTTCGCGGAACGCCGCCAGGGTGCTGTGCAGCCCCGGCAGTCCGGCATCCATGGCGTGATTGTTGCCCAGCGCCACCGCGTCGATGCCCTGCTTGCGCAGCGCCGCAACCGAGGCCGTCGGATCGCCCGTCAGGCAGAAGGGTTTTCGCCCTTCGAGGCTGACGCTCTGGTCGGTGGTCAGCGCGGCTTCAACGTTGGCCAGGGTAAAATCGCTACCCTGCAGCAGCGGGGCGATAGCCGCGAAGCTGTGATCGTAGCCGTGGCGCTGCAGGGCGTCATCGATCCCGCGTGCCTGCCGCTGACGCGTATACCACTCGCCAAAATAGGTATCGCCCAGCAGGGTGACGGTCGCTGCAGGCGAATCGATCTGCCGCTCTTCAGCGGCTTCGGGGAGCATGTCTGCCCCAGCCAGCAGGGCATCAAGCTGATAGTCGAGATGGAACGCGTCATCCGCCCCGGCGACGCAGGCCAGCCACAGCTCACCGTCGACCCACTGCAGGGCGAACCCCCACCGTCCGGCGCTGAATTGCCCCCACGCGCTACCGTTGTCGTGCAGGTTGCTGGTTTTGCGGTACATGCGCTCGCCGATCGCCGCCTCATGTTCGCTAAACCATGTCAGCAGGTGCGGGTAACGCTTTTGGAAATGACGCATCAGTCGGGCGATGTCCGAAAGCGTGGTGCGCTGTCCGGAACGGGCGCGCCCCGAGACGTTATTGATCCGGGTATGGCGCATGTTGAGGTCAGCGGCCAGCTGCCGGAGCAGGGTAAGCGCCCCGGCGCTACTGCCTGCTAGCTGTTCCGCGAGGTTAATGGCGGCATCGCAGGCCGTGTGGATCAGCATCCCCTGCAGGAGCGATTTCAGGGGCAATGTGCTGCCCCGCTGGAGCCCGAGCACCGGGTTACCTTTGGCGATCGTCGGCGAAATACCGCGCACGGCGACGGGGGTTTCGAGAGTGATTTTTTTCTGCAGCAGGCGATCGGCAAAGCAGCAGGCCAGCAGCAGCTGGCTGAGATAAGCAGGGGCGAAAGTGCTTTCTGACTTCTCGGTTACCCGCTGTTCGCCGGTAGACAGATTAACCAGCAGGCGTGCCGTTTGTCCTTTCGCCAGTGCGGGCGGGGCGGCGAGCCGGGCTTTCAGCAGGCCGACGACCTGCTTAAAGTCGGAGTTGCGCACGCTGCCTTTGATCAGCACCACGTCCCCGTCGCGCAGGGTAGGGGCTGCAGCGTCAACCAGCGCCTGTGCCGTCGCAAAATGTCCGCCGCGCACGCCGTCCGGCAGGGCCGCGTGCAGGGCTGACATCTCTTCGCCGTGCAGGAAGGCCAGCTGGCAGCCCGCGTCCAGCAGCGGCTCCGCCAGCGCCCGGTGGATCGCCGCGCTCTGGTCGCCAAGA
Organism: Silvania hatchlandensis; assembly: GCF_025564065.1. Taxonomy (GTDB): domain Bacteria; phylum Pseudomonadota; class Gammaproteobacteria; order Enterobacterales; family Enterobacteriaceae; genus Enterobacter; species Enterobacter hatchlandensis. The sequence goes on along the minus strand of NZ_JAMGZK010000033.1, from coordinate 35,213 downwards.
TTGACAATCCGACCCAGCAGGGCCACAACCCGGCCCCCGGTGTCCCGGGCCACCCCAAAGGCGTTAAGCATCGACAGGTATTCGGCGTTGTAGCTGTCGTCAATCAGCGTCGCTGAGCCGCCGTCCGGCAGCGCAAGCGCAGTCACGCACATATGCTGCCCATCGCCGCGATAGCCTTCAAGACCGGTGATAATCTGCGCCAGGCTGACGCCCAGCAGATCGGCGGCGATCAGCGACGCCACCGAGTTGAGCGCGCCGCCCCGGCCAGGGACCGCCAGCCGGTAGCACAGGGTCTGCTCGCGGAAGGCGAGGGTGATGTGGCTCCCGCGGTCATCGGGGGCAAAGCTTATAATCCGGACATCCGCGGCGGCGTCGAAGCCGTAGCTGATGATCCGCGCTCCGTCGCGCGCGACCCCGGCCGCCACCGTTGCGTACCCGGCCATCTCGCGATTAAGGACAGCATAGCCGCCGGGGATCAGGCCGTGGCTAATGCGGGACTTAAACCGCGCCACGTCGTCAAGGGAAGTGATGCTCTTGCCCACCTGGGTCATGCCAATTTCGGTAACGATCGCGATATGCGGCTTGATACGCGGGCCGATGCCGCCGTTACGCATCCACAGGGCGGAGATCGCCACCTCCATGACCACCGCCGCAGGATCCCACACCGCCCGCGCCAGCGTGACCGAGGCGCCGGTACGGGTGTTATGGTTGCCGCGGCTGGCTACCACCGGCATGGCGCTGGCAAGGATCGTGTCCAGCATCTCTTTGGTCGAGGTTTTCCCTACCGTCCCGGTGATCGCCACCACCTTGCCGTTGAGCCGCCGCCGCGCCTCTTCGGCAAGGGTCAGCAGCGCCTGATAGCTGTCACCCACCACCAGCTGTGGAAAGTCGGGGGGCAGATCCGCCAGGTGACGCTGAACGATGGCCCCGCAGTAGCACTCAGCGTGGCGCGAAAGGGCAAGATGGGTATCGTTCCAGCCCGCGTAAAGCCCGGTATTGCCTGAGCCGCGCTGCCAGGTGTCAGGGTCGATGGCAACAAACAGGCAGGGGCGGGCGTAGATTGTGTTGTCGTGCAGGATCGCGATGTCGCCCGCAACCCAGTCGGCAGCCGGACGATTGTGCCAGACGCTGCCGGGCAGCTGTTCGAGGTCGAAAACGGTCCAGCCTGCCGCGCGCGGTGGGTGACTCATAGCGGTATCCTTACTGTTTTACGGCGTGCCCGCGGCGCGGACACAGATCAATAGCGTTAATGCCCGGATTGCCCAACAGATCGTGATATTCCGGCGGGGCGGCGGGGCGTTCGAGCAGCTGGACCTGGTGACCCTGTTCATGCAGCGCCCGGGCGTAGCGTGCCTGCAGATCGAACGGGGTATTGCGATCCTGCGGGTTGCCGATCACCAGGATCAGTCGCCGGGGATCGGTGGCGATACCCTTGATATGCTCAAGTGGATCCCAGGGGTTGGGCAGGCCGGTTCCGTCCAGCGCGGGGGCAGATGCCTCGCCGCGCTGCTGGCGCATACGCTGGGCCCGCTCCAGCAATCCCCATGCACCGGAAGTCAGCACCGCGCAGTCAATATCCTGGCGGCCCCAGGCGAGCAGGGCCGACGCGGCGGTTGCGCCGCCGCTATGCCCACTGAGGATAAAGTGCTGGATGCCATAGCGCGTTTTGATGGCGTCAACCGCGGCATTGATGGCGAGAAACTCTTCCGGCTGGCGGCGGCGATAGTGATTGCCGCTCGAGCCATAGGTGCCCGGTCGGGCGATAATCACGGTGGGCAAACCGGTCTTGCGCAGGATCGCCTGAGCCTGACGGCGCTGGGATTCGGCGGTATTTGCGGGAATGGTATGCGGCGGGTGCGTAATCAGGGATACCCGGTCGCCTTTGAACATCACCAGCACCACGGGCGCGGCGTGCAGATTGCCTGCACTAAAATAGCGGATGCAGGCTTTGCCGCCAGGGTATTCTACCCACGCGGCGTCATCTCCGAGCGGACAGGTTTGCTTGCTGGCCGGTTGGTTCCACAGCAGCGGCGTATTGGCGTGCGCCGCCAGGCCGACCAGCAGCAGAACGAACAGTGCACAACATCGCCTCACAACACCGCCTCAGGGAAACCTATAGATGGACAGAATACACAACAGATGATGCATAATGTTATTATATATTAAGGAATTTTACGGCAGGGGTCTCTCTGGCGCAAACAGGAGTAAACATGTCGCTCAGCCACTTACTTGCAGAGATCCGTCCAGCACTGGATACGCTGTCGCTTGCGCCAAAACCTGCTCCGTGCCCGGCATGGGTGATTTTTTTCAGCATCTCTGACAGTAAAAGTCGTGCGCATGTGACCCAGACCTGCGGCGAGACCCTCGAGCAGGCCTGGGCGCAGGGAATGCAGGCATTAGAGCAGTGGCAGAAAAAGAGCAATGCCGATGTCTGCTGGCTACGGGTGGACCTCGTCGATAAGGTGCAGGTGCTGCGCTGGGACGCGCTGGAAGCCCGTTTAGCGCAAACCAAACGTAACTATTTTCGCTTTGGCCTGAGCCTGGATCCGGCGTTTCGCTATGCGATGCTGGAACAGGAGATTGGCGCCAACGCGCTGCTGTACCATGGCGACCACGGCGTCGCCACGCCTAACGCCAACAACCTTGCCCACTTTTCCCGTCGTCGCTTCGGGGCGGTATTGAACTGGCCTGAACAACCGGATCAGACCGTCTGGCGTTTCACTACCCGATCGCTGTTCTGCGACGGCGAGCAGGTGCTGCCCATCGAATCGACTGGGCGTAACAGCGGATACCGTCTCCTGCCCGCCTGGCAGGAGACGGCACTGACGCCGATGATTGCCTCGGCAACTGACTATCTGGCCCGTCAGGTTACGCCGTCCGGGCGCTATCAGTACGGCTGGTTCCCCTGTTTTGACCGGGCGATCCCCACCTATAACGCCCTGCGCCACGCCAGCTCGACCTATGCGCTACTCGAAGGATGGGAAGTGACCCAGCAGCCGGCGCACTTTGCGGCGATTGAGCGGGCGCTGGCGGATCTCTGCACCACCTTTATTCGCACTTACGCGCTTCCCGACGGCAGCGAAGCCGATTTCCTGGTGGATACCGGGGATGAGATCAAGCTCGGCGGTAACGCCGTGTGCATCCTGGCGATGAGTAAATACAGCGAGCTGACCGGCGACACCCGCTACGTGGCGCAGATGGAGCGGCTGGCCAACGGAATCGGCTTTATGCAGGATCCGCACAGCGGCGGTTTTGTGCACGTGCTTAACGCCGGGGATCTGTCGCTGAAGGCGGCGCACCGCATCATCTATTACGACGGAGAAGCGGCGTTCGCCCTGATGCGCCTGTACGGCCTGACGAAGAACCCGCGCTGGCTGGAGAGGGTCGAGCGGGCGATGGATCACTTTATCGAGCAAAAGCACTGGCAGGCGCACGACCACTGGCTCAGCTACTGCGTCAACGAGCTGACCCTGTACCGCCCGCTGGAGCGCTATTACCAGTTTGGGCTGGACAACGTGCGCGACCATCTCGATTTTGTCCAGAATCGCGTCACCACCTATCCGACGCTGCTGGAGTTAATGATGGCGGCCTCGCGGATGATTGAGCGTCTTGCCGCCTCACCGCACGCGCATCTGATGGCCGATTTTGATATGGAGGCCTTCAACCTGGCGCTGGAGACCCGCGCCCGCTATCTGGCGAATGGCTTTTTCTGGCCGGAGGTGGCGATGTTCTTCAAAAATCCGGCCAACATAGTCGGCAGTTTCTTTATTCGTCACCACAGCTATCGGGTGCGGATCGATGACGTCGAGCACTATCTTTCCGGCTACGTGGCATACCGTAAACGCTGGCTTCTGGCCCGGGCAGACTGACGAATGAACCGCCGACGCGTATTCTTCTCGCTGAGTGTCTGGCTGCTGGTGTTGCTGGTTTTCTCATCTGGCCTCGGCGCCGGGTGGGATTTCAGCGCCATCAGCACTCGCACCGAGCGGCTGTACGGACCGGCGACGCCAGCGGCAAGGCAGCGCATCGACGAGTGGGCGGCGTTGCTGAAGAGTCCGCCGCAGGGGACCATCCAGCAGAAGCTGAACGCGGTGAATCAGTTTTTTAACACACGGATGGCGTTCCGGGATGATATTGTCGTCTGGAATCAACAGGATTACTGGGCCACGCCGATTGAGTTTTTACGCAAAGGGGCGGGGGACTGCGAAGATTATGCGCTGGCGAAATACTTCACCCTGCGCGAACTCGGGGTGCCCGCCAACCAGCTGCGCATTACCTACGTTAAAGCGCTCCAGCTGAATCAGGCGCATATGGTAGTGACGTGGTACGCCACGCCGGATGCCATCCCGCTGGTGCTGGACAACCTGAAAACAACCATCCTGCCTGCCACCAAACGTACTGACCTGCTTCCGGTTTACGCGTTTAACGGCGAAGGGCTGTGGCTGCCGCAATCCGGCGGCAATAAGCGCGTGGGCGACAGCAAACGGCTCTCCCGCTGGCAGGATCTTCTCACCCGCATGCGTGCAGAGGGATTTGAAATTAATGAATAGGAAAGACCATGTCACTTTATAAACAGCTACTGATCGGCATCTGTTTATTTACGTTCGTCATTTTCTGCGGCAACTTTGTCGTCACCCTGGAAACGTCGCGCGAACAGTATCGCAATCAGCTCAGCGCCCACGCACAGGACGCGGCAACCGCGCTGGGGCTGTCGCTCACCACCCATATCGACGACCCGTCCATGACCGAGCTGATGGTGAACTCGATCTTCGACAGCGGATACTTCTATCGCATCCGGGTGGTCGACATTAACACCAATAAGCCGATCATCGAGCGCAGCGATGTGCCGCAGGACACCCGCGTTCCGCAGTGGTTTGTGCGGCTGGTGAACTTAAGCCCAGGGGAAGGCGACGCCATTGTGATGCGCGGCTGGAGCCAGGTGGCCCGCGTTGAAGTGGTCAGCCATCCGATGTTTGCGCTGGCGCGTCTGTGGGACGGGATGGTGGCCAGCTTCTGGTGGCTTACCGGCTGCAGTCTGCTGTTTATTCTTGGCGTCACCCTGCTGCTGCGCCGGATGCTGCGCCCACTCAACTATATTGTTGGCCAGGCGATGGCTATCTGCCGCCGCGAGTTCCTGAACGTTCCGGCGCTGCCGAAGACTCCAGAGCTGCGCCGGGTGGTGGAAGCGACCAACATGATGGTCACCCAGCTCAAAGTGCTGTTCAGCGAGCAGGCCCAGCGCACTGAAACCCTGCGCAGAGAGGCTTATCACGACAGCCTGACCGGCCTGAGCAATCGCCGTGCGTTTGATATGCAACTCCAGTCGCGTCTCAGCGATGAAGAGAACGCCTCCGGCCATCTGATGCTGCTGCGGGTGCAGGATCTGACCGGGATGAACCAGCGTCTTGGCGGGGCCAAAACCGATCAGCTGTTAACCAGCGTGGCCACGATCCTGACCGGTCTGCAGCGCAACTATTTCCATAATGAAGGCTTCTTATCCCGCGTGCGCGGCGGGGAGTTCGCGATTATCGCCCCGCAGATCCTGCCCCAGGAGATCGAGAATCTGACTCAGACCCTCAGCACCCAGCTGAAGGCGCTGGCGGAAACGGGCATGAGCGACGTCTCGCCGGTGGCCCACTTTGCACTGGTACCGTTCCAGGTTGGCGATACGCCGCAGGCGGTGCTGATGCAGGCTGACCAGGCGCTGGCGATGGCCGAAACCGACATGCGCTTCTTCGCCAGCCCCGAAACCCCGTCCGCCAGCGACAGTGAAGCAGATCATCACAGCTGGTACACCCGGCTGGATACGGTGCTGACCCATGGCGCCTTCGAGCTTTTTTCCCAGCCGGTGTATGAGTGCAACAATGCGCACGTGGTGCTGCACCACAAGATCCTCGCCCGTATCCGCACCCCGGAAGGTGAACTGGTGCCTGCCGGACGCTTTATGCCGTGGATCCATCGCCTCGATCTCAGCCGCAGAATGGACATCGTGATGCTCCAGCAGACGCTGCGCGAAATGGCAAAATCCACCCGACCGCTGGCCCTGAGTATCAGCGGTGCCAGCGTCGCCGACGATCAGAGCCTGAATGCGCTGCTGCAGCCGCTGAAAAACGTCCCGCAGCTCGCTGCCCGCCTGACGCTGGAGCTGGACGAAAATGAACTGCCTGATGCCGAGCGCGTCAGTATCCTGGTCAGCCGACTGAATGAGCTGGGTTGCCGTCTGGGGATCCAGCACTTTGGTGGCCGCTTCCACCTTATCGGCAATTTACCGCAGTGGGGGCTGGCCTGGATTAAGGTTGATGGCAGCTATATTCGCGATATTGACAGCGAAGAAGATAAAAAACTATTTATTGAGGCCATCTACTGGGCAACCCGTCAGATTAATTTGCCGTTAATTGCCGAGCGCGTAGAAACAGCGGGTGAACTGGCGGTTCTCGAACAAATAGGCTTGTATGGTGCAATGGGTCGCTATTTTGCGGATGCCAGTACCTTAGGTGTAAATTAACCTCGCACACGACATTGAGGCCGAATATGTACTACATACAACGCGACGCGGATGGGCGAATTATTCAGGTTGAACTGACGCCGTTTCGCGGGATGACACAACAGCATGACGCGAGCACGCCCGAGATTGACGAGTGGTTACGCCAGCGGGAGACGCGAGAAGCCACGCTCACCCAGCTGCGCCAGAGCGACCTTGAGATGGTTCGCGTACTGGAAGATTTGATTGAAGTCCTGATGAGTAAAGGGGTGATTAGCATTACCGATCTGCCGCCTGCCGCCCAGGCCAAACTCACTAACCGCGCCCAGGCGCGACGCTCGTTGAGCGGGCTGGAGGGATTAATAGCGGACGAAGACGAAGGGCTTATTTAAGCCTTTTTTGTGCATTGATAAGCATTATGTCTCTCGGAAGTCAATTAAGGGGTTATTGATTTAACCCCCTGGTTTTATCAGGTAGACATCACCGCACTACTATTCATTCATCACATCAATTATTATACGGTCCCCGACTTACGCCAGCGTCAAAAAACATTCCTGCTGAGGCGCGTATTGTCGTTTTTGTTACACAGCAAATGAAAAATATTTAATAAATTCTCTTTTAGCATTCTATGCCTGAACAGTGGATGAATTGGGCGAGAAAAGGATTGAGGGACACAAACGATGAGTGGCGTATCTGGGATCGTCAAAGCAGTTATTGGAGAAGTTTTTGCAGTAGGCCCTGATGGTAGCAGGCGTTTACTGGTTGAAGGCGACAGGATCCTCGAAGGGGAACAGGTTCAGACCGGCACGTCTGGCGCGATCACACTGACGCTTGCGGATGGCAAACATCTGGACCTCGGGCGTGACAGCCAGTGGGATGGCAGCGGCAGCGCAACGACTGACGCGACGGCTGCACAGCAGCAAGATGTTGCTGCCCTCCAGCAGGCTATCGCCGACGGTCAGGATCCAACCCAAACCCTGGAAGCGACCGCGGCAGGTCCACAGCCCGCGTCGACAGGCGGCGAGCCCGGCGGCAGCGGCGGGGGATCCCACACCCACGTGGTGCTCGATTTAACCGGTGAAATTGTTGACCCCAACGCAGGCTACCCTACGATCGGCCTTGACTTCCCTGATGACGAACGCCCGGAAGAATTAACGCTGCTTGATACCGACGATTCCGATGCGGACGCGGATTCCGATGCTGATGCTGATGCGGATGCGGATGCCGATGCGGACTCTGACGCCGATGCTGATGCGGATGCGGATGCCGATGCGGACTCTGACGCTGATGCCGACGCGGATGCAGATTCTGACTCTGACTCTGATTCCGACTCTGATTCCGACTCTGACTCTGACTCTGACTCTGACTCTGACTCTGACTCTGACTCTGACTCTGACTCTGACTCTGACTCTGACTCTGACTCCGACTCTGATTCCGACTCTGACTCTGACTCTGACTCTGACTCTGACTCTGACTCTGACTCTGACTCTGACTCTGACTCTGACTCTGACTCTGACTCTGACTCTGACTCTGACTCTGACTCTGACTCTGACTCTGACTCTGATTCCGACTCTGATTCTGACGCCGACTCTGATTCCGACTCTGATTCTGACGCCGACTCTGATTCCGACTCTGATTCTGACTCCGACTCCGATTCCGACGCGGATGCGGATGCAGATGCAGATGCAGATGCGGATGCTGACGCGGATGCTGATTCTGACGCCGATGCAGACGCTGATTCCGATACCGATTCCGATTCCGACGCAGACGCTGATGCCGATGCCGACGCTGATGCAGATGCGGATGCCGACGCGGACGCAGATGCGGACGCTGATGCCGATGCCGATGCGGATGCGGATGCGGACGCAGATGCGGACGCTGATGCCGATGCCGATGCCGATGCGGATGCGGACGCTGATGCCGATGCAGATGCCGATGCAGATGCTGATTCCGACGCCGACGCCGACGCTGATTCTGACGCGGATGCCGATGCCGATGCAGATGCTGATTCCGACACGGACGCCGATGCTGATGCCGATGCAGATGCAGATGCGGATGCCGACGCGGACGCTGATGCGGATGCCGACGCGGATGCAGATGCGGATGCCGATGCCGACGCGGATGCAGATGCCGATGCGGACGCTGATGCAGATGCTGATTCCGACGCCGACGCTGATTCCGACGCGGATTCTGATGCCGACGCAGATGCGGATGCGGATGCCGATGCGGATGCCGATGCGGATGCTGATGCCGATGCGGATGCGGATGCCGACGCAGATGCGGATGCGGATGCGGATGCCGACGCGGACGCAGATGCGGACGCTGATGCCGATGCAGATGCCGATGCAGATGCCGATGCCGATGCGGATGCAGATGCGGATGCCGACGCGGACGCTGATGCGGATGCCGACGCGGATGCAGATGCCGATGCCGACGCGGATGCAGATGCCGATGCGGATGCCGACGCAGATGCTGATTCCGACGCCGACGCTGATTCCGACGCGGATTCTGATGCCGACGCAGATGCGGATGCGGATGCCGATGCGGATGCTGATGCCGATGCGGATGCGGATGCGGATGCTGATGCCGATGCCGATGCCGATGCCGATTCCGACGCGGACTCTGATGCGGATGCAGATGCAGATGCTGATGCCGATGCTGATGCCGATGCAGATGCCGATGCAGATGCCGACGCAGATGCTGATTCCGACGCCGATGCAGATGCTGATGCGGATTCTGATGCAGACGCCGACGCAGATGCAGATGCAGACGCGGATTCTGATGCCGATGCAGATGCAGATGCTGATGCAGATGCTGACGCTGACGCTGACGCTGACGCCGATGCCGATGCCGATGCAGATGCCGACGCCGATGCGGATTCTGATGCAGATGCAGATGCAGATGCAGATGCCGACGCTGATTCTGACGCGGATGCCGATGCTGATGCAGATGCTGATGCTGATGCTGATGCTGATGCTGATGCTGATGCTGATGCTGATGCCGATGCAGATGCTGATGCTGATGCAGATGCAGATGCAGATGCTGATGCTGATGCTGATGCAGATGCAGATGCAGATGCGGATTCCGATGCAGATGCCGACGCTGATGCCGATGCAGACGCAGACGCCGATGCCGACGCCGACTCTGATGCGGATGCTGATGCGGATGCTGATGCGGATTCCGATTCTGATGCCGACGCCGACGCAGATGCAGATGCCGACGCAGATGCAGATGCCGACGCCGACGCAGATGCCGACGCCGACGCCGATGCGGACGCAGACGCAGACGCAGACGCAGATGCCGATGCCGATGCGGACGCTGATGCCGACGCCGATACCGACGCCGACGCCGACGCTGATTCCGACTCCGACGCAGATGCTGATTCTGACGCCGATGCAGATGCAGATGCAGATGCCGATGCCGATATAAAACTGACCGTCACCGTCACCCCAGGCAGCAAAACGACGGAAACGTCAGATGACAAGGTGATCCATATCAACGGCGGCAGCGGGGATCCGAACGGCTACGATATCCAGAACGGTGTCATCGTGGCGATCGGCAGTAACGTGCACGTTTGGCTGACCCCGGACAGCCCGGATGGCAAGATCCAGGGCGATTTTGTGCCGAAATCCGCAAGCCCGGATCAGATCCACTACTACACCAGCAGTGGCAATGCCAACGCGGGTGAAAGCAGTAAAGGACATACCGATATCTTTGTGGTCGGCGACCATACGGGCGGTTACTACCAGCAGGGTGACTGGTCGAACGACCGCTATGAATTTAAACCGCTGAACGGCATTACCGGTAACCAGGGCTTGCCAGAAGGCGATGCAGGCAAGGACTATATCTTTGTCCAGGGCGACGCCAAGGATTACACCGTTACCGGTGTTGATCATCCGCAGAACCACCAGAACAACGATATCGATAACCTTCACGTTTATGAAAATGGCACCTGGAATGGACCCTTCCAGAACGCCAACGGCATTGAAGGGGTTGTTTTTGGGGACGGACCATCTTCCAGCCTCGGCGGCAATACCACCTCCAGCACCAAAGTGACGCTGAACCTGGACGTTAACCTCGAAAGTTCCGACAGCAGCGATCACCTGAACAGCATCACCCTGAGCGGGATCCCGGAAGGCGCCACCTTTACCGGTAATCATGTTAACGCCACCTATGACGCGGTAAATAAGGTCTACGTCCTGACCTTCGATAACGACACCACCCACTATACCGGTCAGGTCAGCGCCGAGTTTCCGGGCGCGAAGGGTGATTTCGATGATATCACCCTGAAAGTGGACTCCACCGCCTCCGATCATCACGACACCGACTTCACCTTCGATGGCGAGAAGGGGGGAACGGTGGTCAGCGAACACCACGCTGGCGATAGCGCGGTGGATCATGACGACGATAACGCCCTCACGGCCAGCCACAGTGATGATGACAATCAAACGGATAATCACAGCGCGGCGCGGATGGCCAGCCAGGGCGATGACGACAAGCTGACCCATGCGGGTGCTCAGAGCGAAGAATCTGACCACAATGCTGACCACACCGCCGATACCGGGGATCACAGCGCATCGTTAATTGATGACGATAACCTGATGTTCAGCACCACGGCTGCCGATACTGAGCAAAGCCATGCTGACATTCAGACGGTGCAGGCGGATAGCGCCAGCAGCACGCTGTCAGGGGAAGAGCAGGATCAACAGCTGCACTTCAACGACATCATCCATGACGAGGAACATAACGATCTCAGCAGTCTGATCCAGGCGGGGCCGCAGAGCGAAAGCGCTGACGGACCGGCGGAGATCGCACATGTTCCTGCCGAAGGCGGTGAGACGGTGGGGGCGGACAGCTACGATGCGGGTCACGAAGCGATGCTGGATAGCCTGATCGCTAAACCGGAAGAAGTTTCCTGACCGGGTTGCCGCGCAGGAGACTGCGCGGCGTACCCCCGCCAGATTATTTCAGGTCAGACGAAGGATAGCGTCCGATCGTACAAATCGCAGGATGCATTTTCCCCTCGGTCGCATGGGATTTCTCTGGTGGATATTGACCAACAATCAAGGGATATGAAGGAAAAAAACGACAAGATGAAACAGTACAGTCAGATTTTTATGGGTGCAGCGCTGGCGCTGGTAGTCACACAGAGCCAGGCAACTACCCTTGAGCAGGCGGTAAAAGACAGCCTGCTGTGGCACCCGGAAGTGAACGCCACGGTCAACAGCCGTTATTCCGCCGATCAGGATCTGCGTGCCGCCAAAGGAGGCTATCTGCCGACGCTGGATGTGACGGCCGGTACCGGCTGGGAACAGACTGATAACGCCAGCACCCGTGCGGCAGGCGATCATCTGCGCGACCTGCACCGCAGCGAATCCGCCATCAACCTGCGCCAGAACGTTTTTAACGGCTTTGCGACCAGCAGTGAAGTCGATCGCCAGAAAGCGACGGTGAACTCCCGCGCCTGGACGGTGCTGAACACCAGCGAAAATACCGCTCTGAAGGCGATCCAGAGCTATCTCGACGTGCTGATGCGCCAGCAGATGGTCAAGCTTGCCGAAGATAACCTGAAGAACCACGAGCGGGTGTTCGATCAGATCCGCCTGCGCACCGAGCAGGGCGTTGGCCGTCAGGCTGACTTCGACCAGGCCGAAGCCCGTCTGGCGCAGGCGCGCAACAACCTGCTGACAGAGCAAACCAATCTCGAAGACTCTCGCGCCAACTATGAAAGCGTCACCGGTAAAGAGGCTGACACGCTGGTGATGCCGGCGAAGATCGCGGTTCCGGCCTCGCTTGAGGCGGCGCGCTCGGTAATGAAGGAAAACAGCCCGCTGCTGAAACAGGCTGATGCCGATGTGGAAGCCACCCGCCAGCAGTACGAAGCGGCAAAATCGCGCTTTTACCCGGACGTGAACGTTGAAGTGGGCCGCACGATGGACAATAACATCGACGGTACGCGTGGACACAGCCAGGAGTGGCAGGCAATGCTGCGCATGCGCTACAACCTGTACAACGGCGGCAGCGATCAGGCGATCCTTACCTCTTATGCCTACAAAATGAAAGAGGCCCAGGATGTGAAAAACAACGCCCAGCGCCAGCTGAACGAAGAGCTGCGCCTGGCCTGGAACGCCCTCAACAACGCCACCAAACAGGTGCCGATCGCCAAAGAGTATGCCGATCGCAGCGTGACGGTGCGCAGCGCTTACCAGGAGCAGTTCAGCCTCGGCGACCGTACCTTGCTGGATATGCTGGACAGCGAAAACGAAGTGTTCAGCGCCCAGCGCCGCTACGTTGAGCTGCAGTTCGTCGACATGTTCACTACCTACCGCATCAGCGCCCGTACCGGCGAGCTGCTCAAAAGCCTGAACATCCAGGCGCCGTCAGCCGCGCAGCCGCTCGATCAGGCGCAGCGTGCGCAGGCAGAGCTACCTGAGTTAAAATAGGCCCTTCGAAGGCTGACGGGGGTGTTTCCGGTTCCGGTAACGCCCCTCTCTTTTTTTATCTGCAGCCTCGGTCTGCAGAACACTGAGGCACAGAATGACGCCTGATATTACCGCCCCGGATCGTGCCGACACGCCGCCGCAGGCCCCGCTCAGACAGGATCCCCGGCAAATGCATGACGATCCGCTGCTCGACGCGCTGATGATCGTCTGCAAACTGCACAACATTGCCACCAGCCGCAACGTCCTGACGACGGGGCTGCCGCTGGGATCCCATACCCTGACGCTGGACGCTTTCCCGCGCGCCGCCGGACGGGCAGGGCTCAAGGCGCGGGTGGTGCAACGTCCGCTGGAGCACATCACCGCGCTGTCGCTGCCCGCGATCCTGCTGCTGAAAAACAACCAGACTGCGGTGCTGATTGGCTGGGATGCGCAGCAGCAGGCACGTCTGCTGCCGAGCGAAACCGAAGGCGGCGAAATTACGCTCTCACCTGAGACGCTGGCTGAGCATTACAGCGGCAGGGCGATTTTTATCTCGCCGGAACATGAATTCGATGCCCAGCCGACGGCGACGCTACCGCGCACTAAAGCCTGGTTCCAGGATACGCTGAAGCTGTCGAAGTCCCTGTATCTCGATGCGGTGGTGGCCAGTTTCCTGGTCAACCTGGTGGCGCTCGGCGCCCCGCTGTTTGTGATGAACGTCTATGACCGTGTGGTACCGAACCAGGCCACTGCCACCCTGTGGGTGATGTCGATCGGCATCCTGATTGCCTACGTGTTCGACTTTGTGCTGAAAATTCTGCGCGGGATTTGCCTCGATCTGGCGGGCAAAAAAACCGATCTGGTGGTCTCCTCGGCGCTGTTCGAGCGGCTGCTGGGAATGAAGATGAAGCTGCGCCCGGCGCGGGTGGGCAGCTTTGCGCAGAACTTCCAGGAGTTCCAGTCGATTCGAGAGTTCCTCTCGTCGCTGACCCTGACGGCCTTTATCGACTTTCCCTTCACGCTGCTGATTCTGGTGGTGATCGCGGTGATCGGCGGGCCGCTGGTGTGGATCCCGGTGCTCTGCTATCCGCTGGCGCTGGGGGTGAACTGGCTGATCCAGCGTCCGCTGATGTCGCGGGTCAAAAAAACCTACCAGCTGTCTAACGAGCGTCAGGCGATGCTGGTGGAAACGCTGACCGGCCTCGATGCCATTAAGATTAATAACGCCCAGAGCGAGCGCCAGTATCAGTGGGAGCATCTCACCGGCCAGCTCAGCAAGCTTGAGCTGCGGGTGAAATCGCTCTCCTATGTGGCGGTGAACTTTACCTCGTGGCTGCAGCAGGCCAGCGGCGTGGCGATTATCGTCGCCGGGGTGTACATCATTATTGGCGGCAACCTGAGCATGGGCGGGCTGATTGCCTGCTACCTGCTGCACCGCCGCGCCATGATGCCCATCGGCCAGCTGTGCAGCCTGATCACCCGCTACCAGCGTGCGCGGATGACCAAAGCTACCATTGACAGAATGATGGATCTGGAGCAGGAAGTGCAGGACGGCGAAGTGCCGTTGAAGCGCGAAACCCTCTCCGGGTCCATTGAGCTGCGCGACGTGACCTTCTGCTATCCGGGCAACCAGTACACCTCGCTCACCAACGTCTCACTGACGATTCAGCCCGGTGAAAAGGTCGGGATTATCGGGCGCAGCGGCTCCGGTAAAAGCTCGCTGGCAAAGCTGCTGGTTGGCTTTTACCAGCCCGACGGCGGCAATGTGTTGATCGACGGGATTGATATTCGCCAGCTGGATGTTCACGACCTGCGGCATAACATCGGCTATGCCCCGCAGGATATTCACCTGTTCAGCGGCACCCTGCGCGAAAACCTGGTCTACGGCGCCAGCTACGTGGACGATGAGACCATGCTGCGGGCCGCGACCCTGACTGGGGTACACGAGTTCGCCCGTCGTCATCCGTCCGGCTACAACATGCAGGTGGGCGAGCGTGGGATGAGCCTCTCCGGCGGCCAGCGGCAGGCCGTGGCGCTGGCGCGCGCGCTACTGCTCGACCCTCCTGTGCTGCTGATGGACGAACCGACCAGCTCGATGGATAACACCAGCGAAGATCTGATCAAAAAGGCGCTGGCACCGGTGATTGCCAACAAGACGCTGCTGATGGTTACCCATCGTGCGTCGCTGCTGTCGCTGGTGGACCGCCTGATTATCGTCGACAACGGCAAAATCATTGCCGACGGACCGAAAGAGAGCGTGATGAGTGCGCTGAAGAAGGGACAAATTCATGCGAATCGTTGATGCGCTTAGCCGCCTGATGAGCTGGCTGTCAGGAGACAAACAACCCGCACCCTTTACCACCAATGAGGTCAATAAAGCCCTGCTGGATGACGCCCCACGCGTGGTTCGCGTGACCCTGTGGGCAATCTTCGCTTTCTTTATTGCGATGATTCTCTGGGCCTCGCTGGCGAATATTGATGAGGTGACACGCGGCGAAGGGCGGGCTATTCCCTCGTCGCGCCTGCAAAAAGTGCAGAACCTCGAAGGGGGTATAATCGCTGAGGTCTTCGTCCACGAAGGGGAGGTAGTGAAAGCCGGGGCACCGCTGCTGCGCCTGGATGATACCCGCTTCCGTTCTAACGCCGGGGAGACCGAGGCCGATAAGCTGGCGCTTGAGGCGCGGATCCTGCGTCTGACCGCCCAGCTTGACGATGCCGCTTCGCTGACCCTGACGCCAGAGATCACTCAGCAGGCACCGGATATTGCCAACGGTGAGCTGGAGCTGTTTGCCAGCATCAATAAGCGCATTCAGAGCGAGCTGTCCGGCCTGAACGAACAGCTGGTGCAGAAGCAGCAGGAGCTGCTCGACTTCCAGAGCAAAATCAACCAGTACCGTCGTAGCCTGGCGCTGCAGCAGCAGGAGGTCAATATGTCTGAGCCGCTGGTGTCCAAAGGTGCGATTTCAAAGGTGGAGATGCTGCGTCTGCGCCGTGGAGTGGTCGAAACCCAGGGACAGCTGGACTCGGTGATTCTGGCGATCCCGCGTGCACAGGCCGCCATCAAAGAGATTGAAAGTAAGGTGGGCGAAACGCGCGGTCGTTACCGCAGCGAGGCGCTGGGGCAGCTTAACGAAGCCCGCACCGATCTCAGTAAAATTCAGGCCTCGGGTAAAGCCATCACCGACCGGGTCAACCGCACGTTGGTGACCTCGCCGGTGCGGGGTGTGGTGCAGCAGTTGCTGGTAAATACTATCGGCGGCGTGATCCAACCGGGCAACGACCTGGTGGAGATTGTCCCGCTTGACGATCAGCTGCTGGTGGAAGCCAAAATTCGCCCGCAGGACATCGCGTTTTTGCGACCGGGACAGGAAGCGACGGTGAAGTTCACCGCCTACGACTACACGATCTACGGTGGGCTGAAGGGCAAACTGGAGCAGATTAGCCCTGATACGGTGACGGACAAAGACGGGAAAAGTTTCTATATCATCCGGCTGCGTACCGACAAAAACCACCTCGGCACGGATGAGAAACCGCTATTGATTATTCCGGGAATGGTCGCGTCGGTGGATATCATTACCGGCAAGAAGACGGTGCTGGCCTATCTGTTGAAACCGATCCTGCGCGCAAAGGCGGAGGCGTTCCGCGAGCGTTAAGGATATAAAAAACCACCTCCGTTGGAGGTGGTTCGTCTGCTTACCACATCAAGTCATCCGGCACGACAAAATCGGCATAAGGATCTTCTTCATCCTGCGCTTCCTGAGTCAGCTCACTGCTTAACACGATATAGCTCGCGTCACGCTGGGCAATTTTACTGGCTACCACCGCCGGGATGATGGCGTATTCGCTCTCGCGGCCCGCCTCAGCAACCAAACGTGCGATGGCAAGGCGGCCATTGATCAGCTGCGTTTGCGTCTGCTTATCGACGTAGATTTTTTTAATCAGGTTGTTATCGGTGAAGTTAAATCCGATATCGCCCCGGGTAATGACAATCCGGTTCATCTCGATAAGCTGCTTGATCTGCGCTTTATATTCTTTTGCCAGGTTGGCCTGCTTTTGCTGCTCGCTCAACGCTTTATCACGTTCGATTTGCGCCTGTTTATTCACTTCTACCGCTTCTCTGGCCTCACGCGCCTGCACGCGTGATTTCTTGGCGGTGCGCTGCACCTTCGCCACTTTTTTACTGCTGACCAGGCCGGCTTTCAGCATCTGCTCTTGTAATGTGAGTTTTGTCATCGTCGCTTCTGGATCCATCAAATGATAGTCAGGATTATACCCTTTCCGCGCGGGGTTGTGGGAGGCTGAAAACACAAAACCCGGGACCGCTACTGCGCCCGGGTGTGGTTTGGCTCTGTCCGCTTAGCTGAAGAGTCTGAGGATATAGTCCAGAATCAGCGATGGAATAGTGAAGTCCGGGTCGGCGAAGGTCACACCGTGTGCACCGAGTTGAGAGAAAATCGGCAGCGTCAGCGCGGGCAGCACGCACAGCAGTAACCCGTTGATACCGCTGGCGATAACTGCCCCACGGAACCCGCCGGTGGCGTTACCAAAGATGGCGGCTGCACCGCCGGTGATGAAGCTTGCCATGATCCCCGGAACAATGATGGGCAGGCCAATAACCGGGAAGATCAGGATACAGACCAGTTCCACCACGAAGCTAATCAGGAAGCCAATCAGCGTGGCGTTCGGCGCTTTGGTAAACAACACCATTACATCAACGGCAGGAACGGCACCTGGGGCAAAGACCCGGGCAAAGCCTTTAAAGGCCGGAACGATTTCGGCGGTAAACAGGTTTACGCCCGCTTTAGCCAGATACAGACCGCAGGCAAAAATCGCGGACTGCTCAAGGATAAATATGACCACATTTTTATCACCCGCACCTGCGCCGTACACCATGGTCATGGCATCTTTAACCTGAGGGGTCGTCGCAAAAATACAGGAGATCAGCAGCAGCACCAGCATGGTGAGCAGGGTGGCGATGTTTGGCTCGCGGATAAAGTCGAACTTATTGCTGATATTCAGGTGTTCGGTGTCGGTGCTTTTATTACCGAACCATTTCCCCATATAAGAGCCAATAATATAAGAAGAGATCGCCGCGTGAGAAATGGCGTACTCGTCTGAACCGATAATCTGACGGCTAAAGCGGTTAAGAACCCAAGGGGAAACCGCCATATAGGTGCCGATTAACAGCGAAGAGATAATAACCATCTGATAATTACTAAATCCAAATTGCATCAATACGGCGGTTAAGGCAAACGCCATAAATAAAACCAGATGCAATGACAGATAAATAAATTTAAATCGAGTCAGGCGAGCCAGGATAATGTTCAGAATCATCGAGAATAGCAGGATTAACGCGGCGGTTGCCCCCAGTTTATCGATAGTGGCCGCCATGATTGCTTCGTTGCTCGGCACCACGCCGACAATATCAAAGGCCTTTGAGAATAATGAGCTAAAGGCGGTTAATACTTTCATCAGAATACTGCCGCCCACTTTTATCATCGTAAAGCCAATAAAAGAGAGCGCAGTACCTGTAATTAAACGGGAAACAGACGCCTTTTGAAAAAGTAAACCGAGGAACGCGACGATCGCAATAATGACCGCTGGCGTTTTGACCAACCCTAACAAGATATCCATGAATTTTCCTTAGGAGTGCTATACATCATTTAGTGCTTTGTTATTAGCGTTATTAATTAATACAACTGCATGTTAGCACTGCTGCTTAAGGGGTATCTGATAGCTGAATCACAAAAGAAACGCAATTAGCAATATTTTGAAATATTGTTTCATTACTGTGTTTGGGAATTGTGCAGGCCGTGTAATAATGGTGTTAACAAGCTTTTAAGGATTAGAGGGATACGTACAAAAACAAAGCTGGTTCAGGCTGGCGTGGCCCAACAAAACAACGAATGCGTTTTGTTGGGCTGAGGGCAGATATAATTGAATCAGGCAGTCAGGGGCCGCGTTCTGACTTTAAAGGTCTGGTACAGCAAGATCGCCAGTACCGCGGCGACACACCCTAACGCACCCCATGTAATGGCGCTGAAGACATCAATATAGGCGTTGATGGAGTAGTTGATAGCCCCGGAGGCATCAAAGGCTCCCTGCGAGGTCCTATCGGCAATCACTCCGGCCAGATAGTTGGCAATCGCCCCGGAAAGCAGCATATAGATGCCTGTCAGCACCCCGGTCACGCCCGGGATCGTAATGCGGGTGATTTGCGACATCGCCACCGGATCGATAAACAGCTCCGCAAAGCCCATCACCGCCAGGCCAAGCACCATCAGCGGCATCGAGGATTGGCCGTGGGTCGCCGACCAGTGCGCGCTTAAGGTCAGAATGCAGAACCCCGCACTCATCAAGCCCAGCCCGAGCGCGAATTTACCCCACAGGCGGATAACCCGATTGCCGCTCACGCCCTCTTTCACCAGCCATGCCAGTACCACGCCGCAAAGCATCACTGCAAAGGCATTGATTGACTGGAACATGGCAGTCGGCACGGCGTATCCGAGAATATTGCGGTTAACAAAGCGGTCGATATACAGACTGATTGAACTGCCACCCTGCTGGGCGAAGGCCCAGAACAGAAGGCTGAAAAAGGTCATCACCACGATCAGCTGCAGGGACTTACGTTGCTCGTGGGTCTGCGCCTGACGGTAGATTTTTAACAATACCGCCAGCCCGACGACGGTGGCGGCAATCAGCGCGTACACGGCCCACTCTTTCCAGAACAACACCGTGATCAGCAGCGGGGCGGTCACCAGCAGCACTAACAGCCACGCCCAGACCGGCATCAGCATTTTTTTGGCGCACAGAACCTCTTTATTGACCCCGGTGGTATGCGCGAAGTGGCGCTTGCCGCACATAAAGATGATCAGCCCGGCAAACATACCGATCGCCGCCAGCGCAAAGCCCATCGCCCAGCTGTACTCCTGCTGCACGTACCCGCAGGCAATCGGCGCAACGATCGAGCCAATGTTGCCCGCGGCGTACAGCAGGGAAAAGCCCCCGTCGCGGCGCGGATCGTCGGTCTGATACAGCTCACCCAGCAGGCAGCTGACGTTGGATTTAAACAGGCCGTAACCGCAGACGATAATCGCCAGCGACAGATACAGGAACGCCGAGGAGATCTCGCTGGCCCCCAGTACCAGATGGCCAATTGCCATCAACAAGGCGCCTGTCATCACCGCCATTCGGTTGCCGAGTACTTTATCCGCCAGGTAGCCGCCCAGAATCGGGGTGACGTACACCAGCGAACAGTAGGCGCTGAACAGGGCGTAAGCATGGTTATCTTCGTACTTGAGCTGGTTGGTGAGATACAGGATCAGCAGGGCACGCATGCCATAAAAGCTGAAATATTCCCAGATTTGCAATGCAACGATGTAATAAATGGCGCGGGGCTGTGATGATTGTTTATTCATTGTCTTTTCTGAAACGGAAGTTGTCGTCTGGTTAAATATGCGTCATTGCGGTGTTTTCATGGTGTTAAACACGAGGATTAAGGCAGTGGCGTAATTCAATATGCGGTATTTGTGCATAAATATACATTAAAAACGCTGTTTGGGAAGCGCTAATCGCAGCGATATTCCGCGTTAACGCGGCAAGGGGGAGGGGGTGGCAGCGTCGGCATAACGCCGGGGGGAGCGTTTTTTCAACACAATCGGTTATTGCTCAGGATGCAAAAAAATCGACCTTGCCGCCATCAAGATGATACAGGCTGCCAACAATTTTGATTTTCTGCTGATCTTCCAGCTCTTTTAATACCGGGCTGTTCTTGTGAATGTTGTCGATAGTTTGTTCGACATTCGTCTTCGCAACGGCATCGACAAAATCATAATTACTGCCCTTACGTTCACCGCTGTATTGCGTCTTTTCAATCG
The DNA here is from genome assembly GCF_025564065.1 of Silvania hatchlandensis. Taxonomy (GTDB): domain Bacteria; phylum Pseudomonadota; class Gammaproteobacteria; order Enterobacterales; family Enterobacteriaceae; genus Enterobacter; species Enterobacter hatchlandensis. Next base: position 14,433 of record NZ_JAMGZK010000033.1, on the reverse strand, counting down.
CCGGTTTGATTTCTTCTAATAGCCCCGTCAGGTTGCCTAACTCAGCATTCTCTATCGCCCCGCGGATCGCACCGCAGCGAGTATGCCCCATCACCAGAACCACTTTCGCCCCCTCAACCGCGCAGGCAAACTCCATACTCGCCAGGACATCGCGGCTGCTGATATTCCCGGCGATACGGGTATTAAAGGTTTCACCAATGCCGGTATCGAGAATAATTTCTGCCGGTGCGCGCGAGTCAATACAGCTCAGGATAACCGCCATCGGATACTGACCTGTGAGACTGCTGCGCTTCTGCGCCAGATAATCATGTTGTACCGGGCGATTTTCCAGGAAGCGCAAATTACCTTGTTTGAAATGTTCGATCACCGATTCCGGGGTCATATTGTCACGCTGTTCTTTGCTTAATGACGCCGCAAAGGAAACCGAGGTCACTGATAAACCGGCCAGTCCGCTGATAGCAAGAGCAGAAACGGCAAAGGTTTGTTTGAGGAGGGTCCGGCGCGGCGGTTCGATGGGGGGCAACGGTTTCATTGTCGTGTCCTGCAGAGGGAGCGAGGTATTACAGCAGTATGTAAGGAATACGTGGCGTGGGTATAGTAAAAACAGGTGGGGAATGGCGGTTAAGATAATGATAATTGATGAGAGTCGAAACGGGTATTTAAAGAGGGCTCTGTAGATTAGCGGTATGCTGAGTATTGGCATTAATGGTTTGTTCGTAAATATGTAAATAACAAATAAACCATGATGATTATATTCATGATGTGAACTTGTGTAGCTAATACCCTTAGCGTGATTAAAATAGATAAGACGTAATGCTAAATCAACAAAGCCAGTCGGGGCGCGAGCTGGCAAGGGTTTTACTTGTCTGAATCCGGATTATCCCTTCATACCATATTGATCTGTTCTAAAAAAAGAATAAGCTTGGCGACGTTGCGATTTATTACAGGAAGTTATTCAGTATATCTCTTTCATTGGGCGAGGGTTATTTGTATTTATTCGCCAAAAATATCGTTCAGGTAGATGTTATTGATGATTTATTAGAGGTTGTAATTCCGCCTGCACAGGGCATTACAAATAATTCCTGTCTTTGACTAACCGGGCAAATTTCAATCTTGCCCGGCACGGTATTTCGCTTCTTCAGCCGTTATTCTTCGGCTTACACCACTCACTATGGACAGCTCTACGGGGCTGAGTTGCGCTGTTTACAACACCCGGCATCCAGGCTTAAGGCGTGTCGGGTTATGGAGATGAACTGATGCGCCTGGGGGTTGGCGAAGGGCGGTAGCATATCCCGGTCAGGTTCAAATGATGGTTTTACAGGACGTTAACATGACCACTATTCCCGCGATAAGATTCAGCCATAACCATCACCTGCTGGCGGTGAAGGGATGTGAAGCAGAGCTCGATGTACTGGCGTTTGAAGGCGATGAAGCGCTGAGTAAACCGTTCAGCTACCGTATCGAGTTCACCAGCGCCGACCATGCCATCAGCAAAGAGATGATGCTGATGAAGGCCGGTTCGCTGACTTTACAGGCTCCGGTTGACCAGGGTTATGGCATCAGAATGCAGCAGGCCGTGCGCACCCTTCAGGGGGTGGTGACCGGCTTTGAGCGCCTCAGCACCTCCAGGGATGAAACCCACTACGCCCTGACGCTCCGGCCACGCCTTGCACTGCTTGACCGTTCGCACCAGAACGCCATTTATCAGGATATGTCAGTGCCACAAATCGTGGAAAAAATCCTGCGCGAGCGCCACAACATGCGCGGTCAGGATTTTCTGTTCTCGCTTGCAAAAGAGTACCCGCGTCGGGAGCAGGTGATGCAGTACGGCGAGGACGACCTGCGCTTCATCACCCGCCTGTTGGGTGAGGTCGGCATCTGGTTCCGTTTCACCACCGACACGCGTCTGAACATCGACGTAGTGGAGTTTTACGACGGTCAGCAGGGGTATGAAAAAGGCCTGACGCTGCCATCGGTTCCGCCATCAGGACAGCATTCAGAAGGGGTAGACTCGGTCTGGGGCACAGAGAGCCACCATAACGTGGTGCAGAAGCAGGTCAGTACCTGTGATTACAACTACCGCCAGGCCACGGATGACATGAACACCCAGGTCGATGTGACTCGCGGGGATGCCACCACCTACGGTGATGCCTATCACTATGCGGATAACTACCTGACGCCGGGAAGTCACTATGACCGCAATCCTGCTACGGAGTCCGGGACGTTTTACGCCCGCATCCGTCACGAGCGCTACCTGAATGGCCAGACGCAGACCCGCGCCATCACCCGCTGCCCGATACTCTCTCCAGGTCGGGTACTGAAAGTCACCGGTGGGTACGAAGTGGCGGAGGTGTTTGCGCAGGGTGTGGTCATCACGGCGATGCACAGCCATGCGCGGCGGGATGAAGATTTCGGCGTTAACTTCTATGGTATCCCGGACAGCACTGATTTTAGTTTCCGCCCAGAGCCTGGCCCACGCCCGGTGATGGCCGGGACATTACCGGCCCGCGTCACCAGTACCACCGAAAATGACACCTACGGCCATATCGATAAATACGGCCGCTATCGTATCAGCATGCTGTTTGACCGTGATAATTGGGAAACCGGGTTCGAGAGTCTGTGGGTCCGTCAGTCCCGCCAATACGCAGGTGATACCTACGGCCTGCACTTGCCGCTGCTGGCGAGCACCGAAGTGGCGATTAGCTTTGAGGACGGTAATCCGGACAGACCCTACATCTCCGGGGTGCTGCATGACTCGGCCCACGGCGACCACATCACCATCCGCAACTACAAACGTAACGTCCTGCGCACGCCGGCGAACAACAAAATCCGCCTCGATGACAGCCGCGGCCAGGAACATATCAAGGTCTCCACTGAATACGGCGGCAAGAGCCAGCTGAATCTTGGGCATCTTGTCGACAGCGAAAAACAAAAACGTGGTGAGGGTTTTGAAATCAGAACCGACAGCTGGGGTGCGATACGTGCGCAGAAAGGGCTGTTTATCAGCGCAGACGGGCAGGCGAAAGCACAGGGTCCGGTGCTGGATATGGAGCCGGCACTCGCACGACTTTCAGCGGCCCTGGTGGAAATGGAGTCCCTTGCCGCCAGTGCTCGACAGGCTCAGGCACTGGCGGCCGATGTCAGTCGCCAGCAAAAACTGCTTAAACAGAAAATTGAACAGCTGCATGCGGAGGTTATCCTGGGCAGTGCACCAAAGGGCATGGCGCTGGTGAGCGGAGAAGACATGCAGCTGTCGGCCAGCGATAACCTGACGCTGACGGCGGGTAAACAGTTGGATATCGGGGTGCAGAAGGACTTTACGCTGGCGGCCGGCATGCAACTCAGCCTGTACAGCCGTGAAGGGGCCAAATTGTTCAGCTCCCATAATGATATTGATATTCAGGCGCAGGGCGGAAATATCACCACCTGGTCGACGCAGGACACACATATTTCGAGCGGGAAGCGACTGGTGGTGACGGCGCAGGATGAACTGACGCTGGTCTGCGGTGGCGGCTATATCAGAATCAAGGGCGGGAATGTTGAGATTGGCGGGCCGGGCAAACTGCTCATTAAGAACACCGGCATCAGGAAAGCGGGGTCAGGCAGCCTGCAGAGGGCGATGAAGTCTTTTGAACCTGAAAGCTTTACTGAGAAATTCAAGTTAACGCATAGCCTGACACAAGAACCATTATCAAATCAGCGATATCGCATTAAATTACCCGGCGGAAAATTAATTGACGGCGTTACATCCGGGTCAGGTGAAACATCTTTAATGCAATCGCAAGTGACTGATGACATGGAAATCACCTGGCTGGAGAGGGTAATTAAATGAAGACTAAAACGTTAGTTATCATTGGGGTTGTTTGTTCTTTTTTTATTCTTGGACTGTTTATCTTATCTAATTTACCCACGGTCGGTGGGAGTTTTGGCTATGGAATGGCTCGCCCGGTAAAAGCAGATAATGACGACAGAGTCGTGGTGACAGATGCTCCCCCGCAGGTGGTATTCAGAATTGACGATCACCGTTTTCTTACACTAGAGAACTATATCGCCTGCGATAAAAGCGGACAGATTTATTACCATGATACGAAGATGGGGATAAAAACAAGGGTTGATACTGTAAATCGTGACTATCGTAAGGATGATGGAACACTTATAAAGAACTACCTGGTAGGTGATGAACAGATTCAGTTAAAAAATGTAGAAAATGGTATTATGGCCTATGGTGGAATATTGCTCTATGACGCCACAAATGGGGCGTTAGCATTTCCATATGTCAATAACACATGGAGCGGATGCGATAATAATCTGGGGTGTTATCAGGGGGCTATGGTTTCAACTGATGAGGGCAGAACATTTTATGATCGAATTTATGATAGATCATCAAGCCATCCTAATAGTGGTACTGTTTTCACTGTCGATAATAGTGCTTTCTATAGAGGTGATAATTACGCTTATGGATTAAAAATAGTTCCTTTTGATTATGGTGAGCTTACTGGGGTCGCAAGTCTGACCCAAAACGTTACTGAAAACAGAGATGTCAAATTTAACAAAGAAAGCTTAAAAAATAGAAAATATGATATCCGTTTTCATTGCGATAGCACTGTTAAACCAACAAAAATTCGGTTTGTAAAATTTAAAAGGTCGGTGGGATAATGAATGAGCATAATACTGAACCAACCCGGATACTGGAGACCTGCATCGATGATAATGGACGTCCTTCCTGGAAAAGCTTTACGTCGCCTAAATCAGTGAAGGTACGTGGAGAATGTCAGATACCACCACATTTACCGGGGATTGTTATTTTTGTTCATGGAGTCAACTCCACTGGTGAATGGTATGAGATTGCAGAAAAAAACATTTGCACGGGATTAAATGCTCGACTGGGGCTTAATGACACCAACTTTAAGTTACAAGAAAATGTGTATAGCTGCGATAGTGGGTCTGCCGACAAAGGGTTTAGACGGCTAGTGCATGAAGGGCGATCTCCGGTGATACGATTTTATTGGGGATATCGTTCTGAGGATGGAGAAGAGGGTAAGTATAAAATTCCTTTGGTCAATATTCGTAATGAGGATTATCACCAACTTCTTGCTGAGGGTATTTCAGAGTCAGATATTCGCCAAAAAGGGCCTTTCTTCTGGGGCGGTGGTCCCTTCCAGAATGGAACGACCCAATTGGTGTCGCTATGGAGTAAAGAAGGGTTTAAATCAAAAGTACTGGGTGTTGTGTCTGTGCAACAATTTGCGCCTGACCTGGATCGCCTGCTGACTGATGCTCCACCCAGAGAGTACTACGCTCATGCAGCGAAACGCCTTGCTGATTTAGTGGATTTAATTCGTGAAAAATACCCCCACGATACGGTGAGTATCATTTCCCACAGTCAGGGAACGATGATTGCTATGGCGGCAACAACCCTGGCTAAAAAAGCACCTGATGCGTTATTTATTCTTAATTCTCCGTATGCCATGGAAGCCAAAACAACAGACAGTCTGGCTCTGCTTGCGGAGGAGGTTTCCTCCGATAATGCCCGTGACCAAACTTTATCCGCTATCGTAGATAAAATTGCAGCACAGGCCGGAGTGTTAAAGCCGGAAGATTATAATGCATTGTGTGTGGGCAAAACGGACGATAAAAAACGCTGGACACCGGATGTCACATTATCTTCTCCGGGCAGTGAGGCAAGAGTCCCGGAGCGTGATAATCATGGCCGGTTTTATATTTACTGTAATCCTCATGATAGGGTAATGGGGGCCAGTCCACTCCTGAGTCTTGGCTGGCAGGGGTTGAAAAACAGTCCTGACGGCACTCCTCACCCGATGCTTGAACAGCATAAGGGGCATCTGTATCAACGCATTCTGGCACGCTGGTTACCTTGCGGAGATGCGCCGAACCCCAGAACTTCTTTTACGCCAACGGATGGTAAACCGTTCTGGGATGATGATGGTGACTGGTTAACCTATAACAATCCAGGATACTGGACTCTGGATATTAACGGTGAAAAAGTTCTTGCACCGATTCCTGCGGATAAACTTGCTGAGCTTGATGAAACTCGTAATAACAAGGATGAGAGACCTGGGGAAAAATATGGTTATGGCTGGGGGCAATTAAATAAAGAAGAGCATGATAAATATAATCTCAATATTCCTAATGATGACACCTATCAAAACTACATTAACCTGTATCCATTTGAACAAATTTTAACAGGGTATGAACAGTCGGATTTCACTCAGATTCCTCATTATCGCCGTGAAACGGTAGAAGAGCGAAATATCAGAGTGGGTAAATATATCTCCCAGCCAACAGATCACAGCACTTTGCCCAGGAACGAAATGTTTATGAGCCGGGTTGTTGCCTATGATATTCCGATTGGTTTTTGTGATGCCAGTCGTAATAAAGCTTTTATGGCAAAATTGAGAGCTATGGCTGACTGGACACAAGGATATGACAGTTATATGGAAAAGGGGGTGCTGGATATCCCTAAAAAGCCTGACATCATAAATGATGAATCTACTTATGATGTGACTATGCAAAAAACTCGCAGCATGGGACGGCCTGTATCTAAAAGCCACTGGTAAAAGGAATTAATGTAATGGGAAAATATGTCGTCGTTTTAGGAGACGCCACTACGCATGGCGGTAAAGTAAACTCAGCCTCATCCAGTTTCGATATATCCGGTAAAAATGCCGCTCTTTTGAATGATACTGTCAGTTGCCCAGAGCATGGCACAAACAAAATCATTGAGTGTGATATTTCTGCCTATGAAGAAAACGGTCGAGGCATTGTATTGCATGGCTGCAAAGCGCAGTGCGGCGCGAGCGTTATCGCAAGCATGCAGGATATGGAGGTTGGCTAATGGGATGGTCTCTGCCGAAGGTATCTGTAAAAGAGCAGGCACCGGCCTGGTCACCGTGGATCTGTCTGTTGATTATTATTCTCGGTCTCTTCATTGGGCTGCTTGTTGCAATACTGAAATCACCCACGACAGGATTACCTTCATTGAGCAGTGGGACCTGGTTGCCACTGACGACTCAGACATTTGCGGGCATTTCGGCGGTCATCGCGATATACAGTTTTTGCTGGGAAACGCAGGCAATCCGTGTCTGGAACTGGAATGAGTGGTGCCGAAACACGCATCTGAAGTGGCGCTTACGCGCGCACCAGCATCTTGTCATTCTCAATCATGTTTTCATCGCTGCAGACACGGGATTGCTGTCTCGTCTTGCACATTCACAAGAAGGGGATAGTGCGGAAACACCGCCTTTAACGTTGTTGCCGGAACACCCCCTTACGCCCGGCATTACACGGTTTGAGCAACTACTTCGTCATCTCCTTGCTCAGATAATGCCCTCGATTCGGCGGCGATTTCCTTCCGGCCCGCTCCAGATTATTGTTCAGACCAACGGTATCGACAAAGACCGTGAATCTCAGTCATTCCATCGTATCTGGTCAGCAGGTTCCCCACTCTGGAAGGTTGAAATTCATTTTCAGGACGGAGACTCATACCTTGATGGCTGGAATCAGTTTGTGGGGTCAACAAAACGCCCCGTACTGGTACTGGCGATGCACTATCGGTTACCCGATGATGTTCTGCCTGAATTTGCCAGCGCGTTGTTTATGGTGCATCCGTCGATGCTAAATCAGGGGGAAGGAAAAAATGCGTTACGGCTTTTCCGGGCGATGCCGCTCAACACCCGTGCGCTTGCAACGGAACTCAGTGAATTACGGGATATGGCCCTCACGCCTGCCAGCAAGAAACACCTTGTCTGGCACAGTGGACTGTCAGATGCACCACGGCAGTCAATGAGAAGGGTGCTGAACGATCTGTCGGTTCCTCTTTGCGATGGCATTGGAACTGGCGGTGTCATTGACTATGACACTGCATGTGCCCGGTATGTCGATCTTGCTGGGTGGGCAATGATTGGGGCTGCGGTTGAAATGGCAGCTTATGGCCCCGCCTGCCAGTGGCTTCTTCTCGAAGGTGAAGGTGATGCCTGGGCAGTGGCGCTCGGAAACGCAGCCCCCGCAGTCGGGCATGATCATTTCGTTATTCAGCCACCCTTTCCCGGGGGTTCTGTTCTGATGGCATTACTGCTTAATACCGGGGTGTACAGCCTGATGATCCACTATTTCCCTTCGACGGCATTCTCCTGGTCAGGGATCGCTTTTCTTCTGCTGTCACTGGTAGTGACATTGCCTGGGCTGGCCATTTTGCTGAGACGAGTTATAGCCCGTCTTCAGCGCCCAGAATTTATCAGGGCTGCACGACACTCCGGAAAGGAATAACCGGCATGAAAAAGGTTTCAAAGCTACTGGGAGCAGGACTACTCATCGTGGCAGTCCTGCTGATGATACTCTTTGTTTTTGCTCAGACAACGCAATTACCCTCTGGTAGTGGTGACGATAATTTCTGGTATGCGCTGACAGGTTTCATCATTCTGACCGCCACATTGTGCACCCTGATGTTTTTTACGCTGTCCTGGCAACAAATCCCTTCTCCTGTTACGCCTGATGGCGAAAACAATCACTCTGAAGAAATAACGTCGGATCATTATGATTTTTTAGCACTCCGCAAGCATCTCAGGAGGCGTTACTCGTTCTTCTGGCAGCGTAGGGTGCAGTTGCTGCTGATCACGGGCGATGAGGCGGCAATCGAACGACTGGTACTAGGCCTGCAGGAAAGCCAGTGGCTTGAAGGTAACCGTACCGTTCTGATTTACGGCGGCAGCCTGACTGCTAAGCCTGATAAGGAAAAATATATCGCGCTGCGTAAATTGCGCTGTGGACGTCCACTGGACGGGATTGTCCGGGTGATCCCTGAGTCGCTTAATCTGACGCCAAAAATCAGCGACAACGACCTTCGCGGGCTGGAAAAAATCAGTGAACTGCTGCGCTATTCCGCCCCAGTCTGGCTTTGGAAACTGTGCGACAGTGACTGGTCGCAGACGAAACGCCCTGAGCAGGCGGTAGGGGCAAGCTTTCCGCTACGTGCAAAAGAAGACGATATTACCCGTCAGCTTGAGCTGATGCTGCCGGGTCTACGGACGCAGGGGATGAGTCAGATCGCTGAGAACAACAACCACGACTTCCTGCTGCGCCTGGGCCGGCACCTTCACGACGGCGGTATCGCCCGTTGGGCTCAGCAACTGGTGCCATGGCTCTCAGTCTCCCAGCAGCGCGTTCCGCTGCGGGGCCTGATATTCAGCCTGCCGGAGAATAAGTCGGCCGATCTGTCAGAGGGAGCAGCCGATGCTGAGAAATATGTCCCGGAATCCCAACGTCATGCGCTGACTCTGCCGTTAACCTGGCAAGGTATCGTTGAAGACTGCATCCGTGTACGGGGACTGCGTGTCGGTATGGTCTGGGAACGGACGCTCGCCTGGGCGCTGATGACCATTATCGGGATCTGGGGGGCGGGAACGCTGCTGTCGTTTGCGGTTAACCGGCTGCAGATTGTCTCCGTTGCGCAGCAGGCTCATGCCCTGGTGGAGCATCCTTCCATATCGGATTACCAGCTGACGGCCCTGCATAATCTGCGTAATGATGCCGGCCGCCTGCAGCACTACATTCAGGACGGTGCGCCCTGGTATCAGCGCTTCGGTCTGGACCATAACCAGCAGCTGTTCAACACGATGCTGCCCTGGTACGGCGTGGCGAACAACCGCCTGATGCGCGACCCGGCAAATGCCACCCTGACGCAGAAACTCAGCGCGCTGGCAGACTCTACACCCGGCAGCGACCTGCGGGCACAACTGGCAAAGCCGGGCTATGACCAACTGAAAGCCTGGCTGATGATGGCCCGTCCAGATAAAGCTGATGGCGCATTCTACGGGCAGACTATGCAAACCGTGCAGCCGACACGGATGGGCATTTCAACCGGCCTGTGGCAAAGCTTGTCACCGGATTTGTGGGCCTTCTACATCTCCGAACTGCCAACGCAGCCGCAGTGGAAAATCACGCCGGATGCGCAACTCGTCAGCCAGAGCCGCCAGGTGCTGTTGCAGCAGATTGGCCGTCGCAATGCTGAAAGCACCCTGTATGAGAACATGCTCAAATCCGTGCGCCGTAACTTTGCCGATGTATCTCTGGAAGACATGACCAACGGTACCGATGCGCGGCGACTGTTCATCACCGAGGAGGTTGTGCCAGGCATGTTCACCCGCCAGGCCTGGGAAAGGAGCATTCAACCGGCTATCGAAAAGGCGGCCAGTTCCCGTCGGGATGAAATCGACTGGGTGCTGAGCGACAGCCGAAAAGCCGTCTCTTCAGAGCTGTCGCCGGAAGTTCTGAAAGCGCGTCTGACCCAGCGTTATTTCACCGATTTTGCCGGCAGCTGGCTGAGCTTTCTTAACAGCCTGCGACTTAATCCAGCGAATAACATCGCAGACGTTACCGACCAGCTGACGCTGATGAGTGATGTCCGCCAGTCGCCGCTGATCGCCCTGATGAATACTCTTGCATGGCAGGGGGAGACCGGGCAGCAGAACGAAGGTATTTCGGACTCCATCATCAAATCGGCCAAAGAGCTGGTGGGTGGGAAAGACAAGCCCGCGATTGACCAGTCCGCGTCAGGTCCACAGGGACCGCTGGATGAAACCTTTGGTCCGCTGCTGACCCTGACAGGCAAAAATAAGGGCAGTAACCTGATGTCGGCTGACAACTCAATGAGCCTGCAGACGTACCTGACCCGTATCACCCGCGTGCGTCTGCGCCTGCAACAGATTGCGAGCGCTTCAGACCCGCAGGAGATGATGCAGACCCTGGCGCAAACCGTATTCCAGGGTAAAAGCGTGGACCTCATTGATACCCAACAGTACGGCAGTCTGATTTCCGCGAGTCTGGGTGAAGAATGGAGTGGGTTCGGCAACACAATGTTCGTTCAGCCACTGACCCAGGCCTGGAAAACGGTACTTCAGCCGTCGGCAGCCAGCCTGAATGACAAATGGCACCGCTCGGTCGTGGCGAACTGGCACACGGCATTTGACGGACGTTTCCCGTTTGCTGTCAGCAACAGTGATGCATCTTTGCCAATGCTGGCTGAATTTGTGCGCAAGGACAGCGGACGTATTGAGCGCTTCCTTGCGACGGAACTCAGCGGTGTGCTGCATAAAGAGGGCAGCCAGTGGGTACCGGATAAAGTTAACAGCCAGGGCCTGAGCTTTAACCCGGCCTTCCTGCGGGCCATTAACCAGCTGAGTCAGCTGTCAGATATCCTGTTTACCGACGGCAGTCAGGGCATCAATTTCGAACTGCAGGCCCGTCCTGTAACGCAGGTGGTGGAAACGCAACTGATCATTGATGGACAAAAGTTGCACTACTTTAACCAGATGGCTGACTGGCAGTCCTTCCGCTGGCCGGGGGATACTTACAAGCCAGGGACCATGCTGACCTGGAGCACCGTTAATGCCGGAGCACGTCTGTTCGGGGACTACAGCGGAACCTGGGGCTTTATTCGCTGGCTGGAGCAGGGTAAACGTCAGCAGCTTGATAGCAGCCAGTGGATGATGAGCTTCACCGCGCCTGATGGTCGAACCCTGCAGTGGGTGCTGCGCTCACAACTGGGCAGTGGTCCACTGGCGTTACTGGCATTGCGTGGCTTCACGCTGCCGGATCAGATATTCAACGTCGACAGCACGGCTATGGCTCAGGTGCTGATGGCCAACAGGGGTAACAGTGACATGGACGGGGGAGTGGAGATGATGAAATATCCAGTCGTAGTGAAAGTCTTAGAGTGAGTATGTCGTCTGGGCTGTCAGTAATTAAATTGAGCCCCAGAATTCTGGAGCTCCAGGGTGTTAGCGAACGACGTTGCCGTGCTGCACGCAGCGACCGTCGTTACAGCTCACCGCATCCACTCGCGCTGCGCGGTGGTTTCTTGCCTGGGCGGTTACCGTAGCGGCAGCCACCGGGTGGGCGGAATTCGCCACCACGGCAGCGCGTTCTACCGGGTGAAAGACAACCCCGGCAATGGCTGAGCACGGGGCGATTAAGACCATAACAATCAGGAATCTCTTCATTTACTTTCTCCGATGATTTTTCTGGAACCTGCTGGTGGGCGGGAGAGTAGCGAAAAGAGAGACTTAGGATCGTAGCCGGGAATGCTATTGGCTGGAAATGGCGGGATAACGCGCTCGGGATTTGTCCCCTGCAGGAATCGAACCTGCAACTAGCCCTTAGGAGGGGCTCGTTATATCCATTTAACTAAGGGGACGAAGCGGCACGAGTATAACGCCATTTATACAGGGCGTTAAGCGCATCGCCGCCTGATTGCTTAAAGTGTCGCCACTCAAGCGGATTTTTTGTCTTTTGCCTCTTGCTCCCTGGCTTTCATCTCGGCCTTGCGCTTGTTGGACATGTCGTTACGAATCTGCGCATGGCTAAGAAGGGCAAAAATAAAGGTCCCGCCGCAAATATTGCCCGCGAGGGTGGGCAGCGCAAACGGCCAGAAGAACTCGCTCCAGTGCAGGGTGCCGTTAAACACCAGATATAAAATTTCTACCGTACCCACCACAATATGGGTGGTATCGGCCAGCGCGATAAGCCAGGTCATTAAGATGATAACCACGATTTTTGCCGAACCGGCTGCCGGGAACATCCATACCATGGTGGCGACGATCCAGCCGGAGATAATGGCGTTTGAGAACATCTCTGACGGACTGTTCTCCATCACCCCCATCCCGATCTTCACAAACGCATCGCGGGTGGGTTCGTCAAAGATGGGCATATATTCAAACGCCCATGCCGCGACGCCTGTGCCGATAATATTGCCCAGTAGCACCACGCCCCACAGGCGCATCAGCAGGCCAAAATTGCCCCAGGTCGGGCTATGCATCACCGGCAGCACGGCGGTGACGGTGTTCTCGGTAAACAGCTGCTGGCGCGCCATAATCACGATCACAAAGCCAAACGTATAGCCCAGGTTCTCCAGTACCAGTCCGCCAGGGATGCCTTCAAACTGGACGTGAAAAATGCCTTTCGCCAGCAGGGAGGCACTCATTGATAGCCCGGCGGCAATCGCCGACCAGAACAGCGCCATCGCATCGCGTTCCAGCTCTTTCTCGCCGTCCTGGCGAATATGTTCATGAATAGCCATGGCGCGCGAGGGGAGACGATCTTCATCCACTTCTATTTTCTTGCCCCGGCTTTTCTCTTCACTTTCGACTTCCAGCTCTTCGGTATGTTTATCGATCTTTTCGTCTTTTAGTTCGTCCATTACGGTATTTCCACAGCGGAGCAGATAACCTTAAGCGTAGCGGTTTTTATCCTGTCTCCCTTGGGGATGCTCTTAAATTCTTCATAAGGCAATAAAGGCGATACTTCAGCGGCAAAGCGCGTATAAAATTGCCAGCCAACCGAAAACGGTAAGCCAGGCTATTCTGAGATCATAAAAGCGGTGAACGCTGCCCGCGATTGTGTTCGTGAACATCAGTAAACGTGCTGATACAATCACTTGCATGTTTACAGGCGGAGCGCAAAAGCTCCGTTACGGATGGCTTTTGAAGAGAGCCATACTTAACAGGGAGAAAGATATGAAACTTCGGCTGTCGGCGCTTGCGCTGGGCACCACATTGCTTGTGGGCTGTGCCAGCTCCGGCGAGCAACAGGGGCGCTCCGATCCTTTGGAAGGATTTAACCGCTCCATGTACAACTTTAACTATAACGTGCTGGATCCTTATCTGGTGCGCCCGGTTGCGGTTGCATGGCGTGATTATGTTCCCCAGCCTGCCCGTAACGGTTTGAGCAACTTCACCAGCAACCTGGAAGAGCCGGCGGTGATGGCGAACTTCTTCCTGCAGGGTGATCCCTATCAGGGGATGGTGCATTTTACGCGCTTCTTCCTGAATACTCTGCTGGGGATGGGCGGCTTTATTGACGTGGCCGGAATGGCGAATCCAAAGCTGCAGCGCGAACAGCCGCACCGCTTCGGCAGTACGTTAGGTCATTACGATGTGGGTTACGGCCCGTACGTGCATCTGCCGTTCTATGGCAGCTTCACCCTGCGTGATGACGGCGGCGATATGGCCGATACCCTCTACCCGGTACTGTCATGGCTGACCTGGCCGCTGTCGGTGGGTAAATGGACCCTGGAAGGCGTGGAGTCGCGTGCGCAACTGCTGGATTCCGACGGCTTGCTGCGTCAGTCTTCCGATCCGTACATCCTGGTGCGTGAAGCCTACTTCCAGAACCACGACTTTATTGCCAACGGCGGTAAGTTGAAACCGGAAGAAAATCCGAACGCGAAAGCGATCGAGAATAATCTCTCTGAGATTGATGCGGAATAAATAAAAAAGGTGAGCATCGCGCTCTAATGCCGATCAGTTAAGGATCGGTTGATCGATCCAGTGGCTGTGTAAGAATCCGGAAATGTTCACTCGTTTCCGGATTTTTTTATGCACATTGGACAGGCTCTTGATCTGGTATCCCGTTACGATT
>NZ_JAMGZK010000034.1 GCF_025564065.1 Silvania hatchlandensis | reverse complement strand
TGGGTCAGATGGTCAGGCTGCCGACAAGAAGGGAAAGGGCCTTCCCGAGGGTGGTAAAGGAGAGGCCCTGGAGGTACACCACAGCCCCGAAAAAGGGCCAGTCAGTTGCTTAACTGACTGGCATTACCACTGACGTTGCCGTTTTGCTTTTACTCCGGCCACAGCCAGGCCGCACCGCGCACGCCGCTGGAGTCGCCATGCACCGCTTTACGGATTGGCGTTTCACACTCGCCGCCAAACACCCACTGCTTCACTAACTGAGGCACGGTGGTATACAGGCGGTCGACGTTGCTCATCCCACCGCCCAATACGATCACATCCGGGTCGAGAATATTGACCACGTGCGCCAGCGATTTTGCCAGCCGCATTTCGTAGCGGCTGAACGCCAGCTCCGCCACCGCGTCCTGCTCCTCCACCAGCCGCATTATCTCGCTGCCTTTCAGCGGATGGCCGCTCAGACGATGATAGTCGGTGGCGAAGCCGGTCCCGGAGATAAAGGTCTCGATACAGCCCTGCTTGCCGCAGTAGCACGGCACTTCGGCGCGGTATTTCAGCTCATCTTCATCCATCCACGGCAGCGGGTTATGCCCCCACTCGCCTGCGGTACCGTTACCGCCGATATGGGCACGGCCATTAAACGCCACGCCCGACCCGCAGCCGGTACCGATAATTACCGCAAACACCGTTTGCGCACCCGCCGCCGCGCCGTCAATGGCCTCCGACACCGCCAGGCAGTTGGCGTCGTTCGCCAGCCGCACTTCACGGTTCAGTCGCTGGCTCAGATCGCGGTCGAACGGCTGGCCGTTAAGCCAGGTCGAGTTGGCATTTTTTACCACCCCGGTATAGGGCGAAATAGAGCCCGGAATGCCCATCCCCACCGTCCCCGTCTGGCCGGTGGCGTGTTCCGCCATCTCCACCAGCTGGGCGATGGTCTCGATGGTCAGTCGATAGTCGTCACGCGGGGTCGGCAGACGATGGCGAAAAAGCTGCTCCCCCTGCTCGCCAAGGGCGATCACTTCTGTTTTGGTGCCGCCGAGATCAATACCAATACGCACAGGACACTCCTCATTTTTTTGATTATCAACAGAGTAGAAGCCCGCTACCCGATTAGCAATGCAAGCGATGCGACAATTCGCTATCATGCCCGCTGCATTTAACGACAAGGCCGTGGAAATTATCATGCTGTGGTTCAAAAATTTGATGGTTTACCGTCTCAGCCGCGACGTCGAGCTTCGCGCAGACGAGATGGAAAAACAGTTAGCCCTTTACGGATTTACCCCGTGTGGCAGCCAGGAGATGGCGAAAACAGGTTGGGTTCCGCCGATGGGATCGCAGAGCGATGCGCTGACCCACACAACCAATGGTCAAATCATCATCTGCGCGCGCAAGGAAGAGAAAATCCTGCCATCGCCGGTGGTTAAACAGGCGCTGGAAGCCAAAATTTCTAAGCTGGAGGCCGAACAGGGCCGCAAGCTGAAAAAAACCGAAAAAGATTCACTGAAAGATGAAGTCCTGCACTCGCTGCTGCCGCGCGCCTTTAGCCGCTTCAACCAGACGATGATGTGGATTGATACAGTGAACGGTTTAATTATGGTCGACTGCGCCAGCGCCAAAAAAGCCGAAGACACGCTGGCCCTGCTGCGTAAGAGCCTGGGCTCGCTGCCGGTGGTGCCGCTGACGATGGAAAATCCAATCGAGCTGACGCTGACCGAGTGGGTGCGCGCCAACAGCGTGGCGCAAGGTTTCCAGCTGCTGGATGAAGCCGAACTGAAAGCGATCCTCGAAGACGGCGGCGTGATCCGCGCCAGGAAGCAGGATCTGGTCAGCGACGAAATCGCGGTGCATATCGAAGCGGGGAAACTGGTCACCAAGCTGGCCCTCGACTGGCAGCAGCGTATTCAGTTTGTAATGTGTGACGATGGCTCGATTAAACGCCTGAAATTCTGCGACGAGCTGCGCGATCAGAACGACGATATCGACCGGGACGATTATGCCCAGCGTTTCGATGCGGATTTCATTCTGATGACGGGTGAACTGGCGGCGTTAATTCAGAGTCTTGTCGAAGGATTAGGCGGCGAAGCGCAGCGTTGAGGCTTCAAAGCGAAGAATCAGAGCCGGGTTAACCCGGCTCTTTTTTTTACAGGTAACGACACAGGTAGGACGCAGGTTCAGCCACCTGCAGGTGGAATTCGCTGTGGCCCGGCACGTTGAACACATCGCCTGGGTTATAGACCTTCCACTCGGTTTCACCCGGCAATAACACTTTCAGCGAGCCGCTCACGACGGTCATCTCTTCAGGCTGTGCGGTACCGAAGGCATACTCGCCTTCCGCCATCACGCCGACACTGGCACGGCCAGTAATGCTGCTGGTAAAACCAATGGATTTCACTTTACCGGAAAAGTATTCATTACTTTGAAGCATGGACTGGTCCTTATTGTCGTTGGATGTGAATCCAATATAGGGGTGACACTCCATGCCTGTCACGTAAAATCATTACACCAGTAATTCCGAGGCCAGGCGGGCAACCAGCACGTTGGAAAGCAGCACCGGTACGTCCAGCGTTTTTTGCAATAAGTCACGGTGACGCTGGTGAAAACCAAGGCAGTCGAGCATCAGCACGTCGGCCCCGCGATCCAGCAGATCCCGTCCGGCGTCAATCAGTTTTGCTTCGCTGTCCCAGATGGGATTGGCCACCGCAAGCAGCGGCGCATTGACCAGCCCTTGCCACTTCTGCGACTGGTTTTCCAGCAGTTCCGGGATCGGTACGATCACCCCAACCTGATGGCTGTCGACAATCGATCCCACCAGCGGCGGAATGATCCGCATTGGCTCCAGCAGGATCGCCTTGCGGGCAACCAGCCCGGTAATATTGGCGGTGCTCATCAGCAGGATCACGTCATAACCTTGATTATCGAGCACTTCGATCACGCTTTGCAGGGCACGCTCGATCTTGCGAAGCGAGACGTTTGCCAGCCCGCCGTCGCAAAGAAGCGTCGGCAACACTACGTCGCCGGCGTCAGGGGCGTAGTCCTCCATGACCTCTTCCCGACTCAACTTGCCCAGCAGACTGTGATGGGTAATTTGTTGTTCAGACACATGCTCGGTTAAGAGCGGTAATACTTCGCTTACCGGGACTACCCCAATGGTGAGGATCGCCAACGTTGCTTTCATCGTTCTCGCCTTTCTCTACTCACTACTACTGCCATGACACAGTCTCACTTCGCTGTACGATTTCTGTTCATTAATTAACCGCTGACAAGCGTAGCAGCTGTTTCAGAAGCCGGAATGTAAATATCCGGCGCTGAAAAACAATGTCGCTGTTAAACCTGAACATTCCCTCCATTAACGGTTTTTTCTGTCTGAAAAGTGTGACAGCAGCACGTTTTTTTCGCTTTCAGAAAAGGCTCAGGTCTTATCGGGATCTTCGTAACGCACTTTGGCATCCTGCGCTTCCTGCTCCGTTTCATGCTCGCTGATCAGCGAATCAGGTTTCGGATGGTCGGCGCGCAGTTGATACCAGGTGACGGTGTGGCCCGTGGCGCCCTTTTCAACGGCAACGATGCGGGCTTCACGCGGATAGGGAGGTCTGGTTGGCATAGTTCATCCTTATTTGATGGCTGAACTATCAGTATAGACTTCAGTTAACTGGCGCATGCCAGATCCAGCACCCTGACGATGTGCTGCACCACCTGGGCGGGAGTTAACGAGGCATCGACGATGTGGTGGGCGGCTTCGCGATAGAGCGCGTCGCGTTCGGCCAGCACTGCACTCACCTCTTCACCGATCGGCTTGCCGGTCAGTGTCGGGCGCTGTCCCTCTTCCGGGGACGCTTCCAGGCGTTCTACCAGCACCGGTACCGGGGCGCTCAGGTAAATCACAATCCCCTTCTCGCGCATAAACTGCCGGTTGTAAGGAGACAAAATAATGCCGCCGCCGGTGGCGATGATCCCGGACGCGGCGGTGACCGCTTCAAGGGTAGCCGTTTCGCGGGCGCGGAAACTCTCCCAGCCTTCCTGCTCGACGATCTCGGCGATGCTTTTTCCGGCGTGGGTCTGCAACCAGTGGTCGGTATCAACAAACTGACTCTGGCAAAGGCGCGCCAGTTCAAGACCGACGGTTGTTTTTCCACAGCCGCGGGGGCCAATTAAAAAAATAGGCTGGGTCATATCCAGGTGTTCCCCTTGAGGCCGCAGGCGTGCGGAGCGTGAAGTCGAAAAGCGCGCAATAATACCATTAAACTAGTACATAAAGTAAGCGTAAAAAATGTATTACATCAGGCGTGTTATTAAAATTACAATTCAGTCAATCCCAGAAATATCAGGGGTTATCCTGTAAAGAAATGATGGCATTGACGGGTGCGCTCACCTTACCTGAACCCACCTGCCGTTGACAACCCCACAACGCGCGTAGGGTAGCACAATCATTAATATAATGAGCGATTAGCCCTGACGACGCTTCACTTCCAGCAGCCACTTGTCCAGCTCTGCCGCAAACAGCTGCCGGTCGCGCTGGGATAATCCATCCGGTCCGCCGGTCTGGATACCGCTGGCGCGCATCGTGTCCATAAAGTCACGCATCGTCAGCTTTTCGCGGATTGTCGCCGGGGAATAGCGTTCACCGCGCGGATTCAGCGCGGCGGCACCTTTCTCCAGCACTTCTGCTGCCAGCGGAATATCGGCGGTGATCACCAGATCCTCCGGGCTGCACAGGCGCACAATTTCGTTATCGGCCACATCAAACCCGGCCGGTACCCGCATGGAGCGGATAAAGCGCGAAGGCGGCACGCGGATATTTTGGTTCGCCACCAGCGTCATCGGCATCTGAACGCGCTCGGCGGCGCGAAACAGGATCTCTTTAATCACATTTGGACACGCATCGGCATCCACCCAAATCGCCATGTTTTCTCCCCGGCTGACAACGTTGCGCGCCATTGTCGCCTGCTTTACACCCCAGGCAAAGCCGCAGACGCTTTAATGCTGCGTAAAAAACCGCGATAGGCTAAAGTTCCACAGACATAACAACGCTTAAGAGGGAGACGTGATGGACAAAAAAATCGGTTTTATTGGCTGCGGTAACATGGGTAAAGCCATTCTCGGCGGCCTGATTGCCAGCGGTCAGGTGCTGCCCGGCCAGATTTGGGTCTATACCCCGTCGCCGGACAAAGTCGCCGCCCTGCACGACCAGTACGGGATCAACGCCGCGCAAAGCGCGCAGGAAGTGGCCCAGGTCGCCGATATCGTCTTCGGCGCGGTCAAGCCCAATATCATGCTCAAAGTGCTGGGCGACATCACCTCCAGCCTGAATAAAGAGACGCTGGTGGTGTCGATTGCCGCCGGCGTCACCCTCGATCAACTGGCACGCGCGCTGGGTCACGATCGCAAAATCGTCCGCGCCATGCCGAACACCCCGTCGCTGGTTAACGCAGGCATGACGTCCATCACCCCTAACGCGCTGGTGACGTCAGAAGAGACGGCCGATGTGATCAACATCTTCCGCTGCTTTGGCGAAGCCGAAGTGATTGCCGAAGCGATGATCCATCCGGTGGTGGGGGTCAGTGGATCGGCACCCGCTTACGTCTTTATGTTTATCGAAGCGATGGCAGATGCGGCGGTGTTGGGGGGTATGCCGCGCGCGCAGGCCTATAAATTTGCAGCGCAGGCGGTAATGGGTTCCGCCAAAATGGTGCTGGAAACCGGTAAACATCCGGGCGAACTGAAAGACATGGTCTGCTCACCGGGCGGCACCACTATCGAAGCGGTGCGTGTTCTCGAGGAGCGCGGGTTCCGCTCGGCGGTGATTGAAGCTATGAGCAAGTGCATGGAAAAATCAGAACTGCTGAGTAAATCCTGACCGATTGCCGGGCGTCAGGCCGCCACTTCGGTGCGGTTACGTCCGGCATTTTTCGCCCGATACAGCGCGATATCTGCCGCTTTCAACCACTCCTGATAATGCACCATCGACGACGTTAACGGCGCCACGCCCACGCTGATGCTGAGCCTGACCTGCGGCGCAGCGGGCAGGTGAAAATCGGCCAGCCGCTCGTGGACCCGGGACATCGCCGCGATCGCACTTTCCGGCGACGTCCCGCTCATGATCACCGTAAATTCATCCCCGCCAAAACGCCCCACCATATCGCAGGCGCGCAGCGTGAGCTGCAGCTGACGGGTGACGGCGATGATCGCCTGATCGCCAACGTCATGGCCCCAGGTATCGTTAATGCTCTTAAAGTGATCGATATCGATCAGCAGAATGGTGGCACTGCGGTGGTAGCGGCGGCAGTTTTCAAATTCGGTGCGCAGCAGTAATTCCCAGTGACGGCGGTTAAACACCCCGGTCATCCCGTCCAGATTACTCATCAATTCCAGCCGCCGTTTATGCTCGGACAGGCGGGTAGTGGTGCGATGGCTAACCCAGGCGAAGAGCAGAGGATAGGCGACCAGCACTGGCAGCGCCAGCAGACTCTCCAGCGGCGTGCTGGTGTAATGCGGCTCCCCGTGGGTTAATTGCAGGGTCACGATCACCGCCAGGGTGGCCATCAGCGTCCCGGATCCAAACAGGCGCAACCCCCCTGTCCCCATCAGGTTCATGCCCATCATCATCACCAGCGCGGCGGTGGGCATTGAGTTCATCTCCATCAGGCCGATCCAGATCCCGGCAATAATGGCATCGACTTTGAGGTTCACAATTTCGCTATGACAGGGATCGGCGGAACGGGCCGACAGTTGCCAGGCCAGGTGGGGCCAGACGAACGCCCAGCCGACCAGCAGCAGCCACCAGCTCCCGGCGACCGACTCCTCAACCAGCACGCTGGCAACAGGGAAAAAGAGAATAGCCAGACCCGCCGTCCTCGGTAAACGCAGCCGACGCGCAAAACGCAAACCAGACCGGTAATGCTCATCTGCCGAACGAGGTTGATTTATTCCTTCTCGGGCAAAGGCTTTGGTATAAATGTTTTCATCATTCATATGATTTTGGGAATTCTCTGATCTGTATAGAATTTCCCAAATTATAGAAATGGTTACAAAAAGCTAAGTATGAAATTTCGGGTGAGCCGCCGCCGCGGCTCACCCTTTTGAACTAGACAGATTTCTTCAAACAGGCACTCATAAACTTGTTACGGTCATCCCCTTTCAGGGACTGCTCAGTCGCCTGTACGTTGCATTCACGCATCTTTTGCTGCTGCGGCGTCAGGCTTTTTTCGGCCGGTTTAGACGAGGAATTTTTCAGGCAATCGCTCATGTAAGTTTTGCGGGAATCGCCTTTCAGCGCCTGCGCGGTGGCCTGCTGATTGCAGGTGGTCATACGTTGCTGCTGCGGGGTGGGTTGTTTATCTTGCGCGCCCGCCGGGACGAGTGAGAACAGGCTGAATAGCAGAGTAACCAGCAGTGTGATTTTCATAGCACTATCCTTCAGTGAATGTTCACCCTAAGTCTGGTCGGTGCTGATAAAAAAACCACCCGACAGGGGAAAATTCCTGCCGGGCAGCGAGGTTACTTCAGGCTTAACGCCGCTTTCATGGTGTAGAACAGATCGGTTTGATCCGTCAGACCCACCACGTTAGCCGCATGCGGGCCGTAGGCCGCGATGCGCAGCTGGCTGCCGGTATGTTCCATCGACTCCTCTTCCGAGTTGCCGTAGCTCATTGCCATCACCGCACCGTCTTTGGTGGTCAGCGCCTGGGTCAGGCCCGGTGCTTTGGTGTCCGGGGCCACGATCTGGCTGGCATGGGCATGGTCAGCGGTAACAATAACCAGCGTGTTACCGTCCTGCTTCGCGAACGCCAGCGCCTTCTGCACCGCTTCGTCCAGATCGACGGTTTCGCCAATCTGTCCGCACGGATTCGCCGCGTGATCCTGCTTATCGATCGACGCGCCTTCCACCTGCAGGAAGAAGCCCTTTTCGTTTTTGCTCAGCAGGGAGATGGCTTTCTCGGTCATCGCCGCCAGGGTTGGCACCGAATCGTTACGCTTAGGATTTGGCGTACAGGTTACCGCAGGCTTATCAATATTACCGTGATAGCTGGCTTTCGGCCCTTCCCAGCGCACAGGCATGTTGCCCTCAGCAAACAGCCCCAGCAGCGGCTTATCCTGCCCGGCTTCGGTAATGGCGGCCAGGGACGAGGCGTCGCTCACCAGCTGGTAGCCGCGCGCCTGCGCCTGCTCACGCAGGGTTTTGCCCGACCATTCGCCGGTGGTTGCGGTTTCAGCGAAGGTTTTCGCCCCGCCGCCCAGGGTGACGTCAGCCCGGGCATTCAGCAGCTGTTCGGTGATCGAGCCTTTGCCGCCTTTTTCCAGCGCATTGCTGGCGCATTTTTCGCTGGTTACCGTCGGGCCATAGCATTTACGTGAGGTCACGTGGGCCACTAATGCTGCCGGTGTCGCATCCTGTAGTTCGGCCGTTGAAACGTTGCCGGTCGCCAGCCCCGCCGCTTTGGCAAGCTCGAGGATGGTCTGATGATCTTTCTCGTGGATATCTACACCCAGCGCGCCGTTATAGGTTTTCACCCCGGTGGTCCACGCGGTGGCAGAGGCGGCAGAATCGGTGACGTAATCCGGTTTGCCGGATTTTTTATCCAGCGAATAGTGAGTGTATTGCCCGGTCAGTGGCAGGGCATCAATGCCTTTGAAAAAGCCACCCGCGCCTTCGGCGTAATTACGCGCAGCGGTAATTTCGGAATCGCCCATCCCGTCGCCAATCAGCAGAATAATATTTTTAGCCGGTTTGTCATTCAGCGAGGCGCGCAGGGCAGCGGTCTGATCTTCTGTCAGGCGACGCGCGCCGCCTGGCTGGGTGATATCCCCCTGCGCGGCACGGTTTTCCAGTACCGGATGGGTAGCCGCTGTTTCTGCATAAATAACGGGGGTAAATAATAAGGGCATTAATGCGATATAAAGTGCGCTCTGTTTCACTTATTTCTCTCCATGTAGAAATACATCAAAAAAATAAAACAGAGCGACTATAGGCATCAGATATGACGGTTCTATGACAGCAGGCGAAAGACTGAAGGTCACTAGCTGCGCGGGTGGTGCAACAATTTGTTCACATACTGCTGGAGCATTTCGCTGTCATGGGCGGGGACTTCAGCATCGGGCCGGGCTTGCTCCAGCGCCCCTTCAATGCTTTTGATCAGCGCCTGCTGATCGCTTTGCGCCATCTGGCGTAACAAAGCTGTAACCACGATCTCCAGGGCTTCGACCTGCGCGACCAGCTCTTTTGACTCTTCTTCCTTTTCTGCCAGCTTGACCAGCAATTCAGCGATGAGATTTTTCACAGCACTATTTCCTTAGCGGTTTTTTCTGAACTTAGCACTCAGTGAACAGCTTGCAAAGTGGGTGCAAGTATTATTTTCAGCAAACGGAACGGATTTTTGTGAAATAGATCGCCGCCAGCCCGACATAATGGCTTTTAAATTAAATTTAAATCTTATTCAGCACATGAATATAAAATAAGAACCGTCATTTCAAATTAATGATAATGACGGTTACATAAAAAATATATTATACATCATGTTTAGCGTCGGGCGGCAACCTGCGCCTGCCGACGGCGCATCGCCCACGCCAGCTGGATAATATTCAACAGTACCACCACAGCGGTGGCGGCAAATACCCAGCGGAACCCGGCCATCGCCGACACGCCAGCCCCCATCAGCGGACCGGCGACATTGCCTAAATACATAAACGACTGGTTATACCCGAAGATGCGCCCGGTCACCTGATCGCTGGAATATTTGATCAGCAGGGTTTGCACCGCAGGCAGCATCGCGCCATCGGCAAAGCCCAGCAGGAAGCGCAGGACCCCAAGCTGGAACGGGGTGGTGACAAAAGACATGGCAAAGAACAGCACCACCGCCACCACCAGCGTGGCCATCAGGATACGCCCGGTGCCAATCCGATCCCCGAGCTTGCCCAGCCGTGGAGCAGACATCAGAGCAGACACCCCCGGCACGGCGGCAATCATCCCGCTGAGGAAAGCAACATTGCTGCTCTCTGGCGTCATCGACTGGATAAACAGCGCCAGAATCGGCCCCACTGAACCGTTGCACAGCTGGATAACCATCGTCGTGACAAACAGGCTGATCACCAGTCCCGGATAAGGCAACGAGGCGAAAACGGCCTTGCCGCTCAGGCGCTGGGCCTTGCTGACGCTCGGGCGCGCGCCCTCCTTAATTAAAAAGAAGGTCACCAGGAAACTTACCATCAGCAGGAAGGCGGTAATAAAGAACACCGCGCGCAGGCCAACGTGATCGGCCAGGAAGCCACCCATCAGCGGGCCGCCAATCACGCCGCTGATCTGCGCAGTCGACAGGGTGCTGATTGCCCAGCCGCTGCGCTCCCGGGGAACCTGCGAGGCCACCAGCGCCATTGCATTGGGAATATAGCCGGAGGTCAGCCCCATCAGCGCGCGCAGCAAAAAGAGCTGCCAGACGTTGGTGGCAAACGCCTGCAGCAGGATCGCAACGGCCATCCCGAGCGAAGCGCGCAGCAGCATCAGCTTGCGCCCTTTGCGGTCCGCCAGGCTGCCCCACATCGGTGACACAATGGCCGACACCAGGAAGGTGACGCTAAACGTCAGGCCGGACCACATCGACAGCGCCTCGTGCGACGAGACGCCAAGCTGAGCCACGTACAGCGGCAAAAAGGGTAAAATCTGGCTGATGGCCAGCCCGGTGAAAAAACAACCAAACCAGACCGAGATGAGGTTAACCTTCCAGGATTCCATAAGCTGATACTGTCTTTATTTTGCGTGAATTCGCCACCAGATTAGCAAGTTACGTTATGCCGTATGGCGTCAGAGATGCCACCGGGATGACTTCGGCATTTTATCTTCCCAGTCATCATATCTGTGAAACATGTCACATATTTTCGCCTTTCGGCTGGTGATTTATGCTCTACGGACAGTAGCCAAATCCGCGCATCCCCAGATGAAAATGGTTAGCGTGGGCCGCGTTATAGTCCGGGCCAAGAGCGTTACCAAAGTAGCCGCAGCTGGCGCTCAGCAACGCCCGCAGCCACGGCTCTGTTTTGGCATTCTGCCAGCCGCGCAGAACGCTCACCCGCTGGCCGTTATCCAGCGTAAAGCCGCTGATATCCAGCGCATGCGCGCTGGCATGCTCGCTGCGTCGGGCATCGGGGCGGTGATAGATATTGCGGCAGGCAAAGCTGCCAAGATGGTCAATTCGCGTCAGGCTGCTGCCCATCAGGGTGCGGGTCAGCGGCTGGGCCTGCTGGCTGACGAACAGCGCCGAACTGAGCGCCAGCGGGCAGCTGGCGAGAAAACTGCTGCTGAGGCTGACGGGGCCAAAATTGCGCACCCGCACCACGTTACTCAGCGGGCACTCTCCCCCGGTCTCCGCTACCGACTGGGTGCGGATCAGTTGGCGCGCGTTAGCCTGCGCCAGCAGCGTTTCGCAATGTTCAGGGGTCAGGCGCCTGAGCTTAAACTGGGTCAGCGTGCCGGGGGGATCGTCCAGCTGGAGCGGCGCAAAGGGGTTGTAGTGCGACGGAAGCCAGCGGTAGCCCGCTGTCATCGCAGCGATAATCACAAGACAGATAATCAGACCTTTTCCCTTCACTCTCCCCCCTCGATGATGTGCCACAACATTATGGCAGAAGGCGGCGAATCCCGCCGGGCATCGTGATATGGTAAGGACTTTGAGTCAGACAGGATGAGTGGACGTGATGGCGAAGTTGCGGGTAGGTATTGTCTTTGGGGGTAAATCAGCGGAGCACGAAGTGTCTCTCCAGTCGGCCAAAAATATCGTTAACGCGATTGATAAGAGCCGCTTTGAGGTCGTGCTGCTGGGGATTGATAAACAGGGCCAGTGGCATGTTAACGACGAAACCGGCTATTTGCTCAATGCCGACGACCCGGCGCACATCGCCCTGAACCCGTCAGAAATCAGCGTGGCCGCCGTGCCAGGCGTGATGCAGGGCCAACTAATCGATGCCCGTAGTGGGCAGGCGCTTGCGCAAATCGACGTTATTTTCCCGATTGTTCACGGAACGCTGGGCGAAGATGGCTCCCTGCAGGGGATGCTGCGGATGGCGAATCTGCCGTTCGTCGGCTCCGACGTGCTCGGTTCCGCCGCCTGCATGGATAAAGACGTCACCAAGCGCCTGCTGCGCGATGCCGGGCTGAACGTGGCGCCGTTTGTCACCCTGACCCGTGCCAACCGCGAGCAGCACGCATTTGCCGATCTCAGCGCCCGCTTCGGCCTGCCGCTGTTCGTCAAACCGGCGAACCAGGGCTCCTCCGTCGGCGTCAGCAAAGTGAATAGCGAAGCACAGTTCAACGACGCGGTGCGACTGGCGTTTACCTTCGATCATAAAGTGGTCGTTGAGCAGGGCATTAAGGGACGTGAAATTGAGTGCGCGGTGCTGGGCAATGACTTCCCGCAGGCCAGCACCTGTGGCGAAGTGGTGCTGAACAGCGATTTCTACTCTTACGATACCAAGTACATCGATGACCAGGGCGCGCAGGTGGTGGTTCCCGCCGCGCTGGATGCCGAGGTTAACGACCGGATCCGCGCCATCGCCATTGAGGCTTATCAGGCGCTGGGCTGTCGCGGCATGGCCCGCGTCGACGTCTTCTTAACGGAAGATAACCGGGTGATAATCAATGAAATCAACACCCTGCCCGGCTTTACCAACATCAGCATGTACCCGAAACTGTGGCAGGCCAGCGGTATCAGCTACCCTGAACTGATCACCCGCCTGATTGAACTGGCGCTGGAACGCTACGCCGCCGACAGCGCGCTGCAGCTCTCGGTCAACGGTTAATCGGCTTCGTTCGCCGTCGGCTCTTCCGGGCGACGGCGAATGATAAACCCTGCCAGCCAGAAGCTCACTACCCACGTCACCAGCCCGACCGCATAGGTTTGCCAGCCCTTCGCTTCAAAGCCCAGCAGCCCCACTACCCCATTCAGAATAAAGATCAGCCCAATAGCAAAGGCGTAGTAATGCCAGTCACGGCGGATTTTGGCAGGCAGTTTCATGGTCGCTCCAGAAGAAAAAATCTATCCTCGCACAGTTTTGCCATCAGGT
Organism: Silvania hatchlandensis; assembly: GCF_025564065.1. GTDB lineage: Bacteria > Pseudomonadota > Gammaproteobacteria > Enterobacterales > Enterobacteriaceae > Enterobacter > Enterobacter hatchlandensis. The sequence continues at coordinate 93,313 of NZ_JAMGZK010000034.1, read as the reverse complement.
CTGTGGCGGATGCGGAAAATCTGAAATGAGAATGAATTTTACTTAAGGTGACGATTTTGTGATGACAAGCGGAAATCACTCATCCAGGAGAATTCACCAGGCCAATTTACCACGATTCTGATATTGACATCCGCGATGTGGTGTCAAACTCAGCAGGAACAACAGGCACCAGGCCAGGCAGATAATTCCGGAGGCAGTTATGGCAGACTTCAGCATGTCGAAGCCGATTTTTAGCACTAAGCAACCCAAAACCTCCACGCCAGGTAATATCGCTTATGCCGTGTTTGTCCTGTTCTGTTTCTGGGCAGGCTCGCAGCTGCTCAACATCCTCGTCCATGCGCCAGGGGTGTACGAGCACCTGATGCAGGTTGAGGATAGCGTTCGTCCGCGCGTTGAGATTGGACTCGGCGTCGGGACCATTTTTGGTTTGATCCCGTTCCTGCTGGGCTGTGCGGTATTCGGCGTTATCGCCCTGGTGCTGCGCTGGCGTCGTTACCACTAATTCAGCGCCATGCAGCGCGCCCGGCGGTCGTCCACGCGCTGGGCAAACCACGCGGTGGTCAGGTTACGGGTGATTTTCGGACTCTCCAGCTGGATCCCCGGTAACATCTCTCTCGGCAGTTTCTTCCCGGCTTTCTGCTCCGCCAGCTTATACACCTGCAGATACAAATCGGTCTTCTCAAACGCCAGACTGTCGCCTTTTTCAAGCTGACGGCGGATCTCACTGTCGCTCATCCCCAGCTTGCCAGCGAGCTTACGCACCGTCAGTTCGGTTTTACCGGCATTGCTGCTGCCGTAGGCAATCAAATCCCCGTCCAGCGCCAGCTTCACGCCGCTGGCGCGGCTGACGGCGTTCTGGAATGCGGCGTTGCGGCTGGCGTACCAGCCCGCGTTAAAGTCAGCAAAGCGGTAGAGTGGCGCAGTGTAGCTGGCGGGATAATTCAGCAGATGGTAGGTGCCAAACCACAGGCCACCGCGCAGGGAGAAGACCTCCTGACGGACCGTATTCTCGATTTTCCACGGGTAGCCGTTGGTGTGTTTCTCAGCAAAGGCGATGCTGACCTGCATCGGCCCGCCGGTATGCACCGGGTTGAGGGAGCCAAACAGCGTCTGCCCCATCGGCACCATACCGATCATGTCATCGAAAATCGCGCTCAGCTGCTTCTCGGTTTTCACCGTATCCAGCCGCTCGCTGTAGCTCTTGCCGTTCGGCGAATTGATTTTTAGCGCCGTATGCACCAGGAACGCCGGGATGTGCAGTTTTTCCGCCCGTCGGTCAATCTCCTTCCAGGCAATCTTGTTCAGGCCAGGCACCGCCGGGTCGGACTGATACATCGACTCCTGCTGCGCCACAGCCAGCACCGAGCAGATATTCTCCTCGGTGGGGGCAATTTTCTGGCTCTCGAAGGTTTTCGCCAGCGCCGAGGCCCACTGGTCACGATCTTTTACCGTGGCGGGCATTTTTTGCCGCACCACGCTTGCCACATCGACGGGCTTTTCGCCCTTTTTCAGCGGGGCAGCGTCCTGCCCGGCACACCCGGCCAGCACCAGCACAGCCAGCAGCGATAACGGTAACGCACGCGGTACGGCAAAAGACATAACAACTCCCTGTATTAACTCAATGTATGGGTGACTTCCTGTACCGGCTGGCCATCCAGCTCACGCTCAAAGCTGCGCAGACGCTTATAGATGGACATCAGCTCGACCAGCGTGGTCCAGGAGCTGATCAGATACTGGAACGATCCGCGTACCTGGCCGAAAACGTTAGTAATTTGGGTCATCAGACCGAGCGTAATCGTACCGGCCACAATCGACGGGAACAGCAGGAATAAGCCGAAAACGTTGTCCACCTGCAGGTATAAAATACGGGCGATGTTGAAATACATGTAGTGGAAATAAAGACGAAAATAGTTGCGACGCACCGCGCCAAACAGTTCGCGTACGGTTGGCGGTGATGCGCGGCTGGCATCGTCTTCGCCGTACACCAGCTCTTTACGGTAGGCGGCCTCAACGCGCTGGTTTTTGAACTCCAGCCCCGGCAGCTTGATCCCTACCACCGCCAGCAGGCCGGTGCCGATCAGCGACCAGACAATCGCGGCGATCACCAGGCCATACGGCAGGTGGCCGACAATCGGCAGCTCCGGCACGTGCGCGGAAAGGGTTACCAGCACCGGCAGGAAGGCGATCAGAGTCATAATGGCGTTAATAAAGCTGACCCCCATATCCTCAAGGGTTGAGGCGAAGCGCATGGTGTCTTCCTGCACACGCTGGGCCGCCCCTTCGATATGACGCAGCTGCTGCCAGTGCGCCATATAGTATTCGTTCATCGCGGTACGCCAGCGGAACACGTAGTGGCTGACAAAAAAGTTATTCATCACGCCAATGATAACGGCGATGAGCGCAATCCCGAGGAAGATCCCCACCTCGTGATAGAACTGATTAATGGTGACTTTATGCGGCGAGCTAAGCGCCGTCTGGATCAGGTCATAGAACGGGGCATACCAGGCGTTGACCGCCACGCCCACTTCCACCAGAAACCAGGTGACAAAGATGATCAGCGCCGTACCAAGAATCGACCAGTACTGCCAGCGGTGCGGCGAGTAGATCACCCAGAACAGGGTAAACACCCCGACGCACAGGGCGTAGTACGCGTAAAACAGCAGATAGCTCAGGGACCAGAAACGCGCCGCGCTGATGGGCACATCACCGGTCGCGCCCGTCAGACGCTCAAGCCAGGCACCCCCGCCCGCCTGCCAGAAAATGACGGCGACCAGGGCCCAAATAAAGGCCGAAAGAAAAAAGGGTCCCGGTTTGGGGAAAAACGACTTGAACATAATGCTTCCTTCTTTTTTTGTTATAAACACTGCTGTAGACGACGGATTATCAGACCTGTCAGCCTGGCATTAGTTCGCCCGTGAGGCCTCTCCCGGCGCGAAAAGGCGGACTCAATGCGCGCCTATCATAAGCGCAATGTCACAAAACGGGAGATCGTCTGTCACGAAATTGTTCGTATTTACCCGCGGTTACGTTTTTCTCGCTATGGTTAGCCTGTTCAGGCCTTTGCAAACCGCGGTTTAATAGTATAAATACGCATACTTTTTCATTCACTTCATGGATGCTTTCGTTGAAACGTTGTCTGTTACTTTCTGCCGTGTTGTACGCCGCCAGCCTCACCAGCGTGCAAGCTGCCCAGCCTATTGCCGATCCGGCTTTCGCTTCCGATGTTGTTGATCGTTACGCGAATCTTATTTTTTATGGCAGCGGCGCAACCGGGATGGCACTGGTGGCAATTGACGGTAACCAGCGCGTATTCCGCAGCTTTGGTGAAACGCGTCCGGGCAATAACATCCACCCGCAGCTTGATTCCGTGGTGCGCATCGCCTCCCTGACCAAATTAATGACCAGCGAGATGCTGGTGAAAATGCTCGACCAGGGCGTAGTGAAACTGAACGATCCGCTCAGCAAATATGCGCCACCGGGGGCCCATGTGCCAACGTACCAGGGCGCACCGATCACGCTGGTCAACCTGGCGACCCACACCAGCGCCCTGCCGCGCGAACAGCCGGGTGGCGCCGCACACCGTCCGGTCTTCGTCTGGCCAACCCGCGATCAGCGCTGGAACTGGCTGTCGACTGCCAGCCTGAAATCAGCTCCGGGCTCGCAGGCCGCCTACTCCAACCTGGCGTTTGATCTGCTGGCCGATGCGCTGGCCACCGCCACCGGTAAACCTTACAGCCAGCTGTTTGACGAGCAAATTGCCCGTCCGCTGGGGATGAAAGACACCACCTTTACCCCCTCCCCCGATCAGTGCAAGCGCCTGATGGTGGCAGAGAAAGGGGCCAGCCCGTGTAACAACACCCTTGCTGCCGTGGGCAGCGGCGGCGTTTACTCCACGCCGGGGGACATGATGCGCTGGATGCAGCAGTTCCTCTCCTCCGATTTCTATTCGCGCAGCAATCAGGCCGACAGAATGCAAACCCTGATCTATCAGCGCAGCCAGCTGACGCGGGTGATTGGCATGGATGTTCCGGGCCGTGCTGACGCGCTGGGCCTGGGCTGGGTCTATCTGGCACCGAAGAACGGGCGTCCGGGGATTATTCAGAAAACCGGCGGCGGCGGCGGATTTATCACCTATATGGCGATGATCCCGCAGTCTAACGTGGGTGTATTTGTGGTGGTAACGCGTTCGCCGCAGACGCGCTTCGTCAATATGAGCGACGGCGTTAATCAGCTGGTGGTCGAAATGAGCGAGAACAAACCGCGGGTGATTCCGGCCTCCTGATCATCATTATTCAGCAAACAAACGCTCCCCCGGACGCTTATTTAACGTGAAAGCGCTCCGGGGTGAGGTATATACGCAGCGGCAATGCTTGAGAAATAAACGACAATTTTCGTAAAACAGACAGATTTTATTTCAGTTACACTAGCCTTCCTTGTTCCACAAACCTCAGGCATCTCATGACCGATTTAATTGCTCGTCCCCGTCGTCTGCGCAAATCCCCCGCCCTGCGCGCCATGTTTGAAGAGACATCCCTGACCTTAAACGATCTGGTGTTGCCGATTTTTGTTGAAGAAGAGATCGATGACTATAAAGCCATCGAGGCCATGCCGGGCGTGATGCGCATTCCCGAGAAGCACCTGGCGCGCGAAATTGAGCGCATTGCCAATGCCGGTATCCGCTCAATCATGACCTTCGGCATTTCACACCATACCGATGCCACCGGCAGCGATGCGCTGAAGGAAGACGGTCTGGTGGCGCGTATGTCGCGCATTGCCAAACAAACCGTGCCGGAGATGATTGTCATGTCCGACACCTGCTTCTGCGAATACACGTCGCATGGCCACTGCGGCGTGCTGTGCGATCACGGCGTCGATAACGACGCGACCCTGATCAATCTGGGCAAGCAGGCGGTGATTGCCGCCGCCGCTGGCGCTGACTTTATCGCCCCGTCGGCCGCGATGGATGGCCAGGTGCAGGCCATTCGCCAGGCGCTGGACGCGGCAGGCTTTACCGATACGGCGATCATGTCCTACTCCACCAAATTCGCCTCGTCGTTCTACGGCCCGTTCCGTGAAGCAGCCGGTACCGCACTGAAAGGCGATCGCAAAACCTACCAGATGAACCCGCTCAACCGCCGGGAAGCGATTCGTGAATCGCTGCTCGACGAAGCCCAGGGTGCCGATTGCCTGATGGTGAAACCGGCTGGCGCATACCTTGATATCCTGCGCGATATCCGCGAACGCACCGAGCTGCCGCTGGGCGCCTACCAGGTGAGCGGTGAGTACGCGATGATCAAATTCGCCGCTCAGGCGGGGGCGATCGACGAAGAGAAAGTGATCCTCGAAAGCCTGGGCGCGATCAAACGCGCGGGCGCGGATCTGATCTTCAGCTACTTCGCGCTGGATCTGGCCGAGAAGAAAATTCTGCGTTAATCCGCTTTGCCCGGTGGCGTAGCGCTACCGGGCCTTCCACACAATCTTCACCCCTCTGCAATGCAAACGACATCTGGCTATTCTACTGTCCGGGAAAGACAGCAGGAGGAGCTACCATGTTTAGTCTCGACAGCGTTCTCGACGATCTTTGGCCGCAGGCGAGGCCTGCACCCTGGCAAAAAAGGCTGTTAAGCAAAGTATTACACGAAGAGGAGTTCCAGCAGTTCGCCGCCGACCACCCCCACCTGAAAGGACTCGATATGGTGGAACAGGTTCTGGAACATCTTGATATTCTCTGCACTATCTCATCCCGCGATCTCGAACAAATCCCCGAACATGGCCCGCTGGTCATCATCTCAAATCATCCAACGGGCACCCTCGACGGGCTGGCGCTGATGTACGCCGTTTCCCGCGTGCGGCGTGATGTCAAAGTCGTGACTAACCGCCTGCTGACCCATCTTGAACCGCTCAGCTCGCTGTTTATTCCGGTGGATAATCTGGGCGGCAAAACCGCCAAAACATCGCTCGTGCAGATGGAACAGCATCTGCAAAACGCGGGCGTGCTGATTTTCTTCCCGGCGGGCGAAGTCTCGCGCCCGACGCGCCACGGTATCCGCGATAAAAAATGGCACTCCGGCTTTATTAAGATGGCGAGCAAGCTGCGCGTCCCGCTGCTGCCGGTGCATATTCATGCGCACAACAGCCTGCTGTTTTATGCCAGCACGCTGATTTCCCCCACGCTGTCGATGCTGCTTCTGATGCAGCAGATGTTCCGCCGTCAGCACAGTCGACTGCCGATTAAAATTGGTCAGCAGATCCCCTGGAGCCACTGGTTCAGCGCCACGCTCTCCCCGCGTGAGATGGCTGAACAGTGCCGTCAGCACGTGATACGTCTTGGCAAGGGACTGCCGGGCAGGTTCAAAACACAATCCGCCATTGCCCGGCCAGAAGACCGAGCCACGCTCAAGCGCGCGCTGGCCCAGACAGAATGTCTGGGGAAAACCGGCGATGGCAAAACCATCTATCTGTGGCAGCGCAACGGTCAGGAAGATGTGCCGATATTGCGTGAGCTGGGGCGTTTGCGTGAAGTGGCGTTTCGCGCGGTGGGTGAAGGCAGCGGCAAACGTCGGGATACCGACAGCTATGACGACGACTATCTGCATCTGATTTTGTGGGATAACGAGGATCTGGAGATCGTCGGGGCGTATCGTTTTATGCCCACCGCTCAACAGGTCGAAAACCGTGGGCTCGGGGGGCTGTACAGCTACAGCCTGTTTCATTACGACGACAAAATGGAAGACGTGCTGGCGCACGGCATTGAGCTTGGGCGCAGCTTTATTCAGCCGCGCTACTGGGGCCGCCGTGGGCTGGACTATTTATGGTCTGGAATTGGCGCTTATCTGGCGCGTTATCCGCACTATCGCTACCTGTTCGGCCCGGTTTCGATCTCGGGTGGATTACCGCCCGCGGCGCGGGATCTGCTGGTGGCATTTTACCGGCTGTGGTTCCCGGCCAGCCATCCTCTGGCCGTATCGCGCCAGCCTTATCCGGCTTCGCTGCCCGACGTGCTGGCGCAGTTTGCGGGGGTCGATTACGTCGAAGACCTGACCCGCCTGAAATCACTGCTCGGCAATCTGGGCTGCGGTATCCCGCCGCTGTATAAACAGTATTCCGAACTCTGCGAGCCCGGTGGGGTACAGTTTATCGATTTTGGCAGCGACCCGGCGTTCAACAACTGCGTGGATGGGCTGGTGCTGGTGGACTTGTGCTACCTGAAGGCCAGCCGCTATCAGCGCTATATCGAAGCACATTTAGCACCCTCACCCTAACCCTCTCCCTGGAAGGGAGAGGGACAGTCAGGTGCCGTGTGTGAAGATGAGCACGTATAGCTTTTCTCCCTCGCCCCTTTGGGGAGAGGGCCGGGGTGCGGGGATCAGCCCGCACGGAAGAAAGGTTTATCCCCCAAAATCGTCGCACGCTGCATGATGCGTCGCTGCGGCAGGTAATCCGCATTGGCGTAGTGCTGGGTCACCCGGTTATCCCAGATCGCCAGATCGTTTTCCTGCCAGCGCCAGCGCACCTGGAACTCCGGCCTGGTGATATGGGCAAACAGGAACCCTAACAGCGCCGCGCTCTCTTTCTCACTCACATCGACAATTCGGGTGGTGAAGCCCTCATTGACGAACAGCGCCTGCTTGCCGCTGACCTGATGGGTACGCACCACCGGATGCAGCAGCGGCGGATGTTTCGCCACCGCCTCCAGCCAGCGCTGATGCTCTTCTTCTGTCTTGCGGTACTTATATTCCTGGAACGATTTCTTAAAATCGTGCTCGGCGCGCAGTCCGCTCAACAGCTGTTTAAACGGTTCGGACAGCGCGTCATACGCCGCAATCCCGCTGGTCCACAGCGTGTCACCGCCCGTTTCCGGCAGCAGCTTCGCCGCCAGAATCGCCCCGGCTGGCGGGGTCTCAATAAAGGTCACGTCGGTGTGCCAGTTGTCGTTATCCGGCGGGTTATCGTTATGAGTATCCAGCACGATAATTTCTTCAACGCCTTCCGCATGCGGATAGACCGGGTGAATGTGCAGATCGCCAAAGCGCAGGGCCAGCGCGCGCTGCTGCTGCGGGGTCACCGCCTGCTCGCGCAGGAACACCACCTGATGGCGCAGCACCGCATGATACAGCTGCTCAAACTGGTTATCGCTTAACGGCCGGGTCACATCCAGACCCGAAATCTGCGCACCAATGTACGGCCCCAGCGGGGTAATGGTCAGACGTTCACTCATTGTATCTCTCCATGCCAGGGCGTCAGACGGCGCTGTAGCGCGCGCAGCCCCAGTTCTAAACCAAAGGCGATCACGGCGATCACCATGATCCCGGCCAGTACCACGTCGGTCGCCAGGAATTCCCCCGCCGACTGCACCATAAACCCTAACCCACGCGTCGCGGCAATAAGCTCCGCCGCCACCAGTGTCGACCAGCCCACGCCTAACCCAATGCGCAGTCCGGTTAAAATCTCCGGCAGCGCGCCGGGTAAAATCACAAACCACAGTACCTGCGCGCGGCTCGCCCCCAGCGACTGTGCCGCCCGGAGCCGCACCTGCTGGGCACTTTTGACCCCCGCTACTGCCGACATCGCCACCGGGGCGAAAATCGCCAGATAGATCAGCAGGATCTTCGAGGTTTCACCGATGCCAAACCAGATCACCATCAGCGGCAGATAGGCCAGCGGCGGCACCGGTCGGTAGAGTTCGATCAACGGATCGAGGATCCCGCGCACCGTCGGACTGAGCCCCATCGCGATCCCCACCGGGATACCGATAATCACCGCCGCCAGCAGCGCCACCAGAATGCGCCCGAGACTCGCCGCCAGGTGTTGCCACAGGGTGGCATCCATAAACCCTTGCGGACCGGCAATCGAGAATAATTTTGTCAGGACCTGCCCTGGCGCGGGCAGGAACAGCGGGCTCACCCACTGCTGGGCCGCCACCGCCCACCACACTGTCAGCAGGACCAGCAGCGTGCCGATGCTCAGCGTCAGCTGGCGCGACAAGGGCCAGCGTAGCGACAGGCGCTTTTGCGCCGTTTTGTCATTCACCACAATGCTCATGAGAAGGCCTCCCGCTGGTCAAACACCCGGCTCAGCACATACTCGCGCTGGGCGATAAAGTCCGGATCGGATTTAATGCTGCGCACCGGTTCACCGGCGACAAAACGGCGGGCAAAATTGAGCGCCAGGCGCTCCCGCACCCGCCCCGGCCCCGGCGACAGCAGCACCAGTTCGGTCGCCATAAACACCGCTTCCTCGATGTCATGGGTGATCAGCAGTACCTGCTTGCCGGTCTCATGCCACAGGCGCAGCAGCAGGGTTTGCATCTGTTCCCGGGTAAACGCATCCAGCGCCCCGAAGGGTTCATCCAGCAGCAACAGCTGCGGATTGGCCGCCAGCGCCCGGGCGATCCCGACGCGCTGACGTTGACCGCCGGAGAGCTGCCAGATAAAGCGTTTTTCCGCCCCCTCCAGCCCGACCTTTTTCAGCATTTCCCGGGCGATATTCAGCCGTGCTTCCCGCGCGGTGCCTGCCAGCTGCAGGCCAAAGGCGACGTTTTCCTGCACGTTACGCCACGGCAGCAGCCCTTCGTTCTGGAACACCACGCCGCGATCTGCTCCCGGCCCTTCCACCCGCTGGCCCGCCAGCTGAATACTGCCGCGCTGATAAGGCACAAACCCGGCCACCAGATTGAGCAAGGTGGTCTTGCCGCAGCCCGAAGGTCCCAGCACCACCAGCAGCTCGCCGCTGTCCAGCGTCAGGTTGATATCTTCGAGCGCCGGTTTGCCGTGGTAATCGGCGTAAAGGTTGGAAATATGCAGCATCGCGGCCTCCGGTTATTTCACGAAACGATCGGTCACGTACTGGCTGTAATCGGTCGCCACGGCGGGCACTTTGCCCTGCTCTTTCAGGAATCCGGCGGTGTCGATAATCGCTTTATTGACCGGGCCTGCCAGCTGCTGCAGCTGCTGGGCAGGGGTCAGGTAGGTATTCCCTTTCACCAGTCCCGGCACGTCGGCCTCGGGCACGCCGCTCAGACGGGCGAGTTTTTCGAGATTGGCAGGCTGTTTTAGCCACTCGTCCGGGTTAGAAATGTAGGGCTGCTGCGCGTCGATGGCACTTTTGGCGAAGGCCTTCACGATCTCCGGGTGCTTCTCAGCGAAGTCTTTGCGCACCACCCACACGTCGAGGGTTGGCGCTCCCCACTGCCCCACCTGGGCGGAGTCGGTCAGCACGCTGCCGTCTTTCTCCAGCTCGTTCACCGCTGGCGACCAGACGTAGGCCCCGTCGATGTCGCCCCGCTGCCAGGCGGCGATGATCGCTGGCGGCTGCAGGTTGATGATCTCGACCTGGCCCGGCTTGATCCCCCAGTGTTTCAGGGCGGCGAGCAGGCTGTAATGGGTGGTAGAGATAAACGGCACCGCGATGCGTTTACCGATCAGGTCTTCGGGTTTGGTGATGTTTTTCTTCACCACCAGCGCTTCGGAATTCCCGAGCTGGGAGGCGAGCAGGAACACTTCGATGGGCACCTGCTGACTGGCAGCGACCGCCAGCGGACTGGAGCCGAGGTTGCCAATCTGCACGTCGCCGGAGGCCAGCGCCCGCACAATGCTGGCGCCGCTGTCGAACTTACGCCAGTCCACTTTCGCGCCGCTGGCTTTCTCGAAGGTGTTGTCCGCCTGGGCCACTTTGGCGGGCTCAGCCGAGGTTTGATAGGCGACGGTGACATCCACCGCTTGCGCCTGGAATGCCCACAGCGCCAGGGCGCCAAGTAAGGTGATACGCGATGAAATTGCCATAATGTCTGCTCCCCTGGTTGTTATGGAGGCAGTATTTCTGGCGGCGGAATTTTGATAAAGGAATTAAAAAGCATCGTTAATGCCGAATCGTTTTTAGAAAAAAAGTGGCAATAGATAGTTAATTTTGGGGAGAAGGCTGGCACGAGGAAATATGAACCACCACCGCTGCCACTCCCCCCTTCCACAGCCAAAACGATCCATTTATTGCAATTATGTTACATCCGTTACATAACCACAGGCACAGGATTGCCACCCCTGCCCTGACAGGCATCATAGGCAAACTATTCATCAAAGGTATCGGACATGATCAAAGTGGTGCTGGTGGATGACCATGTGGTGGTTCGCTCCGGGTTCGCCCAGCTGTTAAATCTGGAAGAGGATCTGGTGGTCGAAGGCCAGTACAGCAACGCCGCTGAGGCCTGGCCCGCGCTGACCCGCGACGCCATCGACGTCGCCGTGCTCGACGTCGCCATGCCGGATGAAAACGGTCTTAGCCTGCTCAAACGCCTGCGCCAGCAGCGCCCGACGTTTCGCGCCATTATTCTGAGCATCTATGATACGCCGGCCTTTGTACAAAGTGCGCTGGATGCCGGTGCCAGCGGGTATCTCACCAAACGCTGCGGCCCGGAGGAGCTGGTGCAGGCGGTGCGCTCGGTCGGGATGGGCGGTCATTATCTGTGTGCCGATGCGGTCAAAGCCCTGCGCGGCGGGGAGCCGACGTCCCAGGCGCTGGCCGCCCTGACCCCGCGCGAGAAAGAGGTGTTCGAGCTGCTGGTCAACGGCGACAGCGTGAAGGAGATTGCCTTCAGGCTCGAGCTCAGCCACAAAACCGTGCACGTCCATCGCGCCAACGTGCTGGGCAAACTGCAGTGCAGCAGCACCATTGAACTGGTGCATTTTGCCCTTGATAACCAGCTACTGAACGGCCACTGATGCGGCGCTCCCTGCGGCACATTATCCTCTCGCTGTTCATTATGCTGGCCTGGGGCACCGGCTGGCTGATGCTGTGGACGCTCAGTTTTTACCTGACCCAGAACGGCCAGCAGGCGGTGCTGTTCTTGCCCCAGGGCGTCTATCTGGCGCTGCTGATCCTGCTTTCGCGCCGTTTCTGGCCCGCCTTGATCCTGCCCACGCTGGCCGCCATTCTGTGGCTGCACAGCGAACAGCTAATGACCCAGCCCTTGATGCTGGTCGTACCGCTGCTGGGCACCGCTTCGGCGTGGCTCGCGCAACACTACTGGCACCGATTTACCCTGTACTGGCAGCGCCTGTCGCTGCTGATTGCAGTGGTGACGCTCAACGCCCTGATCCAGACCCTTTTACTGGCACCGTTTCTCGACAGCCCAACCACCCTGATTGCGCTGGCCTCCTTTACCGGCGGCGTGCTCCTGACGCCGTTTGTTTACCTGGTGTTTGAGTTTTTGCGCCAGCAGCACCGCTATCATCTGCTGGGGCTTGATACCAGCAACCCACCCCTGCGCAGCTCGCTGATTATCTGGTGCAGCCTGTTTTTTATCATCGGCATCGGCACCCAGATGGTGCTCTCCCCGGCGCTGGAACGGCTGCTGCTGATCGTGGTGTTTTTGCCCAACGTGGTGATGGCGTGGAAGTTCGGCTGGCAGGGCGGCGTGCTCTCCGGGCTGCTGGGCAGCATGATGATCACCATCGCCCGCCAGGTCGGAGTGGGGTTCAGCGATCTGCTGGAGCTGGAGATTTTCCTCGCCACCCAGTCGCTGCTGGGGATAGGGCTGGGGATCGCCATCAGCCGCCAGCAGCATCTGGCGATGAATCTCGATCACTACCGCCGTCGGCTGGAGGACGAACTGCAGGCCCGCCGGGCGCTGGCAGAAAAGCTGATCCACTCCGAAGAAGACACCCGCAAACAGCTGGCCCGCGAGCTGCACGACGAAATCGGCCAGAACATCACCGCCATTCAGATTCAGTCCCAGCTGGTGAAACGCACGGGCGATACGCCGCAGGCATTAGAAGCCGCGGGGCAGATTAACGACCTGGCGCGCCGCATTCATCACTCCACCCGCCAGCTGCTGCGCCAGCTTCGCCCGCCGGTGCTCGACGAACTGTCGTTAAACGAGGCGCTGCACCATCTGGTGAGGGAGTTCGCCTTTGCCGAGCGCGGGATCGCCTGCCGCTTTGATTACCGACTTACCGCCCCGCCGCAGAGTGAAACCCTGGTCTTTACCCTCTATCGCCTGCTGCAGGAGCTGCTGAATAACGTCAGCAAACATGCTGATGCCAGCGAAGTCAGCGTCCTGCTCTGTCAGCAGGGTGACCAGCTGCGCCTGGAGGTCAGGGATAACGGCAGCGGCATCAGCCCGCAGCAGATCCCCGGTTTTGGTATTCAGGGGATGCGCGAGCGCGTCCACGCCCTGGGCGGGGAATTCACCCTCGAATCGCAGGGCGGCACGCGCGTAATTGTTAACCTGCCCACAATTTTGCAACAAACACACCGCTAACCAGGAAAAAGTCTTAGTCACGCCAGACTTTCTCTCATCCCTTTTTCGTCGCACTTTCATACAGTCATCTCAAACGGAGAACGCCATGCCCGCACTGTCAGCTGAACAGGTTACTCAACGCTATCGCCGACTGCGCCCGCGACTGCTGATCTGCATGGTGATTGGCTACGCCGCGTTTTACCTGACGCGCAAAAGCCTCAACTACGTACTGCCGGCTCTGCAGATGGATCTGGGGCTGAGTAAAAGCGACATCGGCCTGATCGGGTCGCTGTTTTACCTGAGCTACGGGCTGTCGAAATTTGCCGCCGGACTGTGGCACGACAGCCAGGGTCAGCGGGCTTTTATGGGCATCGGCCTGATAGCAACCGGGGTGCTGAACGTGCTGTTCGCCTTCGGGGACTCCCTGCCGCTGCTGCTGTTTATCTGGACGCTGAACGGCTTCTTTCAAGGATGGGGATGGCCGCCCTGCGCCAGATTGCTGACCCACTGGTATTCGCGCAACGAGCGCGGCTTCTGGTGGGGATGCTGGAATACCTCTATCAACATTGGCGGGGCCATTATTCCGCTGATTTGTGCCTTTGCCGCCCAGCGTTGGGGCTGGCAGGCAGCGATGCTGACACCGGGGATCATCAGTATCGTGCTCGGCCTGTGGCTGACCACACAACTGCGGGGCACACCGCAGGAAGAGGGTCTGCCCACGGTCGGGGAGTGGCGCAACGATCCGCTGGAGTTGCGCCAGCAGCAGCAAAGCCCACGGATGGGACTGTGGCAGATGTTACGCACCACCATGCTGCAAAACCCGATGATCTGGCTGCTCGGGGCGTCGTACGTGCTGGTGTATCTGATTCGGATCGCCCTCAACGACTGGGGCAACCTTTGGCTGTCGGAGAGCCACGGCGTCAATCTGCTAAGCGCCAATGCCACGGTGATGCTGTTTGAAGTGGGTGGTTTGCTGGGGGCGCTTTTTGCCGGATGGGGATCGGATCTGCTGTTCAGCGGCCAGCGTGCGCCAATGATTTTGCTGTTTACGCTGGGGCTGATGGTGTCGGTGGCCGCCCTGTGGCTGGCACCGGTTCATCACTACGCCCTGCTGGCAATGTGCTTTTTTACGGTGGGATTTTTTGTCTTTGGTCCGCAGATGCTGATCGGCCTTGCCGCCGTGGAGTGCGGACACAAGCAGGCCGCAGGCTCGATTACCGGTTTTCTCGGCGTGTTTGCCTATCTGGGGGCGGCGCTGGCCGGATGGCCGCTGTCACTGGTTATTGAACGCTACGGCTGGTCGGGGATGTTCAGTTTGCTCTCGATTGCCGCCGTGCTGATGGGTTTGTTACTGATGCCGCTGCTGATGGCGGGCATCACCGCGTCTCGCAGTCACATAACGTCACAAAAGGCTGAATAATGAAAACAACACTTCTCTCTACCCTTATTGTCTCTGGGATCGCAATGGCGACTTTCTCTGGTGCCGCACAGGCCAAAGGCCGTCTGGTGGTCTATTGCAGCGCCACCAATGAAATGTGTGAAGCCGAAACCAAAGCGTTTGGCGACAAGTACGACGTCAAAACCTCGTTTATTCGCAACGGCTCCGGCAGCACGCTGGCAAAAGTCGATGCTGAGAAGAAAAACCCGCAGGCTGACGTCTGGTACGGCGGCACCCTGGATCCCCAGTCTCAGGCCGGTGAAATGGGCCTGCTGCAGCCATATAAATCCGCCAATCTGGCGCAGATCATGGAGAAATTCCGCGATCCGGCCAAAGTAAAAGGCAACCTCTCTTCTGCGGTATACGTAGGCATTCTGGGCTTTGGCGTAAATACCCAGCGCCTGAAAGAGAAAAACCTGCCGATCCCGCAGTGCTGGAAAGATCTGACCAAGCCGGAATACAAAGGCGAGATCCAGATTGCCGATCCGCAAAGCTCCGGCACCGCCTACACTGCGCTGGCGACCTTCGTGCAGCTGTGGGGTGAAGATCAGGCCTTTGATTACCTGAAGCAGCTGAACAGCAACGTCTCTCAGTACACCAAATCCGGCATCGCCCCGGCGCGTAACGCCGCCCGCGGTGAAACCGCCATCGGCATCGGCTTCCTGCACGACTATTCGCTGGAAAAAGAGCAAGGCGCACCGCTGGAGCTGATTTCGCCGTGCGAAGGCACCGGATATGAAATCGGCGGCGTCAGCATTCTGAAAGGCGCGCGTAACGAAGAGAACGCGAAGCTGTTCGTGGACTGGGTGCTGTCGAAAGAGGCGCAGGAGCTGGCGTGGAAACAGGGCAAGTCCTACCAGATCCTGACCAACACTACCGCAGAAACCTCGCCGAACTCGCTGAAGCTGGATGACCTGAAGCTGATCAGCTACGACATGGATAAATACGGCTCAACGGACGTGCGTAAAGCGCTGATTAACAAGTGGGTCAGCGACGTGAAGATGGGTAAATAACCCCCTTCTTACGACCCTTTGCCGGGGCGGCCTGAACGCCGTACCCGGCCTACAACACCGGAAAACCTATGTCACAGACACTCGCTCTCCATCCCGTGAAAAAACGGGATGCGGTATTCCTTTGGGTTTTCGTTAGCTGGCTGGCTTTTGCCCTGCTGCCAAGCTGGAGCCTGGATTACGGCCTGCTGGAATCCACCCGCGACGAGATCCTCGACGCCTATAGCTGGTCGCACTTCAACATCAGCTGGCTGTGGTATCTGCTGCCGAGCCTGCTGCTGCTGCGCCCGTTTAACTCCGCCCGCCGCGAACAGCGCAGCCGTCACTATTTCGACGCTGGCTGGGCGCTGCTGTGCATGGCGTTTATCGTTATCAGTGCCACCGTCGAAGAACGCGGTTTAGGCTACGCCGCCATCGTACTGTTTGTGGCGCTGGGGGCGATTATGTCGCTGGCGCTCACCCGGCTGGAGTGGCTGGGCGGCGACCGCTTTGTGATCGGCTCGCTGATTGCCATCGTCGCGCTGATCGGCATCTTTATCGTCTGGCCGAGCATCGCCATCTTTATTCCGATGTTCACCAACGATGCGGGCGAATTTGCGCCGCTGGCATTTATGAATGTGCTTTCGCAGTCGCACATCATTCAGGTGATCATCAACTCGATCCTGCTCTGCGTGGCGGTCGGGATCGGCTGTACCTTCTTTGGCCTGGTGCTGGCGATCTACACCACCCGCATTGCGAAACGCAGCGCCATTATTGGCCGCATCTTCTCGATCCTGCCGATCGTCACCCCACCGTTCGTGGTGGGTTTAGGCGTGACGCTGATGATGGGCCGCTCCGGCTACATCACTGAGCTGATGGTCGACTGGTTCGGTCTGACCAACACCAACTGGCTGTACGGGTTTACCGGCATCTGGCTGGCGCAGGTGCTGGCCTTCACCCCGATGGCATTTATGATCCTCGATGGGGCGATCAAAACCATTCACCCGTCGCTGGAAGAGGCCTCGTACACCCTGCGCGCCAGCCGCTGGCAGACCTTTAATGGCGTGTTTGTCCCGCTGCTGAAACCGGCGCTGGCAAACGCCTTCCTGATCGTCATCGTCCAGTCGCTGGCCGACTTCAGTAACCCGCTGGTGCTGGGGGGTAACTTCGACGTGCTGGCGACGCAGATCTACTTCTACATCACCGGCTCCCAACTGGACTACCAGGCGGCGAGCACCCTCGGCGCATTCCTGCTGCTGTTCTCGCTGCTGGTGTTCTGCATTCAGTACATGTGGATCGGCAAACGCTCGTACGTGACCGTCTCGGGTAAATCGTATCGCGGCGACGTTCAGCCGCTGCCGGTGACCCTGGTGTGGAGCGTGGTCGTCCTGCTGACGGTGTGGATCGCCTTTAACGCCCTGCTCTACGGCAGCATTTTCTACGGCAGCTTTACTGTCAACTGGGGGGTGGATTACACCCTGACGCTGGATAACTTTATCAAGCTGTTCGGCCAGGGCATGAGCGACGGTGCGTGGCCTTCCCTGCTCGACACCCTGCTGTACGCCGGGATCGCCGCCCCGATCACCGCCGGTTTTGGCCTGCTGATCGCCTGGGTGGTGGTGCGCCAGCAGTTCCGTGGCAAAAAGACCATCGAGTTCACCACCATGCTGTGCTTCGCGGTACCGGGCACCGTGGCGGGCGTGTCGTACATCCTCGCCTTTAACAGCGCCCCGGTGTACCTGACCGGAACGGCAGCGATTGTGATTATTTCGATGGTGATGCGTAACGTGCCGGTGGGGATTCGCGCCGGGATTGCGGGCTTAGGGCAGATTGATAAGTCGCTGGACGAGGCCTCGCTCAGCCTGCGCGCCGGGAGCTTACGCACCATTACGCACATCCTGCTGCCGCTGCTGCGTCCGGCTATTTTGTCGGCGCTGATCTACAGCTTTGTACGCGCCATTACCACCGTCAGCGCCATTGTGTTCCTCGTCACGCCGGATACCCGCGTGGCCACGGCCTACATTCTGAACCGTGTGGAAGACGGCGAATACGGCGTAGCGATTGCCTACGGCTCGATCCTGATTGTGGTCATGCTGGCGATCATTTTCCTCTTTGACTGGCTGATCGGTGAGGCTCGTACCTCCCGTTCAAAAGCCAAAAACCAGGCGTAACACTATGACTCAGAAACATTTCGTTGAACTGCGCAACGTGACCAAGCGCTTTGGCAATAATACGGTCATCGACAACATCAACCTCGCCATCCCACAGGGGCAGATGGTGACCCTGCTCGGCCCGTCCGGTTGCGGCAAAACCACGGTGCTGCGCCTGGTGGCGGGGCTCGAAAAACCGACCGAAGGGCAGATCCTGATCGACGGCGAGGACGTGACCCACCGCTCCATTCAGCAGCGTGATATCTGCATGGTGTTCCAGTCTTACGCCCTGTTCCCGCACATGTCGCTGGGCGAGAACGTCGGCTACGGCCTGAAGATGCTCGGCATATCCCGCGCAGAGACCAAAGCCCGGGTGAAGGAAGCGCTGGCCATGGTGGATCTGGAGGGCTTTGAAGACCGCTTTGTCGACCAGATCTCCGGCGGCCAGCAGCAGCGCGTGGCGCTGGCCCGCGCGCTGATCCTCAAACCGAAAGTGCTGCTGTTTGATGAGCCGCTGAGTAACCTCGACGCCAACCTTAGACGCAGCATGCGCGATAAAATCCGCGAGCTGCAAAAGCAGTTCAACATCACCTCGCTGTACGTGACCCACGATCAGAGCGAGGCCTTTGCGGTCTCCGACACGGTGCTGGTGATGAACAAAGGCAACATCATGCAGATTGGCTCTCCGCAGGATCTGTATCGCCAGCCGGCATCGCGCTTTATGGCGAGCTTTATGGGCGATGCCAACCTGTTCCCGGCGCGCTTTAGCAGCGAGTATGTGGAGATCCACGGCTATCGTCTGCCGCGCCCGCTGCACTTTGCAAGCCTTGGTACCGGCTCGGTGGGCGTGCGCCCGGAAGCGATCACCCTGAGTGAACGTGGTGAAGAGAGCCAGCGCTGCGTGATCCGCCACGTCGCCTATATGGGGCCGCAGTACGAAGTGATTGTGGACTGGCACGGACAGGAGATTTTGCTGCAGGTGAATGCCACGCGGCTGCAGCCCGACGTGGGGGAAAATTATTACCTGGAGATCCACCCGTACGGGATGTTTGTTTTAGCTGATGCGGCGTAATAAAAGCAAAACGGCAACCTCGTTGCCGTTTTTAGTGTTTTCTCCCTCTCCCTCGAGGGCTGACGAATCCCCAGTAATTTTTAATCTTAAAGCAACGGAATAACGACAAGAGAATAAATCTCTTACAGCGATACCTTTGTCCGGCTGAAAATCGCCGAAGCGTTTCCTGTAGGCCGGGGCGAGGCGCATGGATGCGCCGAGAGGGCGTGACCTACATGGATGTAGGATCGCGCCCGACCTGAAGCCGGAAGGAATAAGCTGAGGGTATCGCGTAGCGACGATTTTCTTGCCGGGAGCCCGGGTAGCCAGGGCGGTGGCGATTGAGCCGCCCTGGCACGTTCACGGGTGACGCGACTGACAGAGAAGCACAAAACTTAAAGTGAACGGAACCACCACCGGAGCCGCATGCTCCCCCTCACCCCAACCCTCTCCCTGAATGGAGAGGGGGCCGACCGTGCCAATTTTTTTGTGGGGATCCCTCAACCCTCAAGGGAGAGGGGACAGTTCGATGCGGCCTGCTTAGCGCAGCGCCTTAAGCTCGGCAATGTCCTTCGGCGTGGTGCGACAGCACCCGCCAATCAGCTTCGCGCCCGCCGCCAGCCACTGCGGCAAATACCCCGCTAATGTCTCGCATGCTTCGCCGTGGTGATGCCAGGTTTTGGTCACCGCATCGTAGTGCTCACCGGAGTTCGGATACACCACCAGCGGCAGCGCGGTCAGGCCGTGTAGGTGCTGCAGCGCCGCGGTGGTGTTTTCCAGCGCAATACAGTTGATGCCCAGCGCCACAATTTGCGGATAATCGGCCAGCGCGACCACCACCTCACGCAGCGGCGTGCCATCGCTGAGATGTTCGCTGTCGCGCAGGGTTAACGAGAACCACGCCCGGGCGCGGGGAGACGCCGTCAGCAATTCCGCCAGGGCTTTGATCTCTGCAAACGACGGCAAGGTTTCGCAGGCCAGCAGGTCGGCCCCCGCATCCAGTAGCGCTTCGACGCGCGGACGATGAAACGCGCTAAACGCTTCGGCGCTGCGCACGTAATCACCCCGGTATTCCGACCCGTCGGCAAGATAAGCACCGTACGGACCCACCGAGCCCGCCACCAGCAGCGCGCCCGCCTGTGGGTTTTCGGCCAGATACGCCTCGCGCGCTTTACGCGCCAGCTCGACGCTTTTACCAATTAGCGCCCGGGACTGAGCCTCGTCCAGCCCACGAGCGGCAAAGCCGTCCGGCGTGGCCTGATAGCTGGCGGTGATCGCCACCTGCGCCCCGGCGCGGAAGTAGTCCAGATGCACGGCGCGGATCAGCTCCGGGTTCTCCATCAGCACTTTCGCGGACCACAGGCTGTCGGCGAGATTGCAGCCGCGCGCTTCCAGTTCCGTCGCCATCGCCCCGTCCAGCACCACAAACGGCTGGCTGTCGAGGAGGGCGGTAAGCGGATTATTCTGCGACATGTTCAGGCTCCTGCGTTTTCAAATTTTGGGTGAGGTAGTACGCGCCATAGCACAGGGCGACAAACGGCAGGCCGCAGTAGAGGGCGATGCGCTGGGTCGGATCGAAGGCCAGGCCAATGCAGGCCACCAGGCACAGGACAAAGCCCAGCACCGGCACCAGCGGATACCACGGCGCGCGGTAGTGCAGCGCCTCCAGCGGCTGGCCGGATTGCAGATGACGACGGCGGAACACAAAATGCGACGCGCAGATGCTGATCCACACCGCCACCACCGCAAAGCCCGAAATCGCCGACAGGGCCACAAATACCGTGTCCGGGGCGATGACGCTGGAGAACAGCGCCAGTACGCCGCCAAGCATTGAAACCGAAAGTGCCGTCAGCGGCACGCCATTTTTATTGACCTTCGCAAAGCAGCGCGGCAACGTTTTCTCGTTCGACAGCGACCACAGCATCCGCCCGGAGGCGTACAGACCGGAGTTGGCGGCCGAAAGGATCGCCGTCAGAATCACAAAATTCACGATATCCGCGGCATACGGAATGCCGACTTTTTCAAACACCAGCACGAACGGGCTTTTTTCGACGCCCGCCTGCTGCATCGGGATCAGCGCCGCCAGCACAAACACGGTGCCGATAAAGAAGATAATCAGACGGGCGATGGTGGTGCGGATCGCCACCGGAATGACCTTGCGCGGATTTTCGGTTTCACCGGCGGCAATACCGATAAGCTCGGTGCCCGAGAAGGCAAAGTTGACTGCTACCATGGTCATCAGAATCGGCAGGCCGCCGTGCGGGAACCAGCCTTCAGCGGTGATATTGCTAAGACCCGGTGCCGGGGAGCCGTCCTGCATCGGGATAAAGCCAAAGATCGCCGCCCCACCGAGGATAATAAAGGCGATGATGGTGATGACCTTAACCAGCGAGAACCAGAACTCCCCTTCGGCAAAGAAGCGGGTCGAAATCACGTTGAGGACGAAAATGGCCGCGCAGAACACCACGCACCAGGCCCAGACCGGCACCTGCGGGAACCAGTACTGCATGCAGAATCCGGCGGCGGTAAAGCTCGACCCCAGCGCCACGGTCCAGGTGAGCCAGTAGAGCCACGCCACGGTATAGCCGGTCGCCGGCCCCAGATAGCGGGTGGCATAGACGTGAAAGGCCCCGGTTTCCGGCATTGCGACCGAGAGTTCACCGAGACACTGCATCACCAGCCACACCACCAGCGCGCCAATCAGGTAGGCCAGCAGCGTACCCGCCGCCCCGGTGGTGGAAATGATGTAACCCGTATTAAAAAATAACCCAGTGCCAATGACGCCACCCAGCGACAGCATAATCAGGTGACGCGTTTTCATGGTGCGCTGCAGCTGCCCATTCTCGTTATGTTGTGTTTGCATATTACCTTCTAAACGTATGGACATCTAAACATCCAAAGAAGGTATTTATACCGTGAATGATCCTGAATTACTAGCCATGCACCAGCCGCAGGCGAGCGCGACGGGCGCTCAGTCGGGGATGGGCGTTAAGGATCACGAATAATATGGGTCGCCATGCCATCACACACCTCCTTAGAGAAGATGGGTAAAGCATGCACCGTTTCGCTGACATCTTCGGTCAGTCGAAAGTTGTATCTGTGTTCTACCCGCTAAACTGGCGGCAGGCGTCGCGCTGGTCAGCCCGCTGATTGACAAGATTTAACGTTGCTGCGCCAGTCGCCAGCTGGCAACGGTGAACAGCGCGATGATCCACGCCATCGTCCACGGCGTACCGTCGCTCATCGTTGCCAGCAGCAGCGAAGAGATGATTCCGCTGCCGTATTGCAGAGAACCAATCAGCGCCGAGGCGGCGCCCGCGTGGCCCGGCACCGCATCCAGCGCGGCGGCGGTTGACGTGGCGGCGAGAATACCGTTCATCGAGAAGAAGACAAAAATCAGCGCCACCATCGCCACAATTCCTCCAAGACTGAACCAGACGCAGATCGCCATCGCCACGGCGGCCAGGGCCGCCACGGCAGACGCATACCTGAGCAGGGTTTCCAGCGCGTAGTGAGTCACCAGCCGACGATTCACCACGCTCATACCCATCAGCCCGACAATGTTCAGCGCAAACTGCCAGCCGTAGTGCGCCGGGTCGACGCCGAAGTAGCGGATATAGACAAACGGCGAGCCGGTGATAAAAGCATACGCCGCCACGTAGTAGCAGGTCAGGCTAAGGGTGAACTGCATGAACTTACGGTTACGCAGCAGCGCGGCATAGTTCCTGAACGCGCCTGCTACCGACGCTTTGACCCGTTTCTCTTTGGCCAGGGTTTCCGGCAGCCACCACAGGGAGATAAACATCAGCCCGCCAATCACCGCCAGCAGCCAGAAGATGCTGTGCCAGGTGCTGAATTTGATCAGCTGCCCGCCGATCAGCGGCCCGGCAATGGGAGCAATCGCCATCACGATCACCAGCGTCGACAGCATTTGCGCTGCGCGGGTGCGGCTGAACAGATCGCGGATCATCGCCCGCGCCAGCATCGGCCCGGTGCAGGCTCCCAGCGCCTGGAACACCCGCCAGAAGACGATATGAGTAATATCGGTCGCCAGCGCACAGCCTGCGGACCCGACAATAAACAGCGCCATCCCGATAAACAGCGGAATACGCCGCCCGAGCTGGTCGCTGATCGGCCCCCAGACTAGCTGCGCAATGGCAAAACCGACCAGGAAGCCGGTGATGGTCAGTTCAACATTGCCATGCAGCTCGGCCGCCATCATCGGCATGGCGGGGAGATAGATATCGGTGGATAACGAGGTGAACGCCATTAAGGCGCTCAGGATCAGCACAAACGGCAGACCCGTGGTGCTGGTTTTGGCAGGGGGGGCAATCATAACAATCCGCTTCAGATTAACTGGACGCTAACGATACATGAATTGATCTCATCAATAATCGGGACAAAACGGGATGGGGTTATGAGTGGGGGTCATGAGTGTGGTTTGTTGCCGGGCAACAGGCCGCACCCGCGCAAGCAACGCAATGATAAATCATGGAAATCGTTCTATAGTTAAGGCGTTTATTTAATTAAGGACGGACGCATGCGCTTTAACGGACTGACCAAAGGCTTTTTCATCCTCATTCTCTTTCTTGTTACCTGGGCGTTTTTTGATGTGCTGGCGCCCTACTTCTCGGCCATTCTGTGGGCCACGGTGCTGACGGTCATTTTTTATCCGGTTAAAAATCGGCTGCGTATTGCGATGGGCGATCGCAACGGGCTGGCGTCGTTGCTGAGTATCGGGCTTATCTGCCTGATTGTGTTTATTCCGCTGATGGTGATCCTCTCGTCATTGGCCGTTGAAATTAATGTGGTTTATACCCGCCTGCAGCAAAGCGATACCCAGTTCTCCGGGGTGGTAGCAGACCTGTTTACCTGGCTGCCTGACTGGTTACGGTCCCTGCTGGTGGAGCACAACCTCGACTCTGCCACTCAGATCCAAAAGAAACTGTCTGACGCCGCGCTACAGGGCGGGCAGTACCTTGCCGGCAGCGCATTCCTGATCGGCAAAGGCACTTTCGGATTTGCCATTAGCTTCGGCATCATGCTCTACCTGCTGTTCTTCCTGCTGAAGGACGGCCCGTGGCTGGTGCGCCAAATTCTCGATACCCTGCCCTTGTCCAACTATGTGAAACATCATCTGTTCGCCAAGTTCGCCGCCGTCGCGCGCGCCACGGTCAAAGGCACCGCCGTGGTCGCGGTAGTGCAAGGGGCGCTGGGCGGGATTGCGTTCTGGTTTGTCGGGATTAACGGCAGCATTCTGTGGGGCGCGCTGATGGCGTTCTTATCCCTGATCCCGGCGGTCGGGTCGGCCATTATCTGGGTACCGGCGGCCATTTACCTGTTCGCCACCCAGCAGCTGTGGCAGGGCCTGTTTATCGTCGGCTTCTTTGTAATTGTGGTCGGGCTGGTGGATAACATCCTGCGCCCGCTGCTGGTGGGCAAAGACACCAAAATGCCGGACTACCTGATCCTGATCTCCACTCTCGGCGGGATGGAGATTTACGGCATCAACGGCTTTGTGATTGGTCCGCTGATTGCGGCGCTGTTTATTGCCTGCTGGAACCTGCTCTCGGGTCGCGATCACCCCGGTAATGCCGAAGAGATTGACGAAGCGATTATTGAGGAAGGAAAAAATTCGCCTGATGTATAAGTTAACGATATTCTGCTGAAAATTAAAAATCGCCTTGTTTAGAGGGAATTAACCGTGCGCATCGCCACCATCACTAACTGGGCTTACGGCGCCACCGTCTGTCTGACCATTGCCTCCGGCGTGGCCATGTTAATGGCCTCTAACGCTGAAAGCGTTGAACGGCAGGCGGTTGAACAGCGCTACGTCTTTGACCAGTTGACCGAAGAGGTGGAGGTCGATGCCTGGGCGCTCTCTGACCTGGCGCGGCTGTACGTCATCAAGCAGGATCCCGCCGTCCTGCAGTCGCACCGCCAGAAAGCCGCGTCGATGGCCAAGGTTGAACATCGGCTGCAAAAGCTAAAAGACGTGGGCGCCAGCGACGAAGAGCTGGCGCTGCTACACAAAGGCCTGCAGGTTGCCGATGCCCTGCAGGATGAGCAACAGACCGCTATCGCCCACATTGCGCGCGGAGAGCAGGCGCAGGCTATCGCCCTGATTTATGGCGATCTGTACGAGAACGAGCTGGAGCAGGTGCAGAGCCAGCTCGACCATTTCCGCCAGATGCTGGACCGGCGTGCTCAGGGGGCAATTCAGGATGCGGTAGAAAAATCCCACGCGCTCAGAACCCTCTCTGAAGTGATGGTCGGCCTGACTGCACTGATGTTTTTATTTGTCCTCGGTTTTATTCTCAAACGCCGGGTGCTGCACCCGGTGGTACGCCTGAGCGATGTGGTTAACCGGCTGGCATCGCAGGATTATGCGGTCGAAACGCCGGACTACCGCCAGATCGACGAGATCGGCGATATGGCCCATGCGATCCGCATCTTTCGCGAGAACGGCCTGGTGCGCCAGCAGCTGGAGAAAGAGCGCGATGCCCATTGGGAGACTCGCGCCCTGCTGGCGCGCATGACCCAGCGGCTGCAGGGCTGCGAATCGTTCGAGGATGTGCTGAACGTTGCCCAACTCTTTGCGCCGAACATTGCGCCGGGCGTCGCCGGACGACTCTATATTCTCGACCGGGATCCGTGGCAGATGCGCTGCGCCGCCGAGTGGCTTAACCCCCAGGGCGAGCCCGACCCTTTCCATCCGGATCAGTGCTGGGCGGTTCGCCGCGGCCAAAGCCATCCACCGGTAAACGGCGAGCCGGATATCACCTGCTATCACCTGCCGGATGCCTGCGCCAATCAGACGCTGTGCGTGCCGCTGATCGCCCAGGGCGAAGCAATCGGCCTGCTCTCTTTCCAGAACATCACCCCGGAAATGGCCCCTTCCCGCGCCTATCTGGAGCTGATGGCCGAAGCGCTGGGACTGGCGCTGGCGAACCAGCGCCTGCGCGACGCCCTGCTGGCGAAAGCCCTGTTCGATCCGCTCACTGGCCTGCGCAACCGCCACCATCTGGAAGACGCCCTGCATACCCAGATGAGCCAGGCGATGCGCAGCAGCAACCCGATGAGCTGTCTGATGATCGATATCGATCACTTCAAGCGGATTAACGACCGGCTGGGTCACGATGCGGGCGATCAGGTGCTGAAAAGCGTGGCGGCCATTATTCAACGCTGCGTAAGCGATAAGGGGATGGCGTTTCGCTACGGCGGCGAGGAGTTTCTGGCCCTGCTGCCCGACATGGATGAAGCCGCTGCATTTGCCTGCGCTACCGCGATCCACACGGCGGTACGCAGCCTGACGCTGCACTATGAGCTAACGGAGATCGGCCCAGTGGATGTGTCGATTGGTATTGCCAGCTACCCGCAGCACGCCCAAAGCGACAACCTGCTGCGCGCCGCCGACGTGGCACTGTACCGGGCCAAAGAGCTGGGCCGCTCGCGGATTGTCAGCTTTGGAATGCTGGAGGCGGGGTAACGCACCGGTTTAATAGTGCCCATTGCAGGTAATTTTAAGCGCGCGAATTTAACTCTGATTTTGTTCGCGCCACTGCTTAACCATCTCAGTTGTCACTTCTTTTTCATAGCAAACAGGAGCATAGCCCCCGGCCTTGCTCCATGCGCTACGTTTGCCGCATGCACTACCATTCCTTGCCCGATTGAAAGGACAAGCACATACGCCTGGATACGAGGCGATCGATGCTTGAATTATATTTTCTTTAACTGATGCGTCTGAGACCGCCTTCCCTTTTGCTGTTGCATTGCCGCCAATAAAAACAGCGCTGGCAATGAAAGCAATCATTAATAATGTTTTACTTTTCATATCATTACTTTTAGCCGCTGAGGTATTACGCTAAAAATAATGCGCGCTGAACCTAAATAACTTGATGCAAAACAAGTAGACGCATCATTCAAATTAATTAAAGATAATCAATTCACGTCACAAATTAAATAAGCCCAGGGCTTTGACACAACCAGATGCTATGCCCGCCGCAGGCCGGATCCTCAAACACCACGTCAATAACGTTGAAGCCATTATCTGCCAGCAGTTGCCGGTACTCTTCTGGCTCCAGGCTAGCGTGATACAGCGGCTCACCTTCAAACTCCCCCATTGCAACGCCATTGTGGGTGCCACTGGTAAACATCAGCACGCTACCGGGATGCGTATGTCGGGCGAATATCGGCAGCATCCGCCGCTGATCGTCCGGGGTCAGATGGAAAAAGCTGTCCCAGGCAATCAGTCCGTCGAAGGTTTCTTTTAACGCTAGCTGGCGCATATCTGCCTGCAGCCAACGCTGCTGCGGAAAATGCATCCGGGCACGTTCCAGCATCGCCGCAGCACCATCCACCCCGGTCAGCTGATAGCCCTGCTGAATGAGGTATTCCGCCATTGGACGGCCGTTACCGCAGCCGATATCCAGCACCGTGCCGCTGCTGCCAATAAATCCAATGAATTTATCCAGCCAGGATTTTTCCATCAAATTACGAGAGCGCAGGCGCGCAAAGGCCTCAGCGTGGTTGTGATAAATGTTGAGGATGTTTTTGGCGGCGGGGTGGGTCATCGTTAAACTCGCTTATCACGGTTATGTCCGTTATTTATATGACGTATTGCCACGGGAAAAAAGCCCGGACTCCAACGGCCCCATCACTTCAGGTATCATTGCCCTCCCACATTCCTTACTCATGCCGTTGCTGCCCTATGCGCCTTACTCACTTCTGTTATTTTCTGCTGATCCTTGCCGCCGCAGGCAGCGGTTTCCTGCCCTACCCTTTTGTCAGTTGGTGCCTGCTCGCCAGCGTGCTGACGCTGCTCATCTACGGGGCCGACAAAATGGCGGCCCGCAAAGCCTGGCGCAGAGTCCCGGAATCCACGCTGTTGGTTTTTGGCCTGCTGGGCGGGTGGCCCGGGGCGATAATCGGCCAGCAGCTGTTTCGCCATAAAACCCAAAAACAGCCGTTTAAGACCCGGTTTATGCTCAGCGTGATACTCAATGTCGTGATACTGCTGGCAGCCTGGCGATACGGCGTTTACTGAAGCGGGGAGTTGTCTTTCAGTGCTGACGTTCTATGATGGAATCACTGAACCGGAGGCTAAATGACTGAACCCCTTAATGATAATGAACTGACAGACATTTCCCAACGCCTGCAGGCACTCGCGCAGACCGGGCTAACCTACGCCAGAGATGTCTATGACCGGGAGCGGTACGAGAGCCTGATGCTTATCGCCGAGCGACTGTTATCTGCCCGCTTTGACCTGTCAGAAGATATGCTCAAAACCCTGCATAAAAACGAGACCGGCTACACCACCCCCAAAACCGACGTGCGCGCCATCATTCTTCAGGAAGGTAAGCTCCTGCTGGTTCGTGAGAGCGATGACGGAGGATGGAGCCTGCCCGGCGGCTGGGCCGATGTCGGTGACAGCCCGTCCGTGGCGATTATCCGCGAGGTACAGGAAGAAACGGGGCTTGAGGTTAACGTCAGCAGACTGCTTGGGGTCTGGGACCGGAATCTGCACGGGCATCCCCCTTATCCCTGGCATGTCTATAAGATGATTTTTTTGTGTGAGGTGACGGGCGGCGAACTCGCCATCAGCCACGAATCGCTGGAAATCGGTTATTTCGATCCTGACTACCTGCCCGAACTGTCCCTGACCCGGATTGTGCCCGAAGAGATCCACGCCAGTATCCGTACCGCACGCGAAGGCGGCCCAACATATTGTGACTAAACGCATTCCCGAGGAAATGTCGCCAGCCGCACCTGTCAGGGTGCGGCCATCTTCACACAATCTTCTTCAGCTCGATCTCTTCCTGGATCCGCTCGCTGTACGCCTGATGGGTGCGGATCGCTTCGTCGACGCCCGCGTTATAGATAGCAATCCCCAGCGTTTCGATCACGTAGTCGGTGAAGAACTCCGCGTCGAACTGCTCCAGTTCTAAATCAAAGTGCTCTTCGCAGTAGGACACCAGCTTGCTTCTGATTGCCTCCCGCTCGTTTACATCCAGTTTGATATCCGCCATCACGCATCCTTAGTTGATTGTCATCAGCGCGGTATTGCCAGGTACATTTTAATCAGCATTGTTCCCGGCATGCCACAGGCAATTCCAGCGACCACAGGCATTATCGCAGACGAGCTGATTAACATAGCGGCGGGAGAAGGCATCCAGTTCAATCGGCGGCGAGTAGAAGTAACCCTGGCACACCGTCACGTCATGATCCTGCAGCCATTTTTTATGCGCCTCATTCTCAATGCCTTCAGCAATAATGGGGCGCGATGTTTTATGGCATTCAGTGATGATGGCTTCTGCTTCAGGGAAATTACTGTCGTTCATCAGGCTGTAATCCAGCTTAATCACATCGGCACAAAACTCTGCCTCTCTGGCGAAGAAGTCCTGCAGGCTTTTAATATCATCCCTGGCGACGACAACCCCCAGGCACTGTAGCCGGTTGATATTCGCCAGCCCCTGCTCGGTTAATTCTATCGTTGTTTCAGTGACTTCGATAATGATTTTGCCCACCGGATAATTCAGGCGCGAAATGATCGCACTGATTTCAGTCACGATTGCAGCGTTGTTAAGCTCAACGGGAGAGAAATTAAAACTCATGTAAAACGTGGGACGCAGGTGCAGGTTATTGTCCAGCGCATACTGCAAGCCACGTTCAAGGACAAAGACCCCCACCTTACAGATATCGCCATTTTGCTCCATCAGTTCGATAAACTGATTGGGAAACAGCGTCTTCCCGTTCACCCGGCCCCGTACCAGCGCCTCTGCGCCCACGCAGTGGGTATGCTGAACGTCTATAAACGGCTGCAGGAGGATATAGAGCACTTCCTCCGCGGCATTTTCACTGACTTTCTTCAACAATGTTTTTACGTCATCCGGGACTGTTATCATTTATTTTACCTGCAGGGTTTTAAACGCCGTCTCTTATTTGAAAAAGGAAAATAAGAAAATCAGGGATCACTAATTAAGGAGGCGTGCCCATCACCACGTTTTTTCCGGAGCGTTTGGCTGCATAAAGGAGGTCATCGGCCCGTTTTAAAATATCACTCATGCCGTCGCCCTCTTTCCATGCGGCCATCCCGCCACTGAATGACACATTTAATTCCATTTCGCGCCAGTTCCGCTGATGCACGGTATCCCGCCACGTTTCCATTAATTCATAGTAACTGTCATAGTCGACGCCCGGGAATATCACGACCAGCTCTTCGCCGCCAAACCGGTAGAGTTTATAATCCGGCTCCATGATCGCCTTCCCGGTCTTACTGGTATACTTCAGCACCCTATCCCCGACGCTATGCCCGAAGGTATCATTAATACTTTTAAAATTATCGAGATCGATGATAGCGAAATAGAAGGGCGTATTATTATTGATAAGCGTCTCCATTTCCTCATCCAGCTTGCGGCGGGTGCCAATACCTGTCAGCGGGTCTTCGCAGGAGATACGCTTAACTTCATTCAGCTCTTCATGGCTGTGTTTCAGCTCATCACGGCTATTTTTAATACTGTAATAGATTCGTTCGAGGCTGCTCTGGCCGTCCTCGCACGCAATCCCGTTCACGCTTATATACAGACGATTGATAATTTCTCGAATATAGATACGGAACAGGCAGATTGCGATGGCATAAATCACCAGGCTCACGAGTATGACCCAGCCCAGCATATTTTGTGCTTTCGTGGCAAACATGGCGTGGCTGGCTTTATCGACAACTGTAAATGCCACCCAATCCGGATTATTGTAAATGCGGTAAAAAACAAAACTTTCCGTTTGAGGATCGTAAAAATTCCCTTGCTGCTCAATAGCACGTTCTATCCAGGAGGTGGGGACTTTTTTATTAAACAGATCCCTGGCCACCTGGCTCATCACGATATCGCCCTCTCGCGATACCACCAGGAAGCGTCCATTATTAGGGACAACCACATCCTGTAAGATTGTTGACATGGACTCCAGATTTAAATCAAAGGCAATATTGCCAAATTTATGCAGATCGTCATCATACAGATTCATGCTGACCGTAATGATGGTCTTGGTTTTATTATCAGAGTTCCACTGGGTCTGATAGGCGGTGGAATATTCAATGTCAGTTTTATACAGCGCGTCTTTATACCACTCACGCTCATGGAGAATGAAATCCGTCAGATCCATTTCAGGGTAAACTTTCACATTGCCGTTGGCATCAGCAAGCAGGGCATTATCAAAGAATTTGAATGAATTCACCATCGACGCGACGGTGGCATTCAGAAAACTCACCTGGGGCGCAATATAATCGTCCAGATCTTTCGGCGTAATACGGCTGGCAACAATCTCGAATATAAGGCCTATCTCTTCCAGCGGCCTGCTGACGCTTTCGAGTGCGGTATTATGAGTAAAACGCATTAAGTTATTGTTAAACGTGGTCTCTGCGTCGTGACGAATATATTGATATGACCAAATTGACACCAATAAGAATGGGAAGATCATGATCAGGAAAAACACCACCATCATGCCCTGGGTTTTAAATTTATTTTTTACAAGCGCTTCCATATGACAACGTCTCCCCTCTCTTCTTTCTCTTCCTGGCATGCCAGGCGGTGCTATCCAAAAGAGTCAGGCGACCATGAGGGGGCATTTCTTAAATTGTTTGAGAATCTTTACAAAACAGGATCCGGCGCCAGGTGATGCTTGCGATACTGCAACGGGGTCTGCCCGATCAGCTTTTTAAAACAGGTAATAAAGTAGGTCATCTCGCTAAACCCGACCTTTTCCGCAATCGCCTGAATGCTTAACGGCGTCATCCGTAATAAATCACAGCTTTTCTTGATGCGGCGGGTGAGCAGGTATTCGTGGATGCTGCCACCGGTTTGCTGACGAAAGATCCGTGACGTATAGCTGCGCGACAGGCCAATCGCGCTGGCCAGCTCATCGAGGGAAAACTTCTCCTGATAATGACTTTCGACCCACTGCATGATCTGCGCCGCCACGGTGTGCTGCTGCGAAAGCGCTGCCTGCGGCTGGTCAGGAAGAAAGGCCATAATCTGCATCACCAGAAACGCCACCTCGCGGGCGTCTGTCTGGCTGCCCTCGCGTTCGCAAAACTGATCGAGGATGCAGGCCATCACCTCCGCGCGTTCGCTGAGATCGTAAACCTGGGCGGGAACGTTACTGGCGGCCAGCGCCGCAAACTGCGCCTGCTGGCGTGGAAAATCCCGCAGAGCGGCCGTCACCGACGATTGCTCGATATGCATGGTGGTCCGGTAATACTGATTGCGTGCGCTGGCATCGACATGCACTTTATGCAGCCGGAAAGGAGGAAAGATAAACAGCCGTCCGGGACGGGCGGTGTAGTGGCGATTATCGACCACCACTATGCCATAGCCCTCTGAAACATAAAGAAATTCAACGCACTGGTGCCAGTGGTAATACAGGGCGCTGGAGCCCCGGGGGCGGTACAGCGCGATAACGTCATCATTCAGCGCAATGCGCTCCATCTGCTGTCGTGGATGCATGTTTCTCTCAGGGCAATAGATTTAAGTTTTTACGCCATCATTTATAAAATATTGCCCTCTGCGCGATTTTATCCACCATTATTTAAATAACGGCTAGTTTTTGTGAGGTGGCTCACTCGGAGATTATCAACGGGCGCACTAGTCTTCACCCACCGTGTGCTTTTACACGTAATGAAGCTATATATGAGTAATCAGGAGAAATAATGATGACTCTGTCCTCGCCCGTTCGTACCGCTCAAATAAAAATGAGCGTGTTTATTTTTCTGTACTTTTTCACCTGGTCATCAAGCTTTGGTTTATATGCTTTATGGCTCAGTCAGAAAGTTGGACTAGACAGCATAACGATTGGCAGCGTGTTTGCGATCAACGGCTTATTTGCGGTGATTTTAAAACCGGTCTACGGCTACATCATGGATAAAATAGGCATGAGCAAATGGCTGCTCTATTTTGTCTGCGCCACGTCGGCGCTGATGGCACCGTTTTTTGTCA
The DNA here is from genome assembly GCF_025564065.1 of Silvania hatchlandensis. Taxonomy (GTDB): domain Bacteria; phylum Pseudomonadota; class Gammaproteobacteria; order Enterobacterales; family Enterobacteriaceae; genus Enterobacter; species Enterobacter hatchlandensis. The sequence goes on along the minus strand of NZ_JAMGZK010000034.1, from coordinate 60,466 downwards.
CGGTTTATCAGCCTCTGCTGTTAACCCACACCACAATTGGCATCGTGGTCGGCGCGTTCTGGCTGAGCCTCGGCTGGTATGCCGGCGTCGCGGCGGCGGAATCCTATGCCGATCGCTTTAGCCGGCTGTATAACCTGGAGTTTGGCCGGATCCGCATGTGGGGATCTCTCGGCTGGGCGTTGGCCGCCTCGGTGTCGGGAGTGCTGTTTAACATCACCCCGCTGGCTAACTTTCTGCTCAGCAGCGGGACCTCGGTACTGATGCTGCTGGTGTTGATGAGCCTGAAAATTGGCGACGAGCAGTTGCGCCATAACAACGTCATTGCAGACAGCCGCATTGTCTTTGCCGACGTGATTGCGTTGCTGAAAACGCAGAAGTTCTGGATGTTCAGCCTGTATGTGGCCGGTGTGGCGTGGATGATGTTTGTCGCCGAGCAGCAGTTCCCCCGCTACTTCGTCTCCTTTTTCGAGACCAAACAGCAGGGCAACGCGTGGTACGGCTATCTGGGTACCCTGCAGGCGGGCATTGAGTTTCTGATGATGATGTTTATCCCGGCGGTGGTGAATCACTTCGGGGCCAAAAAAGGCCTGCTGTTGTGTGGCCTGGTGGTGGGGATACGCCTGATCGCTTCGGGGCTGACCTCGGACCCGCTGATCATCTCAATTATCAAGCCGCTGTACGGCGTTGAGATCGCGCTGCTGCTGATTTCGGTTTTCAAATACATCGCCGAGCATTTCCATAAAAAAGTGAATGCCACCATGTACCTGCTGGGTTATCAGGCGATGGTTTACGTCGGCTCCGTGGTGGTGGCGCCGCCTGCAGGTTATCTGTACGAGAAAATTGGCTTCGAACAGACCTACCTGATAATGGGCGGCTGCGCCCTGCTGTTCACCCTTATCTCCGCTTTCACCCTCTCACCGTGTCGGTCTGTACGCGGCGCGACCGGCAGCTTTTCTCCGGAACTGAAACCCTCACCGGTCGAACCGGTAAAACACTAATCTAAGGACACTTTATGACCCGTTCATTAGTCACTGCCCATGCCGTGACCGAGTCACTGCGCCCCATTGAACTGCACCAGGTCGATCGCCTGCTGCTGCGCCGCAAGGTGGATAAGGCGATAGAACGCATCACCCGCAGGCTGGATAAGACCATCGTTGCGATGGGCGATCGCTTCCCGAATGAAGCCTGCGAAGGCGGCAAATGGACGCCGTCCGAAAATACCCAGTGGACCACCAGCTTCTGGACCGGGCAGCTGTGGCTGGCCTGGGAGCTCACCGGTGATGACAAATACCGTCAGGCGGCGGAGCGGTATCTGCCCTCTTTTGCCGAGCGACTGGCGCAGCGCGTTGAAACGGCAACCCACGATCTGGGCTTTCTCTATTCGCTCTCCTGCGTTAACGCCTGGCGTTTAACGGGCAATGAACGCGCCCGCCAGACCGCGCTGCAGGCGGCCGACATCCTGATGGAGCGCTATCACCCGGTGGCCGGCATTATTCAGGCGTGGGGAGACTTAAGCGACCCGGCGCAGCAGGGGCGGATGATCATTGATTGCAATATGAATTTGCCGCTTCTGTACTGGGCCAGCCAGCAGACCGGGGATGCACGCTATGCTGAGGCCGCAGCGGCACATGCGCAGCAGGCGGCAAAGTACATCGTGCGACCGGATGCCTCGACCTTTCATACCTTCTACATGGACGTGGTGACCGGCGAGCCGCGCTTTGGCGATACGCATCAGGGGTTCAGCGATACGTCGTGCTGGTCGCGCGGCCAGGCGTGGGCCATCTATGGCTTTGTGCTCAGCTATCTCTACACCGGAGATAAACAGCTGGTCGAACTGACCCGCAGCCTGAGCCACTATTTTATCAATCGCCTGCCGGAAGATGACGTGTGCCACTGGGATTTAGCCCTACTGGGCACCGACGCGGTACGCGACAGCTCGGCAGCCGCCATCGCCGCCTGCGGCCTGTTCGAGCTGGTCAACGTACTGCCTGCACTGGATGAGCATCGTGCCCATTACGAGGAGATGGCGCTGCGGATGGTGCAGTCGCTGACGGACCATTATCTGGCGGGAGACGATGACGCGTGCGAAGGATTGCTGAAGCATTCGGTTTATCACCTGCCCGCGGGCATTGGGGTGGATGAGTGCTGCAGTTGGGGGGATTACTTTTACCTTGAAGCACTGACGCGGGTACGCCAGGTGTGGGAGCGCTACTGGTAAGGAGGCAATGCGCCAGATGCGGGAGCGTCTGGCGCGTTTAACAGGCAATGACGTAAATAGAAAATGCTTAAGACCAAATGAAAACTGAAAATTGTAATGGCTTATGCAGAAACTATTTTACAGGAATGAATTAACTCTTCCTGTAAAGGTAAACGGCATAATCTATATACTTACCTCACATCTAACCCAAAAATAAGCAACCTCATAAAAACTTCCCCGGCAAGTACGGGCGCTATAACCTTTAAATCACCAATGGTGATCTAATAATATTTATTCAGGTTATGACATCATCACTCATATTACTCTCATTTATAAACACGCCCTCTGACATCCATTTATTGCCAATCAACCATTAATCATTATACTGTCTCAACGGTATCTTATAGGGAAATGAATAAATGGCTATTCCGGGTAATTTGTGGATCTATGACGACGGTGGCGCACTGATTAAAGGCGGCTGCGATATTTCAGGAAGAGAAAACAGCATAGAATTTAAAGGATTTCACCATAACCTATCTATCCCGACTGATAGCCTCACAGGTAAACCAACAGGCCCACGTCAGCACTCACCGATGATCATTGTCAAAGAGTTCGATTACTCAAGCCCCTATCTCTACAAAGCTGTTTCAACCGGTCAGAATCTGAAATCTGCCGAGATTAAATGGTACAAAATAAATGATGGCGGTCAGGAGGTAGAGTATTTCAATATGCTGCTTGAAGGCGTTCGAATTGTCTCTATATCCCCCACCATGGCAGCGCCTGAGGATAAAAACAATAACCATCTGGAGACGGTTGAATTGCGCTATGAGAAAATCACCTGGAAGCATTGTGATGGAAATATAATATTTAAAGATGCATGGAACGAGCGCCAGACTGCATAGGTGAGTCAATGGACACTATTGAAGAAATTAATGGAACCTATTTCTATCACGGACAACATCAATTATCTCCCGGTGAATTATTTGACGTGATTTTTCTCGAACAATTTTGTGATGAGCTGGAGCTCGGTATTGAATCAGGTGCTGCGATTCTCGCAGGGCAACCCTGGCTAAATACCAGAACGAAACCGGGTGAAGCCCTCAAGGGCACAAGTGTTATTTCCAAATACGGAAGAATGCTATTACGAGATGCACGCGTGCCTTTCGGTATAAGAGTTCTGACCCCTGTTGGCGTGAGAATGCAAAAGACCACCAAACTCGCTGCTGTCATTGCCCGTTACGTTCCCTGGTTGGGATGGATAGGTCTGGTAAACTCCATTTATCAAGTTTCCAGGAAAACTCAGGCAAAATATAATCTGATTGCCCGTCCCAACGACCGAATACCGTGGACATACTTCTGATGAGTACCATTCATGACAAGGTATTAGCGCTATTCCGGGAAGAAATCCCCGGCTATCTTAGCGGAAATGGGGAAGAGATCCCTCTGGAACTCGATTCAGATCTATTCGATGCACCTGGTGACGATCTGCATGATGCCCTGAACGCGTTTGAGCAAACCTTTAATGTAGACCTGTCGGTTGTCAGGTGGTCTTGTTATTTTCCGTGGCAAAATACCCCTTTGCTGACACGTTGGTTTAAAGCAAAGCGGGAAGATATAGACGCTAAACGCCTACCTTTAACCGTCAGGATGTTTGCTGAATCAGCCGCCGCTGGGAGATGGCTTTTTAACTGATACTGGCACTGTTTATCCAGGCCCCGCTCATCACGCCCTTCACCATCATTCATTAATCAGTCCCGCTCATCACCGCATTCAGGTTTTAAGAATAATCCCACCCACTTCGCCGACTATGCTTAACGTTTAAAAAACAGACAGCATCGTTGCACCCCTTCTCGTTCTTTTCCCCTTTTGAATACCGGAGGCCTGGTATGAGCAACCAAGGCGAACATCCTGAAGACCATCGGGGTGATTTCAGTCTGACCCGTCGGACCCTACTCAAAGTGAGTGCGGCCACGGCAGCAACGGTGGCGGTTTATCCGCATTCAGCGCTGGCCGAAGGCGAACCCGCCGTCACGCCACCGCCGGAAATCCTACCGTTGACCCTGCGCGTAAACGGCAAAAGCCAGCAGCTGGAGGTGGATACACGTACCACGCTGCTGGATGCGCTGCGTGAAAATTTGCATCTGACCGGCACGAAAAAAGGCTGCGACCACGGGCAGTGCGGGGCCTGTACCGTGCTGGTGAATGGCCGCAGGATCAACGCCTGCCTGACGCTGGCGGTGATGCATCAGGATGCCGACATTACCACCATCGAAGGGCTGGGTTCGCCTGACAATCTCCATCCGATGCAGGCGGCGTTTATCAAACATGATGGTTTCCAGTGCGGCTACTGTACCTCAGGACAGATCTGCTCTTCGGTGGCGGTACTGCAAGAGATCAAGGAGGGCATTCCCAGCCACGTCACGCTCGATCTGGTTTCCCCTCCGGACATGACCGCGGACGAGATCCGCGAGCGCATGAGCGGCAATATCTGCCGCTGCGGCGCATACGCCAATATTCTTGCCGCCATTGAAGACGCCGCCGGGGGGCTAAAATCATGAAAGCCTTTACCTATGAGCGCGTAAAAACCCCGGCCGAGGCCGCCGCCAGCGCCCGGCGCACGCGCGGGGCCAAATTTATCGCCGGGGGCACCAATCTGCTCGACCTGATGAAGCTGGAGATTGAGACCCCGACCCACCTGATCGACGTCAACGGACTGGGCCTGGATAACATTGCCGGCACTGATGGGGGCGGTTTGCGTATCGGGGCGCTGGTGCGTAACACCGATCTGGCGGCTGACGATCGCGTCCGGCGTGACTACGCCGTACTGTGCCGCGCGCTGCTTGCCGGGGCGTCCGGTCAGCTGCGCAACCAGGCCACCACGGCGGGTAATCTTCTGCAGCGCACGCGCTGCCCCTATTTTTACGACACCAACCAGCCCTGCAATAAACGCCTGCCCGGCAGCGGCTGCGCGGCGCTGGAAGGCTTTAGCCGTCAGCATGCGGTCGTCGGGGTGAGTGAAGCCTGCATTGCCACCCATCCGAGCGACATGGCCGTCGCCATGCGGCTGCTGGATGCAGTGGTAGAAACCATCACCCCGGACGGAAAAGAACGCACCATCCCGGTGGCGGACTTTTATCGCGCCCCGGGGAAAACGCCCCATCTCGAAACCACGCTCACGCCAGGCGAGCTTATCGTCGCCGTCACCCTGCCGCCGCCCGCGGGCGGGAAACACATTTACCGCAAGGTGCGCGATCGCGCCTCCTACGCTTTTGCGCTGGTATCGGTCGCTGCGATTGTCCAGCCGGACGGTAGCGGACGGGTGGCGCTGGGCGGCGTGGCGCATAAACCGTGGCGGATGACTGAAGCCGATGCACTGCTCCCGCAGGGCGCGCAGGCGGTGTATGACGCGCTGTTCGCCAGCGCACACCCGACGCCAGCAAACGCGTTCAAATTAACCCTGGCGAAGCGAACGCTTGCCTCCGTGCTGACAGAAGCGAGGGCTCAGGCATGAAATTTGATAAACCGGCAGGGGAAAACCCCATTGACCAGCTTAAGGTGGTCAGCCAGCCGCACGATCGTATCGACGGTCCGCAAAAAACCACCGGCACGGCACACTACGCCTACGAGTGGCATGAACAGGCACCCAATGCCGCCTATGGCTATGTCGTCGGTTCGGCAATCGCCAAAGGGCGGATCGCCGCCATCGAAACAGATGCCGCGAAAAACGCACCGGGTGTATTAACGGTGATCACCGCCAGCAACGCGGGCGCGCTCGGTAAAGGGGATAAAAACACCGCCACGCTGCTGGGCGGCCCAACCATCGAACATTACCATCAGGCCGTGGCGCTGGTGGTTGCCGAGACGTTCGAGCAGGCCCGCGCGGCGGCGTCGCTGGTGCAGGTGACCTATCGCCGCGACCCAGGCGCTTACTCGCTCTCAGATGCAAAACCGACCGTCAAGGCGCCGCCAGAGGACACGCCCGACAAAAACACCGGGGATTTTGAGGCCGCTTTTTCGGCGGCGGCGGTGACGCTAGATGCTACCTATACCACGCCCGATCAAAGCCATATGGCGATGGAACCGCATGCGTCGATGGCCGTCTGGGAAGGTGATAAGGTGACCGTCTGGACCTCGAACCAGATGATCGACTGGTGTCGCTCCGATCTGGCTAAAACCCTGAAGATCGCCCCGGAGAACGTTCGCATTCTGTCGCCCTACATCGGTGGCGGGTTTGGCGGCAAGCTGTTCCTGCGCAGCGACGCCCTGCTGGCCGCGCTGGCGGCCCGCGCGGTAAAGCGCCCGGTGAAAGTGATGCTCCCGCGACCGGCTATCCCCAATAACACCACCCACCGTCCGGCCACTATTCAGCACATCCGTATCGGGACCGACGCAGCGGGGAAAATTACCGCCATCGCCCACGATAGCTGGTCCGGTAATCTGCCTGGCGGCACGCCGGAGACGGCAGTACAGCAGACCGAACTGCTTTACGCCGGGGCCAATCGCCATACCGGTCTGCGGCTGGCAACACTCGATCTCCCCGAGGGCAACGCCATGCGCGCCCCCGGTGAAGCACCGGGCCTGATGGCGCTTGAAATCGCCATTGATGAGCTGGCGGAAAAAGCGGGTATCGATCCGGTTGAGTTTCGCATCCTCAATGACACCCAGGTCGATCCGGCCAACCCGGAGCGTTTTTTCTCCCGCCGCCAGCTTGTTGAGTGTCTGCGAACGGGGGCAGAACAGTTTGGCTGGAAGGATCGTAATCCCACGCCCGGCCAGGTGCAGGATGGGCGCTGGCGAGTGGGGATCGGCGTGGCGGCCGGTTTTCGCAACAACCTGTTAGAAAAATCCGCCGCGCGGGTACATCTGGATGCCGACGGCAAGGTGACGGTGGAGACGGACATGACCGACATCGGCACCGGGAGCTACACCATCCTCGCCCAGACGGCGGCTGAAATGATGGGCGTGCCGCTGGAAAAAGTGGCAGTACATCTGGGGGATTCCAGCTTCCCGGTGTCGGCCGGTTCCGGCGGGCAATGGGGCGCAAACACCTCCACCGCCGGGGTGTACGCCGCCTGCATCAAGCTGCGTGAAGCGGTTGCCGCGAAGCTGGGTTTTGATCCGAACCAGGCGCAATTCAGTGACGGGAAGATAATCAGCGGTTCACGCAGCGCGAACATTGCCGAGGCTGCCGCCAGCGGCCCGCTGAGCGCCGAAGACAGTATCGAGTTTGGCGATCTGGCGAAGCAGTATCAGCAGTCGACGTTTGCCGGACATTTTGTCGAGGTGGGCGTGGACAGCGCGACCGGGGAGGTGCGGGTACGCCGGATGCTGGCGGTGTGCGCCGCCGGGCGCATTTTGAATCCAAAAACCGCCCGCAGCCAGGTGATTGGGGCGATGACCATGGGGCTGGGCGCCGCGCTGATGGAAGAGCTGGCCGTCGATACCCGGCTGGGCTATTTCGTTAATCACGATATGGCAGGGTATGAAGTCCCGGTTCATGCCGACGTTCCCGAGCAGAAGGTGATTTTCCTCGAGGATACCGACCCCATCTCCTCCCCGATGAAAGCCAAAGGGGTGGGTGAACTCGGCTTATGCGGGGTGGGTGCCGCCATCGCCAATGCAGTCTATAACGCAACGGGGGTGAGAGTCCGGGACTATCCCATTACCCTGGATAAGCTACTCAGCGCCCTGCCGGACGTGGTGTAAGGAGGAACGATGCCCTACTCTCATACTGGCCTGGCGGACGAGCGCCTGTGTACCCCGCAACCGGCATTTCTGACGGACGACAGCAGGGAAATACTGCGCTTCGCGGTCGAGGCGTTGATGTCCGGCAAAGACGCTGCGCTGGTGACGCTGGTTGCCATTCGCGGCGGCGCGGCGCGATCGCTGGGTGCGCAGATGGTGGTGCGCGACGACGGTCAGTATTGCGGCTTCGTCTCCGGGGGCTGCGTTGAAGCGGCAGCGGCGTTTGAAGCGCTGGAGGCGATCGCCTCCGGACGGGATCGCGAGGTGCGATACGGGCAGGGATCGCCGTGGTTCGACATTGTCCTTCCCTGCGGGGGCGGGATTACGCTGGCCATTCATAAGCTGCGCTCGGCGCAGCCGCTGCTGGCGGTCCTTAATCGTCTGGAGCAGCGCCAGCCGGCTGGCCTGCGCTACGTCCCGCGTACGCAACGGCTCTCCTGTCTGCCTGCGTTAACCCGCACCGGCTGGCATCACGGCGGGATCGAGATTGGCTATTACCCGGGCGTGCAGCTGATGATCCACGGACGATCGCTTGAAGCCCAGGCCACGGCTGAGCTGGCTGCAGCGGCAGGCTATGACATTGTGGCCCCCGACCCTTTTTCTGCGCACAGCGCTGTAGCGATTGATATGGACACGGCGGTGATCCTGCTGTGGCACGATCTGGATCGCGAGCTGCCCGTTCTGCAGGCCGCGCGCGACGCCCATCCGTTTTACATCGGGGCGCTGGGCAGCCAGCGGACGCATGGCCTGCGCAGGCAAAAACTGCGCGATCTCGGCTGGCATGAGGAAGAGATAGACCGCATCAGGGCGCCAATCGGCATCTTCCCTAAAGCCCGGGATGCACGCAGCCTGGCGCTGTCGATTCTGGCGGATGTGGCGGCGGTGCGGCTGAATCAGGGAGAGGGATAATGGCCTCGCCGGTGGTGATTATTCTTGCTGCCGGACGCGGAGAACGGTTTCTTGCGTCCGGCGGCATGAGCCATAAACTTGATGCGCTGCTGGGCGGAGAATCTGTCCTGACGCGGGTGATTCAGGCCGTCGACGCCGCGCATCTGCCGTGGTATCTGGTCAGGCCGGAGGGCGGGACGCGGGGCATGGGCGAGTCTGTTGCCCTTGGCGTCCAGGCTACGCGCCACGCCCCGGGATGGTTAATTCTGCCTGCCGACCTCCCCCTGGTTCAGCCCCACTCTTTGCAGCGCGTCGCCGACGGGTTGGCGGAAAACATGATTGTGGTTCCCCACTACCACCAGCAACAGGGCCATCCGGTGGGATTTCGGCGCGAATACGGTCCGGCGTTGCGGGCGCTGTCAGGCGATAGGGGCGCAAAACAGATTGTGATGCGCGCCCGACAGCAGGGAGAGGTAAAAGACATTTCCCTCTCCGACTACGGCATCGTGCTCGACATCGATACCCTCGCAGATTTACGTGCGGCACAACAGGTTTATGAATGTCATTCATAACGCCTATTCATTGGACGTAATTATCTTTCACCCCCCTTTCGCTATGCTGACCTAATCGTCTGAAGCGCCGCTACCGCGTTAAATATTCTTATCGAAGAAGGTATCCAGCTTATTCATCGCCTGCTCAACGTAGCGAGGAACCCAGTAGGTTTCGATATGCGTTGCGCCGTCGATCAGGAACAGCTCTTTATTCTGTGTGCCGGTGGCCAGCTTGTAGGCACTTTCAGTCATGTACAGCGAGTCGGCTTTCGTACCGGCCATCATAAGCAGCGGCTGATTGATGAGATCCATATTGCTCTGCGCATCAAAGCGCATCAAATCCAGCAGGCTGCTGGTGGTATAGCGGAACGTGGAGTTGGGATGGGCGTGCGTTTTCCAGTAATACGCGTAGCCCTGGCGGTAAAGTTCAAACGGCAGTTTGGCGATTTGTGCATCGGTCAGGTTGGCGTCACCGGAATAGCTGACGTCGCCGGTAGCGGCTTCTTTGGCGCGCGCCTCGCTGGCCAGCTTCAGTCGGTCCTGAATCGTGGCGATCTGTGAGTCCTGATAACCGTTGCGACGCACACGACCCGAGTCAAACATGCTCAGCGTTGCCAGGGCTTTAAAGCGCTTATCCGTCTGGGCGGCTTTCAGTGAGTAACCCCCACCACCGCAGATGCCCAGCAGGCCGATGCGGGCGGTATCCACCCCGGGGTACTGGCTGATGTAGTCCGCCATGCCGTGAATATCCTCAATGCGGTTGGCGGGTTTATCCACGCTGCGAGGCATTCCGCCGCTGGCACCCTGATAAGCCGCATCGGCGGTAATGGTGATGTATCCGTGTTCGGCCAGACGCTGCGCATACAGTCCGGCGACCTGCTCTTTCACGCCGCCATTCGGATGGGCCACCACCACCGTTGGGTATTTTTTGGCGGGATCGTAGTCAGCGGGCGTATAGACATTCGCCGCAATCTGGATGCCATGCAGGTCGTACTTCACCGGATGGATGTTGACCTTGCCTGTGACGTTCTCGGTGATGGCGCCGTCGTAGACGAGGGTAAACGGGTTCTTCTTGTAATCCGCCGCGCTGGCGGAGGTGACGCTGGCCATTGCCGTCAGCAGCATGGCGGTGAATAGAATGAATTTCATGGGTTCTCCCGATAAGTGATGGTTCGTGGCCTCAGATTAGGGAGAGCGGACTGTCACCAGGGTGACGGCTGGATAACATTTTTGTCAGCTAACGGTCAGCTTGATGTTGGTGAGCAGAGGATAGTCTTACCAGGTAAAAGCACATACAGAGCGGGATGGGTCATACGGCATGCGATTACTTTTAGTCGAAGATGAAGAAAAAACCTCAACCTATCTCAGCCGCGCGCTGGGCGAGTCCGGGTTTACGGTCGATGTCTCAGCGGATGGGGCCGAAGGTCTGCATTACGCGCTGGAGTTCGACTACGATGCGATCGTTCTCGACGTGATGCTGCCGGGCATGGATGGCTACCGGGTGCTGGAAGGCGTGCGGGCCAGTAAACAGACCCCGGTGCTGATGCTCTCTGCCCGGGGGTCGGTTGACGAGCGCGTCAAAGGGCTTCGGCTTGGCGCGGATGATTATCTGCCGAAACCCTTCTCGCTGATTGAGCTGGTGGCGCGCATTCAGGCGCTGGTGCGCCGCCGCGCAACGGATGGCGCGGATATCACCCAGCTGCAAATCCACGATCTGCATCTCGATCTGTTGGCTCGCCGGGTGTTTCGTCGCGGCACGCGTCTGGAACTGACCGCCAAAGAGTTTTCACTGCTGAGCCTGCTGGCCCGTCATCAGGGGGAAATCCTCTCCAAGATGATGATTGCCGAGCAGGTGTGGGACATGAATTTTGACAGCGATGCCAACGTGGTGGAAGTCGCCATTAAACGCCTGCGGGCCAAAGTGGATGCCCCGTTCGACGTGAAATTACTGCATACCGTGCGCGGTATGGGGTACGTCCTCGAAGTCAGGCCTGGAGACAAGCATGGTTAAGCGCGCGATTTCGGTTCATCTGGCCCTGATGTTTGCGTTATCCGCGCTGCTGATCGTCTCCGTCATTGGCATTCTGCTGCGCAGCTCCCTGCACGACTCGCTGCAAAAGCAGATGCACAACGAGCTATTGTTCCGGGAATCCTTGATGAGCCCGTGGATCACCGCGCGCACCTCGGCGGAGGGCTGGTCGGTGCTGGCCAATAAATTCACCGTGTTAACCAACTCTGAAGGCGAGCGGGTTCGCTACTGGATAGTGAGCGATAACCCCCAGTTCAGCGTGGGCGGAACGCCACCGGTGGGCGTTGAGTGGTCGGCGTTGCAGGAAGGTTTTAACAAAGTGCCCGGGGCATCGGAAGGCGCATGCTCGCTTTTCATCTTAGTGAAAACTATCCCGGCGAATGGCGAAAGGCCTGCGCTGCGCTACGTGGTCGCCATCGACTCCACGCCGTACATGGGCACGCTGGAGGCGTTCACCCGCACCCTGCTGATAATTGCCGCGCTGGGGGTGTTTATCGTCGCACTGCTGGGGTATATGGTTTCACGGATCGGCCTGCGCCCGGTGGGGGCGCTCAGCAAACAGGCGCAGCATCTTGCCCCGGGCGATCATGGCCAGCGGCTGGACACCACCGCCTTACCGGAAGAATTACAGCAGCTCGCCTCGTCATTTAACGGCGTGCTGGAGCGCCAGCAGGTCGCCTGGCGGCAGCTCGAAAGTTTTAACGCCGACGTGGCCCATGAGCTGCGCACTCCGCTGACCAACCTGATTGGACAGACGCAGCTGGGCCTGTCGCGCCGACGTTCGTACGACGAGCTGGAGGAGCTGCTCGGTTCCAACCTCGAAGAGCTTGAACGCATGACCTCGATTGTTAACGACATGCTTTTTCTGTCCCATGCTCACGCGGGGGAGCATGCCTCCCAGCTGACGCAGGTCTCCCTGCGCGAAGAGACCCTTAAAACGGCGGAATACGTTGAGCCGTCCTTTGCGGAAAAACAGCTCTCGCTGAACGTTGAAGGCGACGTGACGGCCCGGATCGATCGCCGGTTGTTCCACCGCTCTCTCGCCAACTTACTGGAAAACAGCGCCCGACATTCGTCATCCCACAGCACGATCACCGTGCGCTTAAGCGAGAACAACAATCAGGCCTGCGTTGAGGTGTCGAACCCAGGCGATCCCATTGCGCCGGGGCATTTACATCGGCTATTTGAACGGTTTTATCGGGTGGATTCTTCACGCGCCAAAAGCGATACCCATCACGGGCTGGGGTTATCGATCGTTCGCGCCGTCGCCATTATGCATCGGGGCGACGTCTTTGCGCGTAGCGAAGCCGGTATCAACACCTTCGGCCTGACGTTCGCGTTAACTGAGCAAACTGACACAATTGTCAGGGGGTCGTCAGCCTGACGACATCCCCCCGTCTTTAGAATCATGACAGGCCATCCCCTTTTAACGATAAGGACGCTTTGCATGACTCGACATTTAAGTTACCTCGGGCTGTTACTGCCCCTCTTTACGTTTTCCTGCTGGGCTGCAGAGCAAAGTGCTGCCGTCCACATTGCCCCCGCCGGCAGCCAGAATGCGCTGAATGGACCTGCGGAGAATTTTACCGGGCGCGTGCGGGTTGATCCGCTGTTCAAGGCGGATAACGACATCAACGTTTCAGGGGCATACGTCACCTTTGAGCCGGGGGCGCGTTCCGCCTGGCATACCCACCCGGCAGGTCAGCGGTTAATTGTGACGGCTGGCGTGGGGCTGACGCAGCAGGAGGGCCAGCCGGTACAGACGATTCGTCCGGGTGACGTTGTCTTATGTCCTGCCGGGGTTAAACACTGGCACGGCGCGGCACCGGGCAGCGCGATGACGCATCTGGCCATTACCGGAAATGTGGATGGCAAAAACGTGGTCTGGATGGAGGAGGTGACAGATGAACAATACCACGCCCATTAAGGCACTCACGGCCGCGGCACTGCTGACCTTCGGCTTTGCATTCACGGCTCAGGCTGCACCCGCCACCAAAGGAGCCACAGAGATGACGACACACACCGTTTCAGACGTGCTATCGGCACGCCAGCAGGCGATCCCGCTGATTGCAGCCGCAATGGCCAGCAGCCAGATAGCTAAACTGAATGTCGCGTTGAATCAAGGTCTGGACGCCGGGCTCACCCTCAACGAGGCGAAAGAGATTCTCGTCCAGCTGTATGCCTATACCGGCTTCCCGCGCAGCCTGAATGCGCTGAATGAGCTGATGAAGGTGGTTGAGGCGCGCAAGCAACGCGGCATTCAGGACGTTGAGGGCAAAGAACCCACCCGCCCGATCCCCGTCGGGGATGAACTGCGTCGCGTCGGCACCGCAAACCAGACCACAATCTCAGGCGCGCCGGTGCAGGGGCCGCTCTTTGATTTTGCACCAGTGATTAATCAGTTCCTGCAAACGCATCTGTTCGGTGACATTTTTGCCCGCGATAACCTCGACTGGCAAAGCCGCGAGCTAGCAACGGTTGGCGCCTTAGCCGCCACGCCGGGCGTGGAATCCCAGCTGCTGTCGCATATGCGGGCCAGCCTGCGGGTCGGGCTGACGGCAGCGCAGCTACGCCAGCTGGTACAGGTCCTGCGTGAACACGGCGAAAATGATGCCGCCACGCGGGCGGACAGTGCGCTGCAGCAGGCGCTGGCAAACAATTAGGAGCTCGGTATGGCACATGATCCCACCCGCAGAATGTTGATTACCGCCCTGGCTGGGCTGACGCTGACGAATGTCTCGCTGGCGTCAGCGGCGACCGGAACCACAAACGTTCAGGGCAATAGCCGTATTCTGGTTGCGTACTTTTCACGCAGCGGGAATACGCGGGTGATTGCAGGCGTCATTCATCGCAGCCTGAAAACCGATCTGTTTGAAATCGAACCGGCCGCACCTTATCCGGAGGACTATTTTCAGACCGTTGAACAGGCGAAAAATGAGCGTGAGCGGGGAATAAAACCAGCACTAAAAAATAGCGTCGCCGATATCTCACGCTATGAGACGGTGTATTTAGGCTTTCCCATCTGGGGGACCAGCGTGCCACCTGTCGTGCAAACTTTTCTTAGCAGCCACAACCTTGCGGGCAAATTACTCATCCCTTTCATTACTCATGGCGGCTACGGTAAAGGCGACAGCGACAATATCCTTGCAAGTCTGGCTCCTGCAGCGCGCCGCGAAAAACCACTGGCCATTGAATGCGATCAGGAGCGGAGAACCACAGAAACAGTCACCCGTTGGCTAGAGACGATACGCGGCTGATTTATTAATAAGAGGAAATCATCTTGAAGACACTTTTAAAAACGCTGGTCAGTTGCATGATGGCGGGTGGCCTTGTGGCGCATTCGGTCTATGCTGAGCCATTGGTTATTCAGGAACAGGGGAGCTTTTCTGCTGGTGGCACTATCATGACCGCACCGGGGAAATTTGACGCGAAAAAGCCGCTGGAACCTGCCGGTCAAACGTATCACGGCGATCATGCCTCCGTGGTCTATCAAATCCCGGTAAATCCGCACAAATACCCGATCGTCATGCTGCACGGTGCGGGCCAGTCGTCCCGCACCTGGCAAAGTACCCCGGACGGTCGTGAAGGGTTCCAGAACATTTTCCTGCGGCGCGGGTTCTCCACCTGGCTTGTCGATCAACCCCGGCGCGGCAATGCGGGCCGCAGTACGGTGGAATCCACCGTGACGCCAAAAGCGGATGAACAGCTGTGGTTTAACCAGTTCCGCGTGGGCGTCTGGCCCGACTATTTTAAAGACGTTCAGTTCTCGCACGATAAAGAAGCCCTGAACCAATATTTCCGCCAGATGACGCCCAACACCGGACCCTTTGATCTCAATGTGATTTCTGACGCCATGTCGGCAGTGGTGGATAAATCCGGCCCGGCTATTCTCTTCACCCACTCTCAGGGCGGCGGACCGGGCTGGTACACGGCGATAAAAAACGACAAGGTCAAAGCCATTGTCGCCTTCGAGCCGGGCAGCAGCTTTGTCTTCCCCGAGACAGAACTGCCCGCCCCGATGCCCAGCGCGTTCGACACATTGAAAGGTGAACCTGTTCCGATGGAACAGTTTATGGCGCTGACCAAAATCCCGGTGTTGATCATTTATGGCGATAACATCCCGGATAAACCGGTCGCCATGCCCGCTCAGGACAGCTGGCGCGTGCGGCTGGCGATGGCCCGGGAGTGGCGCGATGTGGTGAACAAACATGGCGGGGATGTGACCGTAACCCATCTGCCGGAAGTCGGGATCAAAGGCAATACCCACTTCCCGTTTTCCGATCTGAATAATGTGCAGGTTGCGGATGTGGTGAGCACATTCCTGAAAGAGAAAAACCTGCAGTAGGAGGAGATAAAATTAAGCCTTCATTAATGAAGGCTTAATCCTGGCAGAAAGCTGTTAAACGTGAGTGTCTGCTGTGAGCGAAAAGCGGACGTTTCATAGCGCATATAGGCAGAGTTGGCGGGCAAGTTACTCCCTAAAATAGGGCAGTTGCATTATGTTAAACAAAACATCACAGTGGCAAACTCAATATCTATCGTTCCAGATCAATCAGAGCACGTTGCAGATGATGCTCTATAAAGTTCGTTTTTAATGCGCTATAACGATGTGCATCATTCTTACATAGCAATGCTGCTGTACGCTTTATCTCAGCGTAGTCACTTGCAATATCACTGTTTTTCCTCAGATAATCGCGGAAAGAAAGATGTTTTTGTATCTGAATGTCCCCTACTGAAAACGCATGCACTTGATGGCTACGCTGATCCCCTCCCTTAATGAAGTACCGGCGTCCTGCAATGCCGTTTTCACCGCGAGAAACATATCCGGCGTCGACCATTGCAGAGTTGCATTTATCCAGTTGGTTGATATCGGCAACTTCCAGAAGTATATCAATCACTGGCTTTGCTGAAAGGCCAGGCACTGACGTACTGCCAATATGATGAATCTTCCTAACCACGTCACCAAGCAATGCTTGTAGCAGAAAATTTTCAGCGTTAAACATAGCAGGCCATTTTTCATCGTATGGCGCCACAACGATTTCCCGCATGAATGCCCCTTCTTTTCCGTCAAATTATTAGCATAAGAGTAGCTAAAGTACATTGAGGCAACAACGTCCGCTCAGGCACGGAGCGGACGTGTCGTTCAGAAGGTCAGCTGTGAGCGAGGAGCGGGCATTGCATCCCCGATAAAGCCAAGGATCAGGGTTGTCCCATTATCTGTTCCAATATGGTGTTTTTTCAGGCAGCATACTTTATTCTGGTTAAACTCCCTTTACAGGATATAACCATGATAACAGTAGAGAAATCAGATCCATTTTCTTCAGAATCCCATCGCTTAATCGAAATGCTGTCAGCTGAACTTGCCGCTATTACTGGCGAGAATGGCAAAACCAACTTCACCGTTGAAACTATGAACAATGACAAAGCATTATGGGTATTGGCAAAAAATGCACATGGCGACGCGATAGGATGCGGTGCAATCCGCCCATTAACACAAAACATAGCTGAGCTTAAAAGAATGTTTTCGGACCGAAGCGAGCCAGGCGTGGGTAGTGCATTACTTACTTTTCTGGAAACCTCTGCAAAGCAAATGGGATATCGAGAACTTAAGCTGGAAACCCGACATATCAACCTCCAGGCTGTCAATTTTTACGAGAAAAATGGATATGTTCGTATTGATAATTATGGCCCATACATAGGCAGAGAAGAAGCCGTCTGTTTCTCAAAGTCATTGTACTGATTGCATTTATCGGATCTAACTGCCGCTCCTGGCGCACAGTCAGCTATTCGGGATACTTAATACTTTAAATGCAAAGGGACTACTCATGAATATTCTTATCGAGAGCATTACCCCGGATAACAAAGGCTTTTTTGCGTTAAAAGCAGAGAGCATGGCTGCTGGATTTAACATGCTACACAGACTGGAAGAAAACTGGCTGAACGGGCAAAACCGCTTTGATAAGGCAGGTGAGAACCTGTTAGGTTTTTATGCCGACGGGCTACTCATTGGCGTGTGTGGATTAAACCAAGACCCCTACACGCCTTCAGTTCGGACTGGACGACTCCGTCATCTCTATGTAGGAATTGAATGGAGAAGAAGGCAAGTTGCCATTGCTTTGCTCAGGGCAATACTGGAGGGTTCTGGCCGCTGGTTTGATTTTATCAACACTAACGCGCCTCAATCAGCATTCATCTTCTATGAACGTGCTGGCTTTATTCCGCTAGTAGATGTCGATAAAGTTACCCACCGTCTATATCTTACAGATATATAAAGTTAATAACTGTCAATTGATTGATGGGCAATGATGTGACCAACGTCTGCTCTTGGCACTAAACAGCCCACTAAGTTGGAAAATGTAGGCTATGAGCGATAAACGCCCCTTGTTGTTGCGGGACTATTTGAGCTTTTCCACCCATTCAGCGCAAAAATCCAGATAAGCCCGCACGAGCGCTGAGGGATGCTTTCGACGGGCATAGACAAGGTTCAACGGCATGGATTGTCTGGCGACGCCGGGCAACAGCTGTACCAGCTCACCGCTTTCCAGCCAGGGCCTGGCTGAGAAATCCATCAGCTGTGCAACGCCCATACCGCTCAGCGCATAATGTATTAATCCCTGTAAATTATTGGTGGAGAAAAACGGCTCGTATTTAACTTTTTCTACGCCAGACTCCCATTCAAAAAAGCCATGATTCAGTGTTTCCCAGGCGGCAATGGGCAGCCGGGCCATTTCAGTCAGCGTCTCTGGTGTGCCGTAACGCGCTAATAATTTCGGACTTGCCACAAATACGATTTCCACGTCCATAACGGTTTTTACAATCACATCGTCCGTATTCAGGCTACCCATTCTTAGGGCAACGTCGATGCCATCCTCGAACAAATCAACGACTCTCTCGCTCGAATGACAAAATACATGGATGTCGGGATAACGCTGCTGAAATTCAAGCAATAAATCCCACCAGAGCGAGAAATTAGGCGGCACAGACAGACGGAGCTTACCCTGTAACTTGTGGGCTGAGGTGACCGATTTTTGTGCGTCCTCCAGTAACTCGACCCCCAGGCGAGCCTCTTCATAGAACTGTTTTCCTTTATAGGTTGGCTTAACCCCCTGTCTTGAGCGATCCAGGAGCTGCACATTCAACGCCTGCTCAAGTTCATTAATTTTTCGACTCAGGGTTGAGATCGGCACACCCAACCTTTCGCTCGCCGCTGAAAAACTTCCTGCATTAACCACCGAGATGAACAGCTTCGTTGCGTTGAAATCCACTTTTCTTTCCATAATTGGGTATCATGTGTTTATTTATGGTGATTCCATTCCATTTTGCAAAGGATAAAATTTTACCCATCTTATTTGCATCAGGATTGAAAAATGAACCGCGTCACTGAACTCTTACATATCCGCTATCCGCTTATTCAGGCCCCTCTGTATTTTCTGACCAATGCTGAACTCGTCTCTGCCGTTTCAAACGCCGGTGGTCTGGGCACGCTGGGGCCGCACGCTGGACAAGACAGCTTGCCGGACTCGCGTTATACGGCCCTGGACCGCATGCGCCAGGAGATCAGAAAAGTCAAAAATCTGACGGAAAACCCTTTTGCCGTAACGTTAATTAACGGGCCTGATATGAGCTTCTGGCGTCCAACAGCGGAAATGTTCGTTGAGGAAGGCGTGGAGGTGGTGCTTATCAACGAAGTGCTGGACGCCGAAATATATGATTTCTTCAAACGCAACCGCATAAAAACGCTTTACCGCGCTCTGACGCCCACCGTCGCTAATTCAAAAGAGGCCGAGAAATTAGGGGCCGACATCATTATTGCAACAGGTTTTGACGAAGGTGGAACTGTACCAACCCGTGTGATTGGTACATTCAGCATCGTGCCAATGATTGTGGACTGTGTGAAAATTCCAGTTATTGCTGCCGGGGGTATAGGTGACGTGCGCGGTGTACGTGCAGCAATGGCGTTAGGGGCGGAAGGTGTATTTGCCGGCAGTCTGTTTTTGACTGCGCTTGAAAATCCTGCCGATGAGAAAGTCAAACGCCTGATTGTAGAGTCGAGCGCAGAAGATTTACTGCTTTTCCGAACCCAGCCTGCTTATTATCGCACCTTACCCACTGATTTAAGTCCGAAACTAGAGGAATTAGAAGCGCAGGGCACCGATCGTGAAACCATGTTTAAGGCAATGAACGGATACCACTCTTTGTGGCAGGCCATGAGGCTCGGAAATTTTGATCAAGGCGTCGTGTCAACGGGTACAGGTATTTCAGTAATCAAATCAGTCCGTCCGGCCGCAGAAATCGTTTCAGATCTTATGCAAGATTTACAAATTTCTCTTTGATATCTCTTAAGGCTCTCTTGACCTGAATCATGCCGCAAATCTGTTCAGATCAAATAAGCCATTCTCTGCGAAAAGGTCGCTATTTCATTGATGAAATAGCCTGTCTTCTGCCCTTCTGTGGAGCTTAGCTGCCCAGAAGGGAATCCTTCGTCCGTTCCTGGCACAGGGCTGCTGTTGCAGCCCTGACAACTTTAGACTTCAATCGACTCAGAGATCTCTAACGCATCATCGACTTCAATGCCGAGATAACGCACTGTGCTTTCCAGTTTCTTATGACCCAACAGAAGTTGGATCACCCGGAGATTCTTGGTCTTCTGGTATATCAGGTAAGGTTTTGTTCTTCTCATGGAATGTGTGCTGTACAGCGAATCTTCGAGACCAAGCTTTTCTACCCATCCATGAAAAATACGGTTGTATTGCCGGGTTGAAATGTGCTGGCAAGAACCGACCCGAGATTGGAACAAGTAGTCTTTACTGTGCAGATTGCTCAGCTTTATTAGCGCTGCCACTGCTTCTCTTGTCACTTTGGTTATCTCAAATTGGACGGGGCTACCGGTTTTCTGTTGTAACACCGTTGCTCTACTCGAAACAGAACTGCCATATGCAACATCTGATACTTTGAGTTTTACCAAATCACAGTCCCGAAGTTTACTGTCTAAAGCCATGTTGAACAGGGCTAGATCGCGCGTTTTGCCTTCCAGTTCAAGTCTGATTCGAATCCCCCAGATATGAGATATCTGAAGCGGTCTTTTTTGTCCGATGATACGATTTTTGTTCCACGGTGACGTGTTCATGCTCAAACCTCCCGCAATGTAGGAGATTTAAGTATGATTGTCCCTCATGAGCGAAAAGCGGAAGTTGGCGATTCTAAAGCGATTAAATAAACCCTCAGGAGTTGTAGCTTCGGATAGGTCTCATCCTGCGGGCTAATACTCTTTAACGAACTGGACGTATTCTGTTTCTGATAAAATCTACCTTATAAAATAAGGGAACGCCTCTTCTGACATGCCCCTTCATTTTATTACTTCCGGTTAATGCGTCTTTTGAATTCGGTTACGACCTTTCAGGCCTGAGCTTATTCGTGGGGCTTTTCAGCATTGCTACAAGAGCTATGCTGCATACAATGACGCCCGCTGCAAGTACGGTCATGCCCTGAAGACCTTTTACGGCTAACACCTGGCCTCCCGCAAGCGCACCGGTGCCGATGGCTGCGTTAAAAATTGCAACGTAAATGGCGGACGCCGGTTGTACGGCATCCCCGGCGCTACGGAGCAACCATGTCTGCAACCCAACGAATACAATGGCGATACCCATGCCCCAAACTGCGAGCAGTATGCCTGTGATCCAGAAAGTCAGTGGTGCGGCGCTCTTCATACCAAGCATGCCGAGCGCTGCTGCACTCAGGAGCAGTGAAGTGAAAATCAGCCCTTTGATATGACGGTCGATCAGCTTTCCGGCAATGATATTTCCTGCCAGACCGGAGAGCCCGGACATCAGCAGTAGACCAGAAATGGAAGCCGTCGGTACTTCCTGAGCCTTCGTCAGCAGTGGCTGGAGGTAAGTGAATGCCGCAAAATGAGCCGAAATAATGCAGGCAGTGGCACCATAGAGGGAAAGGAGCACCGGATTTTTGATTATCCCGTAATAAACACGCAGCCTCAGTGGTTGTGTCACAGACAGTGTGGGGAGCGTCCAGAATAGAGCACAGGCGGCGGCAAGTGATAGCAGAGAAATCGCAGTAAACGCACTGCGCCATCCGGCCATATCCGCAATAAAACTGGACAGCGGCACACCCAGAACGCTGGCAGCCGAAACACCGCCAAAAATGACTGAGGTGGCCAACCCAAGTTTTTCAGCCGGAACAAGCTGTGAAGCCACTGCTCCAATCAAAGCCCAGAAAGCACCATGTGCCAAAGCTCCTGCCATACGTGCACTCATAAATAGGGTCATCGAGTGAGACTGCGTCGCCGCCATACAGGACAGAGCAAGAACCACCATAAGAGTCACTAATAAAGACTTACGTGAAATCTTCACTGGTATCAATCCAGACAGAAGCGCTGCCAGAGCCGCAACCCAGCCGTATGCAGTCACGACAAGGCCCGTGCCCGATTCAGTCTGGTTCAGGTCCTTTGCTAGCATGCTGAGCATGCCGACAGGCGCAAGTTCGCTGGTCACAATCGAAAATGCACTTATACCGAGCGCTGCTACAGCTACCCAAGCGCGAGCAGGCACCGGGCTTGCGTTTAAAACGGTGTCGTTCATGTAATCAATACTCTTAAAATATACCGGGAGAAGTCTGGGCGAAGCTTTTGGGCCGGCCGGGTTCAGACACCCACGCCTTTCATTCCTTCTGGCGTGTATCGTTCTCCGACAACGGGAATGGCGGATACGGCGGCACGCAGCGCTTTCAGTTCAGCGCAGCTGAGATGAACATCCAGTGCGCCGGCGTTTTCACTCAGATGGTTGAGATTGCATGTGCCGGGTATCGGCACAATGTTTTCGCCCTGAGCAAGTAACCAGGCCAGCGCTATCTGTGAAGGATTACAGTCTTTGTTAACTGCCAGAGCTTTTATAAGATCAACCAGGGAGTGGTTTATGGCAAGATTCTTCGGCTGGAAGCGGGGAAGCGTGCTGCGGAAATCTTCCTTTCCCGGAACCGGTTCATGCTGAAATCTGCCCGTCAGAAAGCCACGGCCCAGTGGCGAATAAGCCACGAACCCGACGCCCAGAGCCTTACACAGCGGGAGTACACTAACCTCTGCTTCACGACTCCAGAGGGAATACTCGGTCTGTACTGCTGACACGGGATGGATTGCATGAGCACGCCTGAGCGTATCAGCACTCACCTCGCATAAACCGATGTGCCCAATTTTTCCTTCCTGCACCAGCTTCGCCAGTCCAGACATCGTATCTTCTACGGGCGTTTTGTTATCAATGCGGTGTACGTAGTAGAGGTCAATATGATCCACGCCCAGGCGTTTAAGAGAAGCGTCGCAACTTTTGCGCGCATAGTCTGGTGAATTACTTAAACTTCTTTTGTATTCGCCGGGCTGGCGCACAATGCCAAACTTTGTTGCCAGCTTCAGCGCGGGTTTACGTGTCTTAATAAATTTTCCGATTAATTCCTCGTTATGCCAGGGTCCATAGGTATCAGATGTGTCCAGGAAATTAATACCCAGCGTTAAAGCCTTATCCAGCACCGCCATTGATGTTTCATCGTCGCGTGGACCATAAAACTCACTCATACCCATACAGCCCAGGCCGATTGCAGATACGTTGAGGGATGACGTCAGATTACGAGTTTGCATATTTATCTCCTTGTGAGAGCTGCAGTATCATACTGTTCAAAATGATAAAACAGACCTGAAAACGGAGAGCCGTTTTCCATAACCGGAAAAAACATGAAGTCAGATTTCAACTGGGACGATACGCGGGTTTTCCTGGCGATCGCCCGCGCGGGTACGCTGAGTGGCGCAGCAGAAGCAATGAATATGGGCATTGCAACGATTTCCAGAAAGCTGGACCGGCTTGAAAAATCACTGGCAGTACCGCTTTTCAGCAGGCACCAGAGCGGGTACCGGCTGACGGATGATGGTGAAGCCCTGCTGGAGCGTGCTGAAGCATTTGAATATGCGGGACTTGCTTTCGGTGAGATGGCGAAACTGCAGGGTAATGTTACCGGGCTTGTCCGGCTGGCAACATCGGACAATCTGGCAACACACTTTATTCTGCCTTCGATGAAAGGGCTTTTAGAAAAATATCCCGACCTGCGTGTGGAAGTGCTGAGCGGTATACAGTCAGTCAATCTGCATCGCAGAGATGCCGATATAGCGATTCGCATGGTCAAGCCTGACGCCGGTAATCTGACATTAAAGCGTCTGGGAACCGTAGGTTTTGGTTTATACGGTGCAAAAACGTATATCGAAAATTTGAAAGGTACGCCCGCTGGTTTATCGCTGAGTAATGCTCAGTATGTGGGGTGGTCTGAGACGCACCAGCACCTTCCTGCTGCGCGATGGGTAACACGGATGCTGCGCGGCAGGCCATGCCGGGTGGAAGCAAACACACTCATGGCACAGTTATCCGCAGTTTCAGAAGGCCTGGGGCTGGGGGTTTTGCCACACTTTATGGCAATGAAAAATGGTCTGCGTTGCGTTAATCCTGATATCGGTGTGGACCAGCCTCTATGGCTGGTGATGCATTCAGACCTGGCGGGTTCAAGACGAGTCAGAGCAATCGCAGACCATTTAATTACAGTATTTGATGAATATAAAAATCAACTGACGATGCCATGAGCATTTTATCATTACTTACAATGGCTTCTCTGAATGACAGATGAGGTTAAGCGAAGCAGGTAATGTCCGCACCTGGCACGAAGCCGTCCTTCAGCCCCCTCAAATTAATGAATCCACCTAATAAACCCTAGCGAATTACCCCCTCTAATCAACTAAATCACTCTGCGTTATCCTTTATCGACACAACAACTGAAGGGTAACGTCATGCAAACGGTAAAACTGAACAACGGTCTCGACATGCCCCTGCTGGGCTTTGGTGTCTTTCAGATGACGGATGCCGCCGAGTGCGAGCGCGCCGTCATCGATGCTATCGACACGGGATATCGCCTGATTGATACGGCGGCGTCCTATATGAACGAAACCCAGGTCGGGAACGCGCTGAAACAGAGCGGGATTGCACGTCATGAACTCTTTGTGACCACCAAGCTGTGGCTGCAGGACACGAGCTACGACGGTGCGAAAGCGCAGTTCGAACGTTCCCTGAACCGACTGCAGCTGGACTATGTTGACCTGTATCTGATCCACCAGCCCTACGGCGATGTCCACGGTGCCTGGCGTGCCATGGAAGAGCTGCAACAGGCTGGCAAGATTCGCGCGATTGGCGTCAGCAATTTCCATCCGGACAGACTGGCCGATCTTATCGCCTTCAACAAAGAGACCCCTGCGGTTAACCAGATTGAAGTAAATCCCTTCAATCAGCAGCTGCATGCCGTGCCGTGGATGAAAAGCCGCGGCATTCAGCCGGAAGCCTGGGCACCCTTTGCAGAAGGTAAAAACGGGCTGTTCCAGCATCCTGAACTAACCGCCATCGGTGAGAAATACGGCAAAAGCGTGGGCCAGGTTGTTCTGCGGTGGATCTTCCAGCGCGGCATCGTTTCGCTGGCAAAATCAGTGCGTATAGAACGCATGCAAGAGAATATCAATATCCTCGATTTCGAGCTCAGTGCAGAAGATATGCTACAGATTACCGCGATAGATACCGCAACCAGCGCCTTCTTCTCCCATCGCGATCCGGCACGCGTTGAATGGCTGGCAGGCCGCAAACTCGACGTCTAAGCCACGGCAAAAAGGAACGTATGACATGCAAAAACGTTATTTGGGTAAATCCGGGCTTGAAGTGTCGGCCCTCGGGCTCGGTTGCATGGGGCTCAGCCACGGCTACGGCCCGGCAACAGACACCCGCCAGGCTGTCGAACTTATTCGTGGAGCGGTTGAACGTGGTGTGACCTTCTTTGACACCGCCGAAGTGTATGGCCCATTTCTGAATGAAGAGGTTGTCGGTGATGCGTTAAAACCGTTTCGCGATCGCGTGGTTATTGCCACCAAATTTGGTTTTACCTTCGGTGCGGACAACAAGCAGCAGATTCTGAACAGCCGTCCGGAGCATATCCGCGAGGCCGTTGAGGGATCGTTACGCCGCCTCAAAACAGACGTCATTGATCTGCTGTATCAGCACCGCGTCGATCCCAATGTGCCGATAGAAGATGTTGCCGGAACGGTGAAAGACCTGATTGCGGAAGGTAAGGTTAAGCATTTCGGTCTTTCCGAAGCGGGCGCCCAGACCCTTCGTCGCGCGCATGCCGTCCAACCGGTGACTGCCCTGCAGAGCGAATATTCCATGTGGTGGCGCGAGCCTGAACAAGAGATCCTGCCGCTGCTGGAAGAGCTGGGCATTGGATTTGTGCCCTTCAGCCCGCTGGGCAAAGGCTTCCTCACCGGATCGATTACGTCTGGCACCACCTTTGGCAAAGATGATTACCGCAGCACGGTACCGCGTTTCGCCGCTGAGGCCATTGAAGTCAATGAAAAGCTGGTGGCGTTATTGAGTGAGCTGGCCGCTGAGAAAGGGGTGACGTCGGCACAAATCGCGCTGGCATGGCTGCTGGCGCAAAAACCCTGGATTGTGCCTATCCCGGGCACCACCAAACTGCACCGGCTGGAGGAAAACCTGGGTGCCGCTGAGATTCTCCTGTCTCAGGAGGATTTGCTTCAGGTTACCCAGGCGCTTGAAACGGTAAAAATCGTTGGCGAGCGCTATTCGCCAGAGCATCAGGCGCGCGTAGGGCGTTAATCCACAAGCGGGCCCGCGGCGTATTGTGGGCCCGCTATTCTGAATACCGCAGCGCATCGATCATCAGCGCAAACGCGGGAGGATGCTGCTTGCGGCTGGGGTAATAGAGGTAGTACCCGGGGAACGACGGACACCAGTCCTGCAGAACCTGAATAAGCTCGCCTGAATGGATATATTCCTCAACCCTGTCCTCTGGAACACAGGCGACACCAAAACCCGATAACACCGCATCAATTCTTTCTGCCAGCAGATTAAAGGTTACCTGCCCTTCAACCCTGACACGTAGCGGCTTCCCTTCCCTCTCGAACTCCCAGTGATACAGACCACCGGCTGTCGGCAGGCGCATATTGATACACCGATGGTACTGCAGGTCGTGCGGCGTTTCAGGAACCGGGTTGATGGCAAAATAGTCTGGCGATCCCACCACCGCCATCCGCATATCCGGCCCAATCCTGACGGCAACCATATCCTTATTAACGCTTTCACCCAGTCTGATCCCGGCATCAAAACGCCCCTCAACAATATCGACAAAGCCGTTATCGACCACCAGTTCGACATTGATTTGCGGATATTGCCTGAGAAAGGGTTTTAGCTTTGGCCAGACCAGACTCCGCGCGGCATGCTCGCCCGCCGATAAACGGATATTACCGGAGGCGGTGCCATTCAGTTGCACCAGCGATGTCAGCTCCTGCTCGAGATCGGCAAAGCGTGGTTCAAGGCAGGCAATGATTCTCTCGCCCGCTTCTGTGGGGGCAACGCTGCGGGTCGTGCGGGTCAAAAGACGGATGTTTAAGCGTTCTTCCAGCGCTTTCATCGCGTGGCTCAGCGCCGACTGGGACACCCCGAGCTTGCCTGCCGCCTTGGTAAAACTTCGCTCCCTGGCGACCACAAGGAAGATCTGCAGTTCATTGAAGTTTTCTTTAAGCATGGGCTGTTTCCTTTTTAGCGCCGTTACTGACATGGCTGTCATATCGCCGTCAGTCTGCTGACAGCCCGGATCGGTATAGTGCCAGATAAGGTCATGGCGAAACATCCATGGCAATAACAACCTGATGCTGATATTGAGTTAAAGAGGTAAACAACATGAAAGCAACACGCGCAACGCTCCTTTTCATGGGGTTCATGACGATGAATGCCGCATCTGCGGCCGTTCACATTACCCAGACCGATGGCAAAGAGAAGATCGGCGTGGTCTCTGCCAGCAATGCTTATACGCTGAATGAGTTATCGAATGCCCTTTCTCGCAAGGCCGATGAACAAGGGGCCAGTACCTACAAAATAGTGTCGGCTACTGGCAAGAATCGCCTGCATGGCGTGGCAGAAATCTATAAATAAACCGTTATTGTCCTGTCCGGGATGATGTCGTAACCCTTTCATAATGAGCGTCAATTTATGTTAAGAACAGAAGGCATCATCGACGAGATAACGTTATGGATTGATTCAAACTTGCATAAACCGCTGAGGATTGAGGATGTTGCAGCCAGGGCGGGCTACTCTAAGTGGCATCTTCAGCGGCTTTTTTTTCAGGTAAAAGAGGTCAGTCTGGGGAAATACATCAGAGATAAAAAACTGAGACTTGCCGCAAAGGATCTTATTGAGACCAATGAATCGATAATGGACATCGCGTGTAAGTATGGATTTGACTCTCAACAGACGTTCACCCGCGTGTTTTCCAGTCATTATCAACTGCCGCCGTTAAGATATCGCAATGGTAAGCGGTGAAGGGTCTGAATCGCCACGGGTTTAACTGAGTCTCTTGAGCAATCAGCTCCGCTCGTTTACTTCAATCGGATCGAGACCTCTTTTCGCTTCTTCACGTTTTGACCGAGCATCGGCCACAGTGACTACAGGGTATACATCTAGCGCCAACAGATTATCTTTGCAGGCTACAAGATATTTGAGCCGCCAGTATTTGCCACCATTAGGTTTGATCAAGAGATACAGACCACCACCATCAGCCAGCTTGTAAGCCTTCTCTTTAGCCTTGGCGGCGTCCACATGCCGGGCGTTAAGTTTCACTTGGGGGTACCTCCTTCAGACCGAACAGCTAATACCCCCATAAGTACCCCCAAACGACTATAGATTTCAGGGATCTTTATTAGACGTAGAAAATACTAAAGGGGCGGAAAAGCTCAGCTTATAAGGGGTTTCAGTGAACTTGAGTAAACTTAGATACGTTAGAATGGTGCCGATAATAGGAGTCGAACCTACGACCTTCGCATTACGAATGCGCTGCTCTACCAACTGAGCTATATCGGCCCTGAGAGGCCGGTTACGAATGTAACCACGGGGAAAAAGGTTAAAACTAAGTGGGTGATGCGTCAATGGCCTTATGAATCAAGTGCCTGTTTTTGCATCACCCCTTTTTTATTTACGCACGAATCGTATCATCGCCGAAGCCGACCCACTTGTAGGTGGTCAACGCTTCCAGCCCCATCGGGCCGCGCGCGTGCAGCTTCTGGGTGCTGACCGCCACTTCTGCACCCAGGCCAAACTGGCCGCCGTCGGTGAAGCGGGTGGAGGCATTCACGTAAACGGCAGAAGAATCCACTTCGTTCACAAAACGGTTCGCGTTGCTCAGCGTGCGGGTGAGGATTGCATCCGAGTGCTGGGTGCCGTGCTCGCGGATATGGGCGATCGCGTCGTCCAGATCGCTGACGATCTTCACGTTCAGATCCAGCGACAGGAACTCGTCGCCGTACTGTTCCACTTTTACCGGCACCACGTTTGCCGGGCCGGACTGCAGCTGCGCCAGCGCATTTTCATCTGCATGCAGAGTGACGCCACGCTCGGCCATCTGCTTGCTGAGTGCAGGCAGGAAGGTGTCGGCAATACGCTGATGCACCAGCAACGTCTCTACCGTGTTGCAGGTGCTTGGGCGCTGGGTTTTGGCATTGACGATGATCTTCAGGGCCGGGTCAAACTCGGCAGTTTCATCAACAAATATATGGCACACGCCGATACCGCCGGTGATCACCGGGATCGTTGACTGCTCGCGGCACAGCTTATGCAGCCCTGCCCCGCCGCGTGGGATCAGCATGTCGATGTACTTATCCATCCGCAGCATTTCGTTGACCAGCGCACGATCCGGGCTTTCGATCGCCTGCACCGCACCGGCTGGCAAGCCGCACTCTTCCAGCGCCTGCTGGATCACTTTCACCGTGGCCGCGTTGGTGCGCCAGGTCTCTTTCCCGCCGCGCAGAATAGCGGCGTTGCCGGTTTTCAGGCACAGAGAAGCCACATCCACGGTCACATTCGGACGCGCTTCATAGATTACGCCGATCACCCCAAGCGGCACGCGGCGACGTTCGATGCGCAGGCCGCTGTCCAGCAATCCGCCATCGATCACCTGCCCAACCGGGTCGGCCAGGCTGCACACCTGGCGCACGTCGTCGGCGATGCTTTTCAGCCGTGCCGGGTTCAGCGCCAGGCGGTCGAGCATCGCCTCGCTCAGGCCGTTTTCACGCGCTTCGGCTAAGTCCTGCTCGTTGGCACGTAAAATCTCAGCGGATTGCGCTTCTAAATACTCTGCGATTTTCTCCAGCACGCGGTTTTTCTCGCGGCTGGAAAGGAGCGCCAGTTTGTACGAGGCGGCTTTGGCGGCTGCGCCCATTTGTTCCAGCATTTTCTGGCTCCTTTAGCGAATAATCATATCGTCGCGATGGACGGCAACCGGGCCATACTCGTAGCCGAGAATGGCGTCGATCTGCTGTGAATGGTGGCCTGCAATGCGGCGCAGCGCGTCGCTGTTGTAGCGGCAGACGCCGTGGGCAATGTCGCGCCCTTCCAGACTGCAGATGCGGATCACTTCACCACGTGAGAAGTTGCCTGTCACGTTTTTAATCCCTTTAGGAAGCAATGAGCTGCCTCTTTCCAGAATTGCGGCGGTGGCGCCTTCATCAACGGTGATCTCGCCCGCAGGCGGTGCGCCGAAAATCCAGCGTTTGCGGTTTTCCAGCGGGGTGGCTTCGGCGTGGAAACGGGTCCCGACCGAAATGCCTTCCATCACGTCGCCAATCACGCCCGGGCGGCTGCCTGCGGCGATGATAGTGTCGATCCCGGCGCGGCAGGCGACGTCGGCAGCCTGCAGCTTGGTACCCATCCCGCCGGTGCCCAGACCGGAGACGCTGTCGCCCGCAATGGCGCGCAGGGCATCGTCGATGCCGTGTACGTCCTGAATCAGTTCAGCCTGCGGGTTAGTGCGCGGATCGGCAGTAAACAGCCCCTGCTGATCGGTCAGCAGCAGCAGTTTATCGGCACCTGCCAGAATTGCGGCCAGCGCCGAGAGGTTGTCGTTATCACCGACTTTAATTTCTGCGGTAGCGACTGCGTCGTTTTCGTTGATGACCGGCACGATGTTGTTATCCAGCAGCGCGCGCAGGGTGTCGCGAGCGTTGAGGAAGCGCTCTCTGTCTTCCATATCGGCGCGGGTCAGCAGCATCTGCCCGACATGAATGCCGTAGATGGAGAACATCTGTTCCCAGAGTTGAATCAGGCGGCTTTGGCCAACGGCCGCCAGCAGCTGTTTGGAGGCGATGGTGGCCGGGAGTTCGGGGTAACCCAGGTGCTCACGTCCGGCGGCAATCGCCCCGGAGGTGACAATCACAATACGATGCCCTGCGGCATGCAGCTGTGCGCACTGGCGCACCAGCTCGACAATGTGGGCGCGATTAAGGCGGCGCGATCCGCCTGTTAACACACTGGTACCGAGTTTTACCACCAGCGTCTGGCTGTCACTCATGATTCTCTGCCGTTTAACTATAGGGAAATGATATCAATCAGACTTTTTATCAGGACTGGCGCCCGTTGCCAACCGCCTTCGCACAAAGCGAAACACTTTGTTGCGCGCGATCAGCAAGCGTAGCGGCAGAAGTTGACAGTTTTATTACTGAAATAAATAAACACAGATATTTAAAATAATTCTGAGATTGTCATAAAACTTTCATTGCAAAAAGTTACAACCCTTCCTGTTTTTTCACGGAACAAAAGCATGAGCTTACTGTTCAGCGAATTTTAGCGCGTTTTTAAATATCAGGATTGAAAATGAAAAAGAGTCTTCTGGCATTGATGGTAATGGGCGTCGTTTCTTCCGCATCTGTACAGGCAGCTGAAGTTTTTAATAAGAACGGAAATAAGCTGGACGTGTACGGTAAAGTGAAAGCTATGCATTACCTCAGTGATGACAACGCCAAAGATGGCGACCAGACATACGTCCGTTTCGGCTTTAAGGGCGAAACCCAGATTAACGATCAGCTGACCGGTTATGGTCGCTGGGAAGCAGAATTCTCTGGCAACAAAGCCGAAAGCGATGCAACGCAGAAAACTCGTCTGGCCTTTGCCGGTATTAAGCTGAAGGACTTCGGTTCCTTCGACTACGGTCGTAACCTCGGTGCCCTGTACGACGTTGAAGCCTGGACCGATATGTTCCCGGAATTCGGGGGCGACTCCTCCGGGCAGACTGACAACTTTATGACCAAACGCTCAAGCGGGCTGGCAACGTACCGTAACTCCGACTTCTTCGGTGCTATCGACGGTCTGGATATGACCCTGCAATATCAGGGCAAAAACGAAGGCCGCGAAGCCAAGAAACAGAACGGCGACGGCGTCGGCACCTCTCTGACCTATGACTTTGGCGGCAGCGACTTTGCTATCAGCGGCGCGTACACCAACTCTGACCGTACCAATGCTCAGAACCTGCTGGCGCGTGGCCAGGGCGATAAAGCCGAAGCCTGGGGCACCGGTCTGAAATATGACGCTAACGATATTTATCTGGCAGCAATGTATACCGAAACGCGTAATATGACGCCAATTTCAGGTGGCTTCGCCAATAAAGCGCAAAACTTCGAAGTGGTTGCGCAATATCAGTTTGACTTTGGTCTGCGTCCGTCCCTGGGTTATGTCCAGTCTAAAGGCAAGGATATTGAAGGAATTGGCGCGGAAGACCTGGTGAAATATATTGATGTCGGCGCGACTTACTATTTCAACAAAAACATGTCTGCGTTCGTGGATTATAAAATCAACCAGATTGATGACGATAATGCGCTGGGCGTAAGCAGCGATGATATCGTGGCTGTGGGCATGACCTACCAGTTCTGATACTCGCGTAATAAAAAACCCGGCTGCCTGTGCGCCGGGTTTTTTTATGTCTGTCGCTTATGGCAAAGGTTACGCCTTCAGCTTCACCGGTTGGTTGGTGAAATCATCTGCAGGCTCCAGCTTGAGCTCGAAGCTCGCCAGCAGAACGCGGGCTTTTTCGTGGAATTCGCGCAGGGTATGCTCAAGACGCTGTAACACTTCAGGATCTTTAATGGTCGTTGCCTGCCAGTGGCCCTCTTTATTGAACAAGCCAAACTGGTAGCTGTAGGTGAAGCGTGATTTTTCCGCTTCCATTTCCATCCACCATCCCCAGAACTCCCGGCTCTCCGGGGCGGGTTTCACATTAACGCAAACGGCCAGGCAATCGAAAAAAAAGCGCGTCTCTTCGCACTGTTCTTCACGGATGTAGGGGCCAAGAGCCATAAACTTCTTGATCATTCTACTTTTCGGATGTCCACTCGGTAACGTCATTGCGATCTCCTTTTGTGAAGCCACTGTTTTACCAAACCACCAAAAATTAGCAATCTTCTAACACAATCTCTGATGGATCCAACGTGTGATCTGCTTCAATGCCTTGTCAAAATTCTCATATACCGGACTGAACGGCACTTCCAGTAGCTTGCCATCGACAGATGACGACGTGATTAAACGGGATTCTTGTTCCGGGCTGAACGGATCGTTTTTCCAGAAGCCAGACAGCATCGGCGTCGGGCAGCGTCGGCCCAGCAGGCCCTGAGTCTTCAGCGAATAGCGATTAAGCTCCACGCGCAGCGCCTCGTCTGAGGCATCGTGCATCCCCAGACGGCTGGCCAGCACGTCGAGGTACATTTCCGGAACGCTGCCCTGGCGAACGGGGTCGCTTAATAATGCATGTACTACCGGCCCCAGACACGCCACCGCTTTCAGCCGCGACGACTCCAGATACGCCAGACGCACCGCCACATTGGCACCAAAGCGGAAGCCAAACGCCGCCACCCGGGTGTGATCCACCCACGGGTTTTGTTCCAGTGCCTTGAGGGCATGTTGATGGAGTAAGCTGGAATCCTGCGTCAGCTTCCACTTCGACGAGAAGCCGATCGAGGGCATGTCGAGGGTCAACATCGCCATCCCCTTCGGTGCGAAGTAGCGCTCATACAGGCTGTAATAATCGATTTGCAGGGAATCGAGGCCGCCACACATCATCACCGTCGGGAACGGGCCGTCGCCATTGGGCATATGCAGGAAGCCGGTGACCGCCGGGCCGCCTGGAATGGTAAAGCTGATTTCGCGCATCCGGCCAGGCAGGTGCTGGGCCGCTTCCTGGTAGGCGCGATTCGCCAGCGCCTGCGCCTGCTCAGCCAGTTCGTCACCTTTCAGGTGCGGATAGGCGGCGATGCTGTAGAGATTGGAGGCGTGCAGCCAGTGCTTACCGCTCAACAGGGGATCCGGCTCCTGACTGGCTTTCTGCTGCCAGACCATCGCCTGCGTGGCCCACTCGTAAATCCAGTTGCCGCCGCGATAGCCCACGACCGTGTCGTAGAGCCCTTCATCGGTGCGCCCGGCGTCGCTCATGACGATACGCGCCTGCACATCCAGAATTTCACGGGGATCGATACCGCGCCAGATCCACATCAGGCGGTTGACCATGCGGTACCAGTGCGGGATGTTTTTTCCATCAAGCGTGGATTGCACTGCAGGCGGGACGCCAGGATTGAAACGACGAACCAGCGTCGAGGTTTCCGGGTGCTTGAATTTGGGTTTAAACAGAATTTCGCTGAGATTCGCCTGGGTCATTGCGCTGCCTCTATAGATACGTCAGAGGAGGCTATTGTAACGCGGCAGGGACGAAAACAATAACGCCCGGCGGTGCCGGGCGTTAAAAATGTGAGGATTAGCGACCAGAGATTGGCGGTACGAAGACCACGCCCATATCCCACGGCTGTTCAATCCAGGTATCCTGCGGGATATCAATCACATAATCATCCACCAGCGGCTGACCAGCAGGCTTAGCGAAGATGGTGACGAAATGCGCTTTTGGGTACATTTCACGGATTGCCACCGCAGTGCCACCGGTATCGACCAGGTCATCAATCACGATGAAACCTTCGCCGTCGCCTTCTGCGCGTTTCAGCACTTTCAGCTCGCGCTGGTTGTCGTGGTCATAGCTGGAGATGCACACGGTATCGACATGACGAATACCCAGCTCGCGTGCCAGTAATGCGCCCGGTACCAGACCGCCACGGCTAACGGCAATGATGCCTTTCCACTGTTCAGAAGGCATCAGACGGCTTGCCAGCTTGCGTGCGTGAATCTGCAACATGTCCCAGGTGACGATGTATTTTTCGCTCATGTGAAATATCCCAGCCTGTTTATTTACGGCTTAAAAAGTGTTCGAGGGGGAAAATGGTTGCGCGAGATTATAGAGATCTGAAGCACTAAAAACCAGTGCTAAGCGGTTCAGCGCAGAGTTTTTACTTGCTTACCCCTACCAGCCGCCAGAGAAAGTGGTATTCTCAACCCTACCTCGCAAGTCTGACTTGTGGTGACTCTAAACCCGCTAACCCCGTGACCTGCAACACTGTCTGCAGGGCATCGACAAGGAGACTTACTGTGTCTGAACTGTCTCAACTATCGCCACAGCCGCTGTGGGATATTTTTGCCAAGATCTGCTCCATCCCTCACCCGTCTTATCACGAAGAACAGCTTGCCGAACACATTATGGGCTGGGCGAAGGAAAAGGGCCTGCATGCCGAGCGTGACCAGGTTGGCAATATTCTGATCCGTAAACCTGCTACCGCAGGCATGGAAAACCGTAAATCGGTTGTGCTGCAGGCGCACCTGGACATGGTTCCACAGAAGAACAACGACACTGTCCACGACTTCACTAAAGATCCGATTCAGCCGTACATCGACGGTGAGTGGATCAAAGCCCGCGGCACCACACTGGGCGCCGACAACGGCATCGGGATGGCCTCTGCGCTGGCGGTGCTGGCGGATGATCGCGTTGAGCACGGTCCGCTGGAAGTGCTGCTGACCATGACCGAAGAAGCGGGTATGGATGGCGCGTTTGGTCTGCAGGCGAACTGGCTGCAGGCTGACATCCTGATCAATACCGATTCCGAAGAGGAAGGCGAAATCTACATGGGTTGCGCCGGCGGGATCGACTTTATCTCCACCCTGCCGCTGACCCGCGAAGCGATCCCGGCCGGTTTCCAGACCTATAAGCTGACGCTGAAAGGGCTAAAAGGTGGTCACTCCGGCGGTGATATTCACTTAGGTCTGGGCAATGCTAACAAGCTGCTGGCCCGCTTCCTGGCCGGTCATGCTGCTGAGCTGGATCTGCGTCTGGTGGACTTCAACGGCGGTACGCTGCGTAACGCGATCCCGCGTGAAGCCTTTGCTACCGTGGCGGTTGCGGCAGATAAAGTCGATGCGCTGAAAAGCCTGTCTGCCGTTTATCTGGAGATCCTGAAAAACGAGCTGGAAGCGAAAGAGAAGAACCTGAACGTGGTTCTTGAAGCGGTCACCACGGATAAAGCCGCGCTGACTGAACAGTCCCGCGACCGCTTTGTTCAGCTGCTGAACGCCACGCCAAACGGCGTGATCCGCAACTCTGATGTGGCGAAAGGCGTGGTAGAAACTTCCCTGAACGTCGGCGTCGTGACCATGGGTGACGACAGCGCAGAGATCATCTGCCTGATCCGCTCCCTGATCGACAGCGGCAAAGAGTACGTGGTGAGCATGCTGGAATCACTGGGCAAACTGTCTGGCGCGAAAACTTCCGCCAAGGGCAGCTACCCGGGCTGGCAGCCGGACGCGACCTCGCCGGTGATGGCGCTGGTACGTGAAACCTATCAGCGTCTGTTCAACAGCACGCCGAACATTCAGGTGATCCACGCCGGTCTGGAATGCGGTCTGTTCAAGAAGCCGTACCCGGAGATGGACATGGTGTCTATCGGGCCAACCATTACAGGTCCGCACTCCCCGGATGAACAGGTGCATATCGAAAGCGTGGGCCATTACTGGACCCTGCTGACCGAGCTGCTGAAAGCTATTCCGGTGAAGTAACCCGCCGTCTGTGGCCCGGCGGCGCTGCGTTTGCCGGGCCAACAGGTTAAGCGGTATTTGTAGGCCCGGTATGCGTTAACGCCACCGGGCTTTTTTACAGCCCTAATACAAGCTGGCGCTCCAGCTGCGGATCCAGCAGCGTGACGTGTAGCCCCACCAGACGAACTCCCCGCCCTGCCCGCCGCTCTTCCCACGCTTTTCTCGCCGTCGCAATTAAATCCTCTTTATTCAGTCGCGGCCAGACGTGTTCCTGGGTGGTTTGCTGGAAGTCGTTGAACTTGAGTTTGACGCCCTGACGGGCGATCAGCAGATCCGGTTTGACCTTGGCCAGTCGCCGTTCCAGCTCAGGGTAAAGCTGTTCGATAATAATCGTTTCGCAATCCGCCCAGTCATGAATGTCCTCGGCCAGCGTGCGTTCTACGCCCACCGATTTACGCAGCCGCTCGTTATTGACCCCACGCTCATCAATCCCCTGGCTGCGCTCCCACAGCACCCGACCAAACTTGCCAAAGCGCTTAAGCAGCATCGCCAGATCGCTGTTTTGCACGTCTTCGCAGGTGCGCAGGCCCATGCTCTCGAGCTTTGCCGCAGACACTTTGCCGACGCCGGGAATTTTGCCAAGAGAGAGCGTTTTTATAAATGCCGGAACCTCATCAGGGGTGATGACGTACTGGCCGTCAGGCTTGTTGAGATCCGAAGCGATCTTGGCCAGAAACTTGACCGGTGCGATGCCCGCCGAGGCGGTGAGGTTGAGCTCCCGGGCAATGGTCTGGCGGATCTCCTGCGCCATCAGCGTGGCGGAGCCGTGGCAGTGCAGGCTGTCGGTAACGTCGAGATAGGCTTCGTCCAGCGACAGAGGTTCAATCAGGGAGGTATAGCGGGAGAAGATGTCGCGAATGTGATGGGAGGCTTCTTTGTACGCCTCAAAGCGGCCGGGCAATAAGGTGAGATGCGGGCAGAGCTTGAGCGCCATCGCGGTGGGCATGGCGCTGCGCACGCCAAATTTGCGTGCCGGATAGTTTGCAGTGCTGATCACCCCGCGCTTTACGCGGCTCCCGCCAATGGCAATCGGAATATCCCGCAGCGCCGGATTATCACGCATCTCCACCGCCGCAAAAAAACAGTCCATATCAACATGGATTATCTTGCGCATCATCTTCACCACACCTGTAATTATCCACAGTATAACAAAGTACAAAAAATGCGTCAGCAGTTTTACCGTCTCACTTCTGTCATCAAAGCGTGTTACAAAAACAAGCCACTAACCACTTATAATTCATTTAGTTACATGATTTAAAATGGAAAAACATTCATGAAAAAGATGATTATCGCTTCACTTCTTCTCTCCAGCACCGCATGGGCCAGCCCGCAAATTATCGCTCACCGTGGCGGAACGGCCGATGCACCAGAGAATACGCTTCCGGCCATCACGCTGGCGCTGGAGAACCAGGCGCAAGCCATCTGGATAACCGTGCAGCTCAGCCGTGATGGCGTGCCCGTGTTGTATCGTCCCAGCGACTTGAGTGCGTTGACCACGGCGCAAGGAAAGGTTTCTCAGTACACCCAGGCCGAACTGGCGACATTTGATGCCGGGGCGAAAGGGAAAGTGAAAATGGCCGGGACGACAATCCCCACCCTGAAAGCGGTGCTTGAACGCTGGCCTGACGTCTCTTTCTACATTGATATTAAATCACCCGACGCAGACCCGTCAGAGATGGGCAAGCAGCTGCAAAACGTGCTTAAAGAGACCAACAGCCTGACGCGCGTTCGCGTCTACTCAACGGAAGATCGCTATCTGGATGCGCTGCCTGCCGAGGTGCCGCGCTTTGTGACCCGCAGTGAAACACGCACCCGGCTGGCGAATATCTCGCTGAATCACGTGTGTCAGACCCCGGCAAAGCAAATGGACGCTTACTGGTACGGGCTGGAGCTGAACCGCAAAGTGGAAGTGGTGGAAAAGTTCACCCTCGGCGAGGGTATCTCCCCGGCAACCCTGACGTGGGACAAAGAGGCGATGGACTGTTTCCGCTCCCAGGGTAATGCCCATGTGATCCTGCTTGGCGTCAATTCCGCCGAGGATTACCAGAAAGCACAAACCCTAGGGGCCGATGGGGTGATGGTGGACTCACCCACCCAGGCCAAAGCGTGGCAGAAGTAAAAAAAGGCCGCTTTAGCGGCCTGTTAATTTCAGAGGATCCTGTTCTGCTGGCGCTGTGCTTCTCGCGCCATACGCTTTTTACGCGCGTCGCAGGGCTCCGGGCAATCGCAAACCTTCTCCAGCCCCAGCGAGGCGATCCCACCGCAGCTGCCCTGAATGCTCTTGCGCTTAATCAGCCAGCCAAGCGACATGGCGAAGATCACCAGCACAAACACCGCAAAGGTCAGCAAAAAGGTCACCATCATCAGCCTCCGAAGTCATCGAGCATGATGTTGTCATCTTCCACACCGAGATCATGCAGCATCTTAATCACCGCAGCGTTCATCATTGGCGGCCCGCACATGTAGAACTCACAGTCTTCCGGGGCGGCGTGCTGCTTCAGGTAGTTTTCATACAGTACGTTGTGAATGAACCCGGTGTAGCCGGTCCAGTTGTCTTCCGGCAAAGGATCGGACAGCGCAATGTGGAAGCTAAAGTTCGGGTTGTCCCGCGCCAGCTGTTCGAACTCCTCCTGATAGAACATTTCGCGCAGCGAGCGCGCTCCGTACCAGAAGCTGATTTTACGCTGACTGCCGAGGCGCTTAAGCTGGTCGAAAATGTGCGAGCGCATCGGTGCCATCCCGGCACCGCCGCCGATAAAGACCATTTCGGCATCGGTCTCTTTGGCAAAGAACTCGCCAAACGGTCCGGAAATAGTGACTTTATCGCCCGCTTTCAGCGACCAGATATACGATGACATGATCCCCGGTGGGGCGTCCGGCACATTCGGCGGCGGCGTGGCGATACGCACATTAAGCATGATGATGCCCTTTTCATCCGGGTAGTTCGCCATTGAATAGGCGCGCAGCGTGGGCTCTTTTACCTCCGAGACAAAGCGGAACAGGTTAAATTTATCCCAGTCGCCGCGGTACTCGTCAGGCACGTCAAAGTCTTTGTACGCGACAGTATGTTCCGGGCACTCGATCTGAATGTAGCCCCCGGCACGGAACGGCACGTCTTCGCCATCGGGCACCCGCAGCTTGAGTTCTTTGATGAAGGTGGCTTTGTTATCGTTGGAGATAACCTCGCACTGCCACTTTTTCACCCCGAAGATCTCCTCCGGCAGTTCAATCTTCATGTTCTGGCGCACTGCCACCTGGCAGGCCAGCCGACAGCCCTCTTTCGCCTCACGCTTGCTGATGTGCGACAGCTCCGTCGGCAGGATATCCCCCCCGCCCTCTTTCACCGTGACCCGGCACTGCCCGCAGGAGCCGCCGCCGCCGCAGGCAGAAGAGATAAAAATGCCCTTTCCGGAGAGGGTGTTCAGCAGCTTGTCGCCCGCAGGCGCGCGGATCTGCTTATCCGCTTCGTCATTGATCTCGATGATCACATCGCCGGCGTTCACCAGCTTCGATCGCGCCAGCAGAATCAGTCCTGAGAGCACCAGCACGATCAGCGTGAACATCACCACGCCAAGAATAATTTCCATACTTTTTGCCCTTACAGCTGCACACCGGAGAAGGACATAAAGCCCAGCGCCATCAGACCGGTGGTGATAAAGGTGATCCCCAAGCCGCGCAACCCGGCCGGCACATTGGCATACTTCATTTTTTCGCGCAGTCCCGCCATGGCGACGATGGCCAGCATCCAGCCGATCCCGGAACCGAAACCGTACACCACCGACTCGGTGAAGTTGTAGTCACGCTGCACCATAAACGACACGCCGCCAAAGATGGCGCAGTTCACTGCGATCAGCGGCAGGAAGATCCCCAGCGCCGTGTAGAGCGACGGGAAGTACTTATCGAGGATCATCTCGAGGATCTGCACCAGCGCCGCAATCACCCCGATGAAGGTAATGAAGTTGAGGAAGCTCAGATCAACACCGTCGACCAGCGCCCCGTCACGCAACACCAGATTAAACACCAGGTTGTTGATCGGGACGGCCAGCCCCAGCACCACCGTCACAGCAACGCCCAGGCCGAACGCCGTCGACACTTTTTTGGACACCGCGAGAAAGGTACACATCCCGAGGAAGAACGCGAGCGCCATGTTTTCGACAAATACCGCACGCACAAACAGGCTAAGGTAATGAGCCATCGTCGGTTACTCCTTTTCCTGCTGTTCAGGACGCCAGGTTCTCACCGCCCAGATCAGCAAACCGATAATGAAGAACGCGCTGGGTGCCAGCAGGAACAGGCCGTTTGGCAGATACCAGCCACCGTTTTGTACGGTATCAAGCACGGTAATGCCGAACAGCTTGCCGCTGCCGATCAGCTCGCGCAGGAAACCGACCGTCAGCAGGATCACCCCGTAGCCGAGGCCGTTACCTATACCGTCCATAAAGCTGGCCAGCGGCGGCATTTTCATGGCATAGGCTTCTGCGCGCCCCATCACGATACAGTTGGTGATGATCAGGCCCACAAACACCGACAGCTGTTTTGAGGTTTCGTAGGCAAACGCTCGCAGCAGCTGATCTACCACGATCACCAGCGAGGCGATGATCGCCATCTGCACGATGATGCGCACGCTGTTGGGGATGTGGTGGCGGATCATTGAGATAAACATGCTGGAAAACGCCGTCACCAGCGTTACCGCCAGGGTCATGACCACGGCGGTTTCCAGTTTGGTGGTCACCGCCAGCGCCGAACAGACCCCCAGCACCTGCAGGGTAATTGGGTTATTGGCAATCAGCGGCCCGATAAGTACCCGTTTAACTTCTTTCAGTTCGCTCGCATCAGCCATTATTCAGCTCTCCTTCACGTACCTTTTTAAGAAAGGGTCCAAAACCCATCTCGCCCATCCAGAAGGTAAAGCTGTGCTGCACGCCGTTGGAGGTCAGCGTGGCACCCGACAGGCCATCGACAGCATACTCATCGCCCGGACGCGCGGCCCCTTTCATTACCTTCAGCGCGGGTTGGCCTTTGTCATCCAGCACTTTTTTGCCGATGAACTGTGCCCGCCAGGCCGGATTTTCGATTTCTCCGCCCAGCCCCGGGGTTTCGCCCTGATCGTAATACGTGATGCCCTTGACGGTACGGCCATCGGTGTCGAGGGCAACAAAGGCGTACATCATGGACCACAGCCCGTTGCCGTAAACCGGCAGGACTATCTCCTGCACGCGCTGCTGTTCATCGCGCACCAGATAGATTTCGGCGGTGTTGCTGCGGCGCTTGATGCCTGCTGGATCCTGGCTGGCCTCCAGTTCGGTACTACGCTGTGGATCTTTCAGCGCCTGTGACTGGTTATACGTAGACGGCTCGCGGTCGAGCAACTCGCCGGTTGCCAGATCCACCAGCCGCGGCGTAATGCGGGCGGCGAAGGTTTGCGCCACATCATCGGCGCTCATTTCACCCTGCATCAGTCCGGCAACCGCCAGAATGTTGCGCTGCTTATCGAGTGCGCGCTGTTCCTGCTGGCGGGACTTGAGGCCCACGGCAGAACCCGCCACCACGATGGAGCAGACCAGACACAGCACCACGACCACCAACAGCGTCTTGCCGATGCTGTCATTATTTTTTATCTCAGCCACGCGCCTTCCTCCGTTTGATGTTGGCACGCACCACCAGGTAATCGAACAGCGGCGCAAACAGGTTGGCGAACAGGATCGCCAGCATCATCCCTTCCGGATAGGCCGGGTTGACGACGCGGATAAGCACGCACATCCCGCCGATCAACGCCCCGTAGCACCATTTGCCTTTGTCGGTAAAAGATGCGGAAACCGGGTCGGTGGCCATAAACATCATCCCGAAGGCGAAGCCCCCCAGCACCAGATGCCAGTACCACGGCATGGCGAACATCGGATTGGTGGTCGAACCGATCAGGTTAAACAGCGTTGCGGTGAGGATCATGCCGAGCATGACGCCCGCTACAATGCGCCAGGAAGCGACGCGGCCAAACAGAATAATGGCGCCGCCAATCAGGATCATCAGCGTGGAGACTTCACCGATCGAGCCCGGGATGGTGCCGATAAACGCATCAAACCAGCTGACTGGTTGACCGGTCGCGTTATTAACCAGTGCTTCACCGCCGTGGGCAGCCCATTGCGAGAGCGGCGTGGCGCCAGAGAACCCGTCCGCCGCCGTCCAGACCAGATCGCCGGAAATTTGCGCCGGGTAGGCAAAGAACAGGAACGCACGTCCGGCCAGCGCCGGATTGAGGAAGTTACGCCCGGTGCCGCCGAAGATCTCCTTGGCGATCACCACGCCAAAGCTGATCCCCAGGGCCGCCTGCCACAGGGGCAACGTCGGCGGGACAATCAGGGCAAACAGGATCGAGGTGACAAAGAAGCCTTCGTTGATCTCATGTTTACGCACGATGGCAAACAGTACTTCCCAGAAGCCGCCGACCAGAAATACCGTCAGATAAATGGGCAGGAAGTAGACTGCCCCCAGCGTCATCATGCTGATCCAGCCAGCGTCGGCAGCAAAGCTGACGCCGAGCATCTGCGCGACCCGGTAGTGCCAGTCGCCCGCGATAACCTGCTGCAGCTGCTGGGCGTCATACAGATGATGCAGAGCCGGGATGGTCTGCAACCCGACGTTGTACATCCCCCAGAACATGGCCGGGAAGACGGCGAACCAGACGAGGATCATCATGCGCTTCAGGTCGATGGCGTCACGCACATGCGCGGCGCCTTTGGTGACCTGGCCGGGCGTATAGAGGAGCGTGGCGGTCGCTTCAAACAGCGGGTAATACTTTTCCAGCTTGCCGCCGTGGGTAAAATGCGGCTCCAGTTTTTCAATGAGATGTTTCAGGCCCATCAGTTATCCTTCCTGCTCAATGCGGGTTAACACCTCGCGCAATACGGGTCCGTACTCGTATTTACCCGGGCAAACGTAGGTGCATAGCGCCAGATCTTCTTCATCCAGCTCAAGGCAGCCCAGCGCCTGGGCGCTGTCGGTATCGCCCGCCAGCAGATCGCGCAGCAGCATCGTCGCCAGAATGTCGAGCGGCATCACGCGTTCGTAGTTGCCGATAGGCACCATTGCCCGCTCGCCGCCGTTGGTATCCGTTGAGAAGTTGAACAGCTTGTTACGCAGGAAATGGCCCACCGTGGTACGGGTCACAGAGAATTTTTCTCTGCCCGGCATCACCCAACCGAACAGTTCTTTTTCGCGCCCCTCTTTCACCACACAGACCTGCAGATGGAAACGCCCGAGATACGCCTGTGCACCCATCGCCTGTCTGCCGCTCAACACTGAGCCCGAAATATGACGGTTATCGCCGTCCTCGGTTTCGGCCACCAGCAGTTCATTAATATCCGCCCCAAGGCAGGTACGCACCAGTCGCGGGTTGCGCATCTGTGGGCCGCCCAGGGCAATCACCCGCTCGGTGCACAGCTGCCCGGTGGTGAACAGTGTGCCGATGGCG
The DNA here is from genome assembly GCF_025564065.1 of Silvania hatchlandensis. Classification (GTDB taxonomy): domain Bacteria; phylum Pseudomonadota; class Gammaproteobacteria; order Enterobacterales; family Enterobacteriaceae; genus Enterobacter; species Enterobacter hatchlandensis. The sequence continues at coordinate 16,707 of NZ_JAMGZK010000034.1, read as the reverse complement.
ATCGCGTCCTGATAGTTGAGATGCCAGACCTGCTTCGTCTGACTGACCGCTTCCAGAAAATGGATATGCGTCCCCACCAGTCCCGCCGGATGCGGCCCGGTAAAGGTATTAAAGGTCACTTTACCCTGCGGATGACCGCCAAGCTTGCCGCCATTGGCCTGGCAGACGTGGACTCTACCGTCCGTCAACCGCGTGAGCACCGTCAGCCCGGCGTCAAACGCCTGGCGCTGAGCCAGAATGATCGGCTGCGGGTCGGCGCTGAGCGGATTGGTGTCCATCGCGGTGACAAAGATAGCGGCAGGAACGGTGCCGGGCACCGGGGTTTTGCTGTAAGGACGGGTACGCAGCGCCGTCCAGAGTCCGGATTCAAGCAGCTGCGATTGCACCGCATCACGGCTGAGCGTGGGCAGATCGGCGCTATCATGGCGGGCAAACTCGCGCTGCTCATCGCCTTCAAGACGGATGACGACCGACTGGAGTACCCGACGCTCGCCACGATGGATAGCACTCACCGAGCCGCTTGCCGGTGCGGTGAAAATGACGCCGGGATTTTTTTTATCCTCAAACAGCGCCTGACCTTTCATCACGCGGTCGCCTTCCTGCACCAGCATGGTGGGACGCATACCGATGTAGTCATCCCCAAGAATCGCCACATGACGCGGTGATGCGCCCGGTAAAATCTGCTGGACGGGGATGCCCGCAATGGGCAAATCAAGTCCTTTTCTGATTTTAATCATAATGTTAGTTAGTATCCATGAACAACAGTCCCGGTCGGAAAGCCGGATAGATAAACATCGTTGCACAGGAGAAGAAAGGCGGCGGGAACTCACCCCTATGACCAGCTGGATCGTGCGATCCTGAGAAAAGCTTCCTTTCTTGACCTTCGGTCTTAAGACCGGCGCAGTGTAGCATTTTCACCCATCGGGCGGCACGGATAACGCAGCGGCAGGGGAGTAAAATGCGAGCTATTGCGCAAAGTTCTCAAAGCCAGCGCCGCCAATCCAGGTTATAAGGTGAAACTATTTTGTAAACCGACACGTTGACCCTTGCGAAAAAATGCAGTGGTGCTAATGTGAGCAGCCCTGATACAGATAAATCTTATTTCGGGTCTCTTTTGCCGTCCTGGCAAGTTGGTTATGTTTTATCAAGGAACATGTTGTATGCGTAAAATCGCATTGTTCATTGCGATGCTTCTTATTCCGTGCGTTTCGTTTGCAGGGCTGCTCAGCAGCAACAGCTCCACGACGCCGGTGAGTAAAGAATACAAACAGCAGTTGATGGGCTCTCCGGTCTATATCCAGATCTTTAAGGAAGAGCGCACGTTAGACCTGTTCGTGAAGATGGGTGAGACGTATCAGCTGCTCGACAGCTATAAAATCTGCAACTACTCCGGCGGCCTGGGTCCGAAACAGCGTCAGGGCGATTTCAAAAGCCCGGAAGGATTCTATAGCGTTCAGCGTAACCAGCTCAAACCCGACAGCCGCTTCTATAAAGCCATCAACATCGGTTTCCCGAATGCCTATGACCGCGCGCACGGCTATGACGGTAAATATTTGATGATCCACGGCGCGTGCGTTTCAGTGGGTTGTTATGCGATGACCGATAACGGCATTGATGAGATCTTCCAGTTTGTCACGGGTGCGCTGGTCTTCGGGCAGTCTGCCGTGCAGGTAAGCATCTATCCGTTCCGCATGACTGACACCAATATGCAGCGCCACAGAACGTCGTATTACGCGGATTTCTGGAAGCAGCTGAAGCCGGGTTATGACTACTTCCAGCAAACGCATAAGCCGCCGACGGTCTCGGTGGTAGACGGACGTTACGTGGTCAGCAAGCCGCTGAGCCACGAAGTCGTCCAGCCCCAGCTGGCGTCAAATTACGCGCTCCCCGAGACAAAATAAGATCCACTCGCCTGGCATGATTTTTTGCCAGGCTTCATTGCCCGTCAGCGGCTGAGTGGCAATTACCGTCACCACATCGTTTGGTGTGGTTTCGGTCTGAAAATCAATCTCCACGTCCTGATCCAGCAGTTTTGCCACGCCGAACGGCGCCCGCCGGGTGATCCAGAACAGGTTCGTCGAGCAGAACGCCATCACGTACCGCCCATCCGACAACAGCATGTTAAATACGCCCTTCTCGCGCAGCTCAGACGCCAGCGAGGCAATGTATTTAAATACTGCGGTCATGTTGCCCGGCGTGCGCGGATAGCGCTCGGTCAGCTTATGCAGCAGCCAGCAAAACGCCTTCTCACTGTCAGTTTCACCTACCGGACGAAAATTGCCGGTCTCAAGTGTCTTATAGCCTGTCAGCTGGCCGTTATGGGCGTAGGTCCAGTTGCGTCCCCACAGCTCGCGGGTAAACGGATGGGTATTCTCCAGCGCCACTTCGCCCCGGTTGGCCTGACGAATATGGGCCACCACCGAGCGGGATTTAATCGGGTAATCCTGCACCAGTTTGGCGATTGGTGAATTAAAGCTGGGTTGTGGATCCTTGAACGTGCGACAGCCTTTCCCTTCGTAGAAGGTAATGCCCCAGCCGTCTTTATGCGGCCCGGTTCCTCCACCGCGCTGCACCAGCCCGGTGAAACTAAAGCAGATATCGGTCGGCACATTGGCGCTCATCCCGAGCAGTTCGCACATACATTACCTCCACAACTGCGGGGGCAATGCGCCCCCGGCGAAGTCTTACTTAACCATCTCTTTTTCGATTAACTGGATCAGGATATGGATCACTTTGATGTGAATTTCCTGAACACGGTCAGCGTAACCGAAATGAGGCACGCGAATTTCGATATCCGCAGAACCCGCCATTTTGCCGCCGTCTTTGCCGGTCAGGGTGATCACTTTCATCCCCTTCTCACGCGCGGCTTCAATCGCTTTGATCACGTTGGCGGAGTTGCCAGAGGTGGAGATCCCCAGCAGAACATCCCCTTCACGGCCCACGGCTTCGACATAACGCGAGAAGATGTGATCGTAACCGAAATCATTGCCCACGCAGGAGATGTGGCTGACATCAGAGATGGCGATGGCCGGATAGCCCGGACGGTTTTCACGATAACGGCCAGTTAACTCTTCGGCGAAGTGCATGGCGTCACAGTGGGAGCCACCGTTGCCGCAGGAGATCACTTTACCGCCCGCTTTAAAGCTGTCGGCCAGCAGGACCGCCGCGCGCTGAATCGCATGAATATTGGCTTCATCTTTCAGAAAGTTAGCCAGCGTCTCCGCCGCTTCGTTCAGTTCGTTACGAATAAGATCCTGGTACATGAGGATAATCCTTCAGTATTGATGAAATAACCCAGCAAGTTTACCGGATAGCGGTAAAAGCGAGAAGCTAAAGCCGTGGGAAACGACGGCCGTTTTGTTTTTTTGTGCCGGGCAAAACCTGAACAATGTGAACCAGGTTGTAATTATTTTGTGAATGCATTGCTAAAAGAAATAACATCCACTACAACCATATCATCACAAGTGGTCAGACCTCCTACAAGACAGGGAGCTTTTTTCTATGATGATTCTCAGTATTTTCTTAACTGTTGTTCTGCTCGGCGTGCTGTTCTATCACCGGGTCAGCTTGCTTCTGAGCAGCCTTATTTTACTGGCGTGGACCGCTGCGCTTGGCGTAAGCGGCATCTGGAATATCTGGGTGCTGGTTCCGCTGGCGATTATGCTGGTGCCGTTCAACATCACCTCCATGCGTAAGTCGATGATTTCCGTGCCGGTCTTTCGCGGTTTCCGCAAAGTGATGCCGCCGATGTCGCGCACTGAAAAAGAGGCGATCGACGCGGGCACCACCTGGTGGGAAGGCGAGCTGTTCCAGGGGAATCCTGACTGGAAAAAGCTGCACAACTATCCACAGCCGCGTCTGACTGTTGAAGAGCAGGCGTTTATCGACGGTCCGGTTGAAGAAGCCTGCCGCATGGCAAACGACTTCCAGATCACCCATGAAATGGCCGATCTGCCGCCGGAACTGTGGGCGTATCTGAAAGAACATCGCTTCTTTGCGATGATCATTAAGAAAGAGTACGGTGGCCTGGAGTTCTCTGCTTATGCTCAGGCGCGTGTGCTGCAAAAACTGGCAGGCGTCTCCGGGATCCTCGCCATCACCGTCGGCGTGCCGAACTCATTAGGCCCGGGCGAACTGCTGCAACATTACGGCACCGAAGAGCAAAAAAATCATTATCTGCCGCGTCTGGCCCGCGGTCTGGAAATTCCGTGCTTCGCGCTGACCAGCCCAGAAGCGGGTTCCGATGCGGGTGCCATTCCGGATACCGGCGTGGTCTGTATGGGCGAGTGGCAGGGAGAACAGGTGCTGGGTATGCGCCTGACCTGGAACAAGCGCTACATTACGCTGGCGCCGATTGCCACCGTACTGGGCCTGGCCTTTAAACTCTCTGACCCGGACAAACTGCTGGGCGATGAAGAGGATATGGGCATTACCTGTGCGCTGATCCCAACCGCCACACCGGGCGTTGAGATTGGTCGTCGCCACTTCCCGCTGAATGTGCCGTTCCAGAACGGCCCAACCCGTGGCGAAGATATCTTCGTGCCGATTGATTACATCATTGGTGGTCCGAAAATGGCCGGTCAGGGCTGGCGCATGCTGGTGGAATGCCTGTCCGTGGGTCGCGGCATTACCCTGCCGTCAAACTCAACCGGCAGTCTGAAATCAGTGGCAATGGGGATCGGTGCATACGCCCATATCCGCCGCCAGTTCAAAATCTCCATCGGCAAGATGGAAGGGATTGAAGAGCCGCTGGCGCGTATCGCGGGCAATGCCTATGTGATGGATGCTGCGGCGTCGCTCATTACTTACGGAATTATGCTCGGCGAAAAACCGGCGGTACTGTCAGCCATCGTGAAGTATCACTGTACCCACCGTGCGCAGCAATCGATCATTGATGCGATGGATATCGCCGGCGGTAAAGGCATTATGCTCGGCGAAGGCAACTTCCTGGCCCGCGGCTATCAGGGCGCGCCGATTGCCATCACCGTAGAAGGGGCAAATATTTTGACCCGAAGCATGATGATCTTCGGTCAGGGTGCCATCCGCTGCCATCCGTACGTGCTGGCAGAGATGGACGCCGCGCAGAATAACGATGTGGATGCCTTCGATAAACTGTTGTTCAAACACATTGGCCATGTGGGCAGCAATAAAGTGCGCAGCTTCTGGCTGGGTCTGACCCGCGGTTTGACCAGCGCCACGCCAACCGGCGATGCGACCCGCCGCTACTACCAGCATCTGAACCGTCTGAGCGCCAACCTTGCGCTGCTCTCTGACGTGTCGATGGCCGTACTTGGCGGCAGCCTGAAGCGTCGGGAACGTATCTCCGCGCGTCTGGGCGATGTATTGAGCCAGATTTACCTCGCCTCAGCGGTGCTGAAACGCTACGACGATGAAGGCCGTCATGAAGCCGATCTGCCGCTGGTTCACTGGGGTGTGCAGGATGCGCTGTATCAGGCGGAACAGGCGATTGACGATCTGCTGGTCAACTTCCCGAATCGTCTGGTGGCAGGTGCGCTGCGCATGGCTATCTTCCCGACCGGTCGTCACTATCTGGCACCGTCCGATAAGCTGGATCATAAAGTGGCGAAGATCCTGCAGGTTCCAAGTGCCACCCGTTCCCGTATTGGTCGCGGCCAGTATCTGACCCCGAGTAAGCACAACCCGGTCGGTCTGCTGGAAGAGGCGCTGCTGGACGTGATGGCGGCCGACCCGATTCATCAGAAAATTTGTAAACAGCTGGGTAAAAACCTGCCGTTTACCCGCCTGGACGAGCTGGCAAAACACGCGCTGGCGGGCGGTATTATCAGCCAGGACGAAGCTGGCTTGCTGATTAAGGCCGAAGAGAGCCGTCTGCGCAGCATTAACGTGGATGACTTCGAGGCTGATGAACTGGCGACACAGCCGGTAAAGCTGGCGGAGAACATCCGCAAACCTGAAGCCGCATGACCCCCATCAGTGCCCACCAACCCCGTCTCGTGCGGGGTTTTTTATTGCCACCCTTTTGTCTAATTGTCGTGCTACAGTGTGAAAATGTGGTCCTTCGAGGAGTCTTACTGTGCCTGGTTTGAAGATTACGCTTTTGCAACAACCGCTGGTGTGGATGGATGGTCCCGCCAACCTGCGCCATTTCGATCGTCAGCTGGAAGGGATAGTCGGGCGCGACATTATTATCCTGCCAGAGATGTTCACCACCGGCTTCGCCATGGAGGCGGCAAAGAAGTCGATGCCGCAGGACGATGTCGTCGCCTGGATGCAGGCCAAAGCGCAGCAAACCCAGGCGTTAGTCGCGGGTAGCGCAGCGCTGCAGACCGAGCGCGGGCCGGTAAACCGATTTCTGCTGGTTGAGCCAGAGGGCAAGGTGCATTTCTACGACAAGCGCCACCTGTTCCGCATGGCCGACGAGCATCAGCACTATGAAGCGGGCAACGAAAGACTGGTGTTTGAGTGGCGCGGCTGGCGCATTCTGCCGCTGGTCTGCTATGACCTGCGCTTCCCGGTGTGGTCGCGTAACCGCAACGATTACGACCTTGCGCTGTATGTCGCTAACTGGCCAGCACCGCGATCGCTGCACTGGCAGGCGCTGCTGACGGCGCGCGCCATTGAGAACCAGGCGTATGTCGCAGGCTGCAATCGGGTAGGCACCGATGGCAATGGTCATCACTATCGTGGTGACAGCCGGGTAATTAACCCGCAGGGCGAGATTATTGCCACCGCTGAGCCACATCATGCAATACGCATTGACGCAGAGCTGTCGCTGACGGCGCTTAGAGAGTATCGGGAGAAGTTTCCTGCCTGGCAGGATGCAGATCCGTTTAGCATCGGGTAATGACATAACGGGCAGCGCATGCGTCTGCCCGATTTCATGACGCGCTGAAACGACAAAGGCCTGAGTCATTGCTGACTCAGGCCTTTTGAATAGTGGCGGAACGGACGGGACTCGAACCCGCGACCCCCTGCGTGACAGGCAGGTATTCTAACCGACTGAACTACCGCTCCACTGTGTTCCGTTGGGAACGAGGCAGATATTACGGTTTGCCTCCGATCCCGTCAATGCTTTTTCTCTGCTTTTGAATCACTTGCTGCAAAATTGCGCCATACGCTTATTTTGTCAGCACTTCAGCCGCATTTAACCGCGCCAGAGGCAGCTTCCGCCCTTCTTTTGCACCAGGTCCAGGCGAGATTCATGCGCCATGAGCTCTTCATCGCTGGCTAAAATAACGCGTAAGGCATTTGCCTGACGGACAATGCGTTGGATCCCGCCTTCATTAAGCTGCTGCTGCGCGTCGCTGTCAGAACTAAACGACAGCGCGGTCTGACCGCCGGTCATCAGCAGGTAGACATCTGCCAGGATCTGGGAATCGAGCAGTGCCCCGTGCAGCGTTCGCTTGCTGTTATCTATTTCATAGCGCGAGCATAACGCATCCAGACTATTACGCTTGCCGGGGAACATCTTCCTCGCCATCGCCAGGCTGTCCGTCACCTTACAGAAGGTGTCGGTCTTTGGCAGGCCACGGTCGAGCTTGTTAAACTCGTAGTCCATAAAGCCGATATCGAACGAGGCGTTATGGATGACAAGCTCGGCACCTTTGATGTACTCGATGAATTCATCGGCGACGTCAGCAAAGGTGGGTTTATCCAATAAGAATTCATCTGCGATGCCGTGAACGCCAAAGGCTTCCGGGTCCACCAGCCGATCCGGTTTCAGGTAAACGTGAAAGTTATTCCCCGTCAGACGGCGGTTGATAACCTCGACGGCACCGATCTCGATGATTTTATGCCCTTCATAATGGGCACCGATCTGATTCATACCGGTGGTTTCGGTATCGAGGACGATGATCCTGTCAGCGCTAAGTGTGTCTGCAATGCTCATTCTGTAGGCCTGTTCTTTTCAACGGCGATATTGTAAACAACCTGGCCGGGCCTTCAAGGGCTAATTCGCCGCGCCTCTATTTTGCTGTGCTGAGGACGGCCATTTATGTCAGACTTGCCGTTTTCATTACAGGATGTCTGCCAGGATGCGTAAACAGGTAGAAATTTACACCGACGGTTCTTGCCTCGGCAATCCGGGCCCCGGGGGTTACGGTGCGATCATACGGTATCGCGAACATGAAAAAACCTTCAATGAAGGCTATCGCCTGACCACCAATAACCGCATGGAGTTAATGGCGGCGATTGTGGCGCTCGAGGCCCTGAAAGAGCACTGTGATGTGGTGCTGAGCACGGACAGCCAGTATGTGCGCCAGGGGATCACCCAGTGGATCCATAACTGGAAAAAGCGCGGCTGGAAAACGGCCGATAAAAAACCGGTTAAGAATGTTGATCTCTGGCAGCGCCTGGATGCGGCGCTCAGCGAGCATAAGATCCAGTGGGAGTGGGTAAAAGGCCATGCCGGTCACCCTGAAAACGAACGTTGCGACGAGCTGGCGCGCGCGGCGGCCATGAATCCACAGCATGAAGATGTAGGTTATAAGCCGGAAGCCTGATCAGGGCTTACGATACTGGCGCGTGGCGCCCACGGCGGCACGCAGCTGCGTCCTGGATTTACTTTGCTTCATTGGATTGAGCGTAAGAGGGACCGTTCGCTTGCGCGCCACGATCACCTGCATGCAGCCCAGTGCCGGAAAATGGGTGCTGAGCATCTTCCCGCCCTGCCGCGTCCACGGCAAGACCTGAAAACCACTCTGGTGCATCACCTCAAAGTTGAGCAGCGAGAGCCAGTCCAGCTGCCGCATCAGAGTGAACATGCGGCTGTTGTAAGGCGGCGTGCGGCGCAGCACCGGCACCAGCTTGCGCATACCCATCAGACTCATCGGATTAAAGCTGCTGATCACCAGCCATCCGTCATCAATCAGCACCCGGTCGGCCTCGCGTAATAAACGATGCGGATCCTCGCACCACGGCAATGAATGCGCCAGCAGGCAAGCATCAACGGATTTTTCAGCAAACGGCAGATGCAGCGGATCGGCTTTGACCTGCACTGGTTCTCCCCCTAGCGAGACATTGACCTGATGTGAAATCGCGCAGCTTTCCGAGTTGATTTCCGCGCTCAGATTGCCAATCTTAAGCAGGTGAAAACCATACATTTTCGCAAACCAGGGCTTAAGCTGCTGCTCAAGCGCTTCGCGATAGTATTCGCCCCAGGGCAATTCCGCCCAGTGTTCCGGTGCGATAACAATCTGAGGTATCCTTGCCGGTTTCATCAAACACTCGCCACGCTATGAGAGGTAATGTATGAATCTTATCAGTATTCCTGCTTTTCAGGACAATTACATCTGGGTTTTAACCAATGATGAAGGTCGTTGCATTATTGTCGACCCGGGCGAGGCTGAACCGGTATTAAACGCCATTGAAGACAACCAGTGGCAGCCGGAGGCGATTCTGCTGACTCACCACCATCGCGATCACGTCGGTGGCGTAGCGGCACTGCGGGCGAAATTTCCGCATCTGGGGGTTTACGGACCGGCAGAGACACAAGATAAAGGGGTAACGCGCGTAGTTGAAGATGGCGAAAAGATCGTCATTCTTATGTTGGAATTTTCTGTAATTGCTACACCGGGTCACACTTCCGGACATATTTCGTTCTTCAGTTTTCCTTATCTTTTCTGTGGCGATACGATGTTCTCTGGCGGCTGTGGTCGGTTGTTCGAAGGCACGCCAACCCAGATGTACCAGTCCTTCCAGAAAATTAATGCGCTTCCTGACGATACTTTGATTTGTTGCGCGCATGAATACACTTTAGCAAATATGAAGTTTTCGAGGCACATCCTGCCAGAGGATCGCGCAATTGAGGATTATTACCTTAAAGTGAAGGAGTTACGTGCAAAACAACAAAACACACTCCCCGTAACTCTGAAAAATGAGCGTAAAACAAATTTATTTTTAAGAACCAATGATATTGATTTAATTAATAAAATTAACGAAGAAACAAATATGCAACAACCTGAGGACCGTTTTGCGTGGTTAAGGGCAAAGAAAGACGTGTTCTGACAATTGCGGGTTGCCTTTTGAAAAATTCGTCGTTATCATCGCTCGTCTTTTAAGCAACTATTGACACACACATGAAGGCAAAAGCGATATTACTCGCCTCTGTCCTGCTTGTGGGTTGCCAGGCGTCTCAAAACACCGGCAACGTACAACAGCACGCACAGAGCCTTTCTGCAGCTGGTCAAGGGGAAGCAGGGAAGTTTACAAGTCAATCGCGATGGGCAGACGATGGGACGTCTTTCGCACAGGATCAAGACTTGTGGGCCTCTATTGGCGACGAGCTAAAGATGGGAATTCCGGATAACAGCCGGATTCGCGAACAGAAACAGAAGTATTTAAGCAATAAGAGCTATCTCCACGATGTAACTTTACGGGCAGAGCCGTATATGTACTGGATAGCAGGGCAAGTTAAGAAACGTAACATGCCTATGGAACTGGTACTACTACCCATAGTGGAGAGCGCTTTTGACCCGCACGCAACGTCTGGTGCCAATGCCGCAGGGCTTTGGCAGATCATACCGAGCACTGGGCGAAATTATGGATTGAAACAGACCCGCAGCTACGATGCGCGTCGTGATGTGGTCGCTTCGACGACTGCCGCTCTCGACATGATGCAACGTCTGAACAAGATGTTTGACGGTGACTGGCTGCTTACTGTCGCTGCGTATAACAGCGGCGAGGGTCGTGTACTGAAGGCAATGAAAGCGAATAAAGCACGGGGCAAGCCCACCGACTTTTGGTCGCTTCCACTGCCACGGGAAACTAAGCTGTACGTACCGAAGATGCTGGCTTTGAGTGATATTCTCAAGAACAGCAAACAGTACGGCGTGAAGCTGCCGACTGCGGATGAAAGTCGTGCGCTGGCGAGAGTGCGTCTTAACAATCCTGTTGAACTGAAACAGATTGCGGATATGGCGGGCATCTCGGTCACCAAACTGAAGGCCTTTAATGCAGGTGTTAAAGGCTCTACGCTTGGTGCCAACGGGCCGAAGTATGTCCTGGTGCCACAGAAACACGCTGAACAGCTACGCGTATCGCTGGCTTCGGGTGAAATTGCTGCGGTTCAGTCTACGCTGATCGCCGATAATTCACCGGTTAACAGCCGTAGCTATCAGGTACGTTCAGGCGATACGCTTTCAGGCATCGCATCACGTCTTGGCGTGAGCACGAAGGATTTGCAGCAGTGGAATAATCTGCGCGGCTCTTCACTGAAAGTGGGTCAGGACCTGACGGTTGGCGCAGGTACAAGCGCGCAGCGTCTCGCCAGCAACAACGATAGTATTACCTATCGTGTGCGTAAAGGTGATTCGCTCTCCAGTATTGCGAAGCGTCACGGTGTGAACATCAAAGATGTGATGCGCTGGAACAGCGATACTGACAACCTGCAGCCTGGCGATCGGATCACGCTGTTTGTGAAGAACAACGCGACGCCGGATTCCTGATTTCAGAGACCGATATCAAAAAGGCACCGATTCCCCCGGTGCCTTTTTTGTTTATCCTGCTTTCTGGGCTTCTGCCAGGATCGTATCGCTAGTGAATGAGCCCTCTTCCTGCAGCTCAAAATAGGCTTTTACCTCGGCGGAGGCACTCTCCTGATACAGACGAATCCCCTGGCTCAACGCTTCAGGCGTGCGCATGCGCGCAATCCACGATGAAAACTCAAGGGTCAATCTGTCGGTCTGCAGCGATCGCGTAATCAACCCGGCATCGGTGAACATCGATAACCACTCGCCGCTGGAATAGTTGCGCACATGCGACGTATCGCGCAGCGCTTCGACCGTTTGTAACCACACATCACGAACCGGATGACCCGGCGACATGATATCCATAATAATCACCGTCCCACCCGGTTTCAGCACCCGCTTAACTTCACGCAGCGCCTGGCCGACGTCATGCCAGTGGTGAGCGGAGTAACGACTGATGACGACATCAAACGATTGATCGTCAAAGGGTAAGGATTCTGCATAACCCTGCCGGGTGGCGACATTTGCAAGCCCTTTCTCTTTGGCGGCCTCTGCCACAACCTCCAGCATCAGACTGGATAAATCGTATGCCGTTACCTGAGCGACCTGCTGCGCCGCCACAAAGCTGGCATGACCAGCACCACAGCCTAAGTCGAGCACACAAGCATTGGGAAAATCGGCCAGCCTTTCTGCCAGACGAACCAGATCGCGCCCGGATGCATGAACCGTGCTGGTGAGATAGGCCTTTGCCTGAGAGCCAAACTGTTTTTCGACGTTATCGTGATGGGACTGTGTTGTCATCTTGCTGTCCTTCGGTTTGTTGGAAAATAAAGGGCAGCACCTGCGCAGGCCTGCCCCATGGCAGACCTGACCGACCTTTATTTCTCAGGTTTGCCGGGACTGAATTCGACGAGTAGCGGATTGTGATCGGACGCGCGGGTGACCAGCACTGAGGCTTCAGTAACGTTCAGACCACGATAGAAGACAAAATCGAGAGGACGGCCAAACGCCTTTCGACGTTGGTCATCGGTAAAACGGACTTCGCGCAGCGACATCTCACGTGCAAAGCGATAAAGCGCATTCATGCGTGAACGGCTCCAGGCATTGAAATCACCGGCCATCACTACCGGACCACTGTGATGGGCGATCTGATCGCCAATAGGGAGCAATTGCTTACTGTAAACATCCACACCAAGGCTGAAATTGACCGCGTGAATATTCACCACCATCAACAGACGGGTATCCGGCAGCGGGTAGACGGTGACCAGCGCAGATTTAGCCAGCCGCAGGATCGGTTCACGTTCCCGCAGCGGGCAACAATAAACCGGATGGGCGGCAGAGAGGGTCATCACCCCCGACGGGTGCTGAGGCAGAACAAATGCCGGAACCTGGTCTGCGGCAAGATAGTTAGTGGTCGCAAACCTTACCAGTTCCGGCGTGGTTTGTGCTTCCTGCAACAACACGAGATGCGCATCCTTGCCGAAATTCTGCAGGACAGACAGCCATTCTGCGCGCTGCTGCTTAAAAATATTCCAGACCAGAACCCGTATTTTTGCATCACTACTTAACGGGGCCCCGGCGGGTAATGCCTGCCCGATGCTCGCAAACGACCCCGGAGGTAAGATTCTCTCCGCAGGCTGTCCGGCAATATAGCGCATAGCATAGGTATTTTTTCGCACTGTTTGAAACGACCTCTATCACCAAAACCCGTCCAGGAAATGGAACGGGTTCTATTGTTATAGGGTTTTCAGCTCACACTTTCAACGCAATTACCGAGAATCCGCTTTTCGGTTGTGTAAGCAAGTGCTTACTGCGAACTTATCCGAGCGCAACGAGAGCCGGTTTATCCAGGCGACCACTCAAACCAATCAGCAAAAATGCCGCGAGAACGATAACCGCACCAATCCACGGCGTTTGCGACAGGCCAAAGTGTTCCACCGTCTGGCCGCCAATAATAGACCCCAGCGCGATACCGACGTTAAACGCGGCAATATTCAATCCGGAAGCTACATCCACAGCGTTTGGCGTATACAACTCTGCTTTTTGCACCACGTAAACCTGTAACCCCGGCACGTTACCGAAGGCAAAAATCCCCATCACCAGTACCGTGGCCAGCGCGGCATACTGCATGGATGCAGTGAACTGGAAGACCAGCAGCAGAACAACCAGCGCAGCAAAAATGATCTTCAGTGCTGGAACTGCGCCATGTTTATCGGCCAGCTTACCGCCCCAGACGTTACCTATCGCCACCGACACGCCGTATCCCAGCAGGATCCAGCTTACTGCGCTCGGAGAGAACCCGGCCAGCTCCTGCATCATCGGCGCCAGAAAAGTAAAGGCGGTGAACACACCGCCGTAACCCAGCGCAGTGATGGCATAGATCATCAGCAGGCGTGGATGCGTCAGTACTTTCAGTTGGTCGCGCAAGGTCGCTGCCGCACGTCCCGGAATATTAGACGGGATCAGTACCAGGCTGCTTATCAACGCGATCACTCCAAGCAGAGAGACGGCAAGGAAGGTTTCACGCCAGCCAAAATGCTGCCCGATAAAAGTACCCAGCGGGACGCCGGTGACCAGCGCGACGGTTAACCCACCAAACATAATGGCAATGGCCGAGGCCGCCTTTTCCTTTGGCACCAGGCTTGTCGCGATTGTCGAGCCGATGGAGAAGAAGACTCCGTGAGCCAGCCCAGTTAACAGGCGGGCAACGATCAGCGTCGAATAATCGGGTGCCTGCCAGGCAAGAATATTGCCGGCAGTGAAGAGGACCATCAATCCCATCAACAGCTGTTTACGCGGTAGACGACCGGTCATTGCGGTGAGTACCGGCGCACCGATAGCCACCCCGAGAGCATAAATAGAAACCAGCAGACCCGCAGAGGGTAGCGAGATAGCAAGCTGGTCGGCGATGGTCGGTACCAGACCGACAATAACAAATTCGGTAGTGCCGATTGCAAAAGCACTGATGGTCAGGGCAAGGAGTGCCAGAGGCATATAAAACTCCGTATCAACAGGATTAAGATGACACGCAGTATGCGCCAGTGTTTAAATAACAAAAATGCTCAAAGTATCAATACAATTTTGCGGATTAAGCAACAATGAAAGCAACCTCTGAAGAACTGGCGATCTTTGTCGCCGTCGTTGAAAGCGGCAGCTTTAGTCGGGCCGCAGAGCAACTGGGTCAGGCCAACTCGGCGGTGAGCCGGTCAGTCAAAAAGCTGGAGATGAAGTTGGGGGTCAGCCTGCTTAACCGGACCACGCGTCAGCTTAGCCTGACCGAAGAAGGTGAGCGGTATTTTCGTCGGGTTCAGTCTATTTTGCAGGAGATGGCTGCCGCTGAAACAGAAATTATGGAGACACGCAGTACGCCACGGGGATTATTGCGCATTGATGCTGCCACGCCCGTCGTACTGCATTTCCTGATGCCGCTAATTAAACCTTTCCGCGAACGCTACCCGGAAATGACGCTTTCACTGGTCTCATCTGAGACGTTTATCAACCTGATTGAGCGCAAAGTGGATGTGGCGATCCGCGCCGGTACGCTGACCGATTCAAGCCTGCGGGCCCGCCCGCTGTTCGCCAGCTATCGGAAAATTATCGCGTCTCCGGCGTACATAGCCCGTTTTGGGCAGCCAAAGACGATTGAGGAGTTAAAAGAGCATCTGTGTCTGGGCTTTACGGAGCCGGTGTCACTGAATATCTGGCCCCTCGCCTGCCATGATGGGCAGCTGCATGAAGTGACCAGCGGTCTTTCTTCGAACAGTGGAGAGACGCTAAAGCAGCTGTGTCTGGCCGGGAACGGCATCGCCTGCCTGTCGGATTATATGATTAATAAGGAAATTGCGCGGGGCGAACTGGTAGAGCTGATGGCGGATAAACGGCTGCCGGTCGAGATGCCCTTTAGCGCGGTCTATTACAGCGACAGAGCGGTAAGTACCCGGATCCGGGCGTTTATCGACTTTCTGAGTGAGCATGTAAAACAGCTCCCGAAGGAGCTGTAAGAGGGTTAAGCGTACAGAGGGAGGGTTAAATTAATCCCACTTCGGTGCCAGGCCTTCCGGGCTCACCAGGCGATCGTTGCAATCGAGAGCGGCGATCGCTTTTTTATCCTCCTGATCCAGCTGTAGATCTTGTGCCAGCAGGTTGCTTGCCAGATTTTCCGGTTTGGTTGAAGAGGGGATCACGGCATACCCTTCTCCCATCGCCCAGGCCAGAATAACCTGTGCAGCGGTTGCGCTATGTTTTGCCGCAATACGCAGAATAGTTTCGTCTTTCAGTGCCTTACCGTACGCCAGCGTCATATATGAGGTGATGTGGATGCCGTGCTGCTGGGCCCATTCCACCACCTGACGGTTCTGCAGATAAGGTGAAAGCTCGATCTGATTCGTCGCGATATTTTCTGCGCCCACCGAAGCAATAGCCTTTTCCATCAATGGGATAGTGAAGTTTGAGATCCCAATTTCACGGGTCAGACCCTGCTTTTTCGCTGCCAGCAACGCTGACATGAACTCTTCTACCTCAACCGCATCATCTGGCGATGGCCAGTGGATCAAGGTGAGATCAACGTAATCGGTACGCATTTTTTTCAGGCTCTCTATCAGGCTGGGAACTAATTTCTCTTTGCTCAGGTTCTCAATCCAGATTTTGGTGGTAATAAATAGCGCATCGCGCGGGACGCCGCTCTCTGCGATTGCCTGACCGACGGCAGCTTCATTATCGTAGATCTGCGCCGTATCAATTGTACGGTAGCCCAGTTCGAGTGCATTTTTAACGGATGCGATAACAACCTCGTCTTTCAGGCGGAAAGTGCCGAGACCGAATGCAGGGATAGTCATTGAATTCCTCTTTTCTTTGTCGTGTTTGTTAACTAAGAGGATTATCTATGCTGTGGTTATGTGAAAAAAGAGGCGATTAAGCAGAGGATTTTTGCGTTTATAGCAATAATTGAACGACAGGCAAGAAAAAAGCCCTGAGCGTTAGCTCAGGGCTTTCAATAAGTGGCGGAACGGACGGGACTCGAACCCGCGACCCCCTGCGTGACAGGCAGGTATTCTAACCGACTGAACTACCGCTCCACCGAAGACTTCTGTAACCACCGGTTTATTGCCCCGGTTCACTACTTAATTTGATGCTTGGCAGTTCCCTACTCTCGCATGGGGAGACCCCACACTACCATCGGCGCTACGGCGTTTCACTTCTGAGTTCGGCATGGGGTCAGGTGGGACCACCGCGCTACAGCCGCCAGGCAAATTCTGTTTAT
>NZ_JAMGZK010000035.1 GCF_025564065.1 Silvania hatchlandensis | reverse complement strand
CGTAATGACATGGTATCTCTCGCATCCCAGGGCATAAGTGGCTCCATAAACGGGTTCTTATGCCTTAGTTGTAAGTGTCTACCATGTCCCCGAACAAGTGTTCACTATGTCCCCGGACTGTACACCCTAAAAGGGAGAGGGAGAAAAGCAGACCGGTGATAATCTTTCAGCCTGCTCCAGACGGTTCCCTCTCCCTTTAAGGGAGAGGGTTAGGGTCATCGCTCTTAACCTCGCGCTTCACTTCCGTATGCTCGTCACCCTTTTCATTGCGCAGGTGAACTTCAAGCTGGTTAAAGGCGATGTTAATGTCGTTTTCACGGCACAGACGCTCGATGGTGCGGTTCAGCTCGTCCACCGTGTAGCTGCGATCGCGCAGTTCACGCACGTACAGGCGCAGCTCATGATCTAAGGTGCTCGGCCCGAAGGTGGTGAAGAACACCGCCGGTTCCGGATCGTGCATCACCTTTGGATGCTCACTTGCCGCCTGCAGCAGGATTTTTTTCACTTTATCCAGATCGGAACCGTAGGCCACGCCGAGACGGATCACCACGCGGGTGATGGTATCGGAGAGCGACCAGTTGATCAGGCGCTCGGTCACGAATGCTTTGTTCGGGATGATCACCTCTTTACGATCGAAGTCAGTGATGGTGGTCGCACGGATGCGGATCTTGCTGACGGTCCCGGAGAAGGTTCCGATGGTCACCGTATCGCCGATTCGCACCGGACGCTCGAACAGGATAATCAGACCGGAGACGAAGTTACCGAAGATCTCCTGCAAGCCAAAACCAAGGCCGACCGACAGCGCCGCGGCCAGCCACTGCAGTTTATCCCAGGAGACCCCGAGTGAGCCGAAAACGGTCATCGCGCCCGTCACCAGAATCACATAGTTGAGGATGGTGGTAATGGCGTAGGATGCCCCCTGACGCATGTTCAGGCGTGAAAGCACCAGCACTTCCAGCAGGCCCGGTAAGTTGCGGATCAACGCCCAGGCGACCATCGACGAGACCAGCGCGAACAGCAGGCTGCCCATAGTGACGTTTTTCACCACCGCGGCGCCCGCTTCGGTGCCGTTGTAGTGCCACAGGGTAATACTGTCGAGATAGGCAAAAACGGTGATTAAATCAGACCAGATAGCCCAGAACAGCACGCCAAATAACGCCACCATTACCAGCATGGTAATACGCAGCGTCTGCTGGTTAACCTGCTCCAGGGCGATGGTTGGCTCTTCCTGCGGCTCTGCGCCTTCTGCCCCCTCTTTCACCATATTCTGCCGACGCGCGAGCGCACGGCGGTAGGCAATACGACGGGCCGCCACGCTCAGGCCGCGCAGTACGGTCTGGTACAGCAGGTTCCAGATGATCACCAGGTAGACGGTTTCAATCCAGCGGCCCGACAGGCGTAACGTGGTATAGAAATAGCCCGTTGCCGTCAGGATCATCAGCGCCAGCGGAATGATTGACAGGATAGTCACCGTCGCCAGGCGGATGGTATGGGACTCTTTATCACGCCAGCTGTCGCGGCACATCGGCCACATCAGGACGCTAATCAGCAGCAGGTTCAGCAGGATGACAAACTGCCCCAGAACGTCGTCCATCAGATGCAGCGGAGAAAGTTCCGACACTACCGACCAGAAGTGAAGCGGCAATAGCGCCAGGCTGACGCGCACAATCTGGCGCCGCCAGTGGCTGGTCAGTTGGGCAGGCATATTGAAGTGGCTTACCGCCACGCCGTCTTTTTCCAGCACTTTCCAGCACAGGCCGAAGACCAGCCAGAACAGCGCCAGCTTCTTGCTGAAGGCCCACAGCAGATCGCTGATGTTGAGCTGCATGGTCAGCAGGATCAGCCCCGCCGCCAGTATCAGCAGGCACACCGGCATGGCGCGGATCAGATCGATAAGGATGGCTTTCGGGGTATGAAGCTGACTGTCGTTACGCAACTGCCCCACTTCGTTTGCCAGCTTCGCCTGGTACTTTCGCAACCAGCCGAGACGCCAGCGGATCAGGCCAGCAATCAGCAGCAGCGGCAAACCGGCCAGGAACGCAATTGCCACCGCAGGGCCTGCTTTTTCCCAGTTAACGGTGATTTTCATCGCTTTAATCTGGTCTTTCAGCATACCCGGGAAGGATTTAATCCAGTCCCAGTCCATCGGTTTGTTGCTGTTAACCCAGAAGATTTGCTGGGTCAGGATCTCCTGCAGGCTTTTGGAAACGCTCACCAGTTGCTGCTGGTTGATCTGCAGGTTGATGGCCATCATCAGCTGGTTGCCGAGCTGTTTGTTCAGCTGATCCAGCAGCTCACGACGCATATCCACCACCTGCAACAGCGCATCGTGGACTTCATCATTCACATCGCTGGCGTGCCCTTCTTCTACTTTGGCGACAAAGGCATCGCTCTGGAACATCTCGTCGCGCTGCTGGTTGACCTCAAACTGTTCAAGACGCAAGTCCGCGATGCGGTTGGTCATATCCTCCAGCTCATCGGCAGAAGGTAATATCTGCTGCTGTTGATACAGGATACGCGACAGCAGCAGGCTGCCTTTCAGCACCGCGATCTGCTCTTTAATATTGCGTTCAGACTGCAGAGCACGATCCAGCCAGTTTTTGACCTTAATGTTCTGCTGAACCAGGGTGTTGCCGTTTTCTGTCGCCGTAATCAAACGTTGGCTAAGCTGATGGTTAACGTCCAGCTCTTGCTTCACCAGTGGATTTTGCTGAATACGCGCGGTTTCGTCCGGGTTAACGGCCTCCTGCGCGGTTTTCTCCGTCAGGGTAAGCCGCTTGCTGTTGACCGCTTCCTGCAGCAGCTGCAGTTGGTGCTCAAGGCGGTTGATATTGGCGGTGACATAATCGCGCTGTTTTTGCAGGGTATCCTGCAGCACGGTATTGCCTTCCAGGCTCTTACGCTGCTGGTCAATTTGCGCGTTAAGCAGCAGTTGCTGAGTGAGCAGGAGCGTTTGCTGGGTCGGGCGCAGGGCGGCTTCTCCCGCAGAGGTGCCATTCAGGCGGTTACGGATCTGCTGCAGCTGTTGAGACGCGGTGTACATCGCATTCTGCACGCGCTCGGGCTGCGTTTGCAGAGAGACCAGTTGGCTGTTGTAGGTCGCAAGATCGCTTTGTGCGTTTTGCAGATCATCCAGCACCTGCGTCACCCGCGATTCGAGCTGGCGTAGCGACAGTGTTGCCAGCGTTTTGCGCGTTTCATCGTCGTTATCCACATCACCCAGGGCGTTCAGGCTATCAGTTGCCTTACGCATGGCTTCGGGTGCCTGCGCCACTTTCTGGCGCAGCTGGGTGGTTTCGGCTTTGATGCGCTCAAGCTTATCGAGCGTTTCCAGGGTCTCAGTAAGATCCTGCTGAATCAGCTTATCCTGGGGATTAAGCTCTTTTTGTTTGCTCAGCGCATCGAGCTGGGTTTGCACGTCTGCACGCGTTGGCGTGTCATTGGCATTATCAGCACGGGCAAACGCGGCAGGCGCCGCCATAAAACTGAGAAAAAAGAGAAAAATAAGAATAAATATAGGATGCTGTCTGTGTGTGTAGTGCGACATAGTTATAAGTAATTTGTGTGATGAATGACCAAAGAGACCGGCGTGAAGAATATCACGGCGGCCAGGTGCAAAATAGCATCAACTGTTGGGTCCAGGACAATTCCTGGGCGATCAGGCAGAGGGCGAATCGGACGGGGCGCGCAGGGTTGGGCAAAGCTGATACATTTCAAGCAGGATAGCCACGTAGTCGCGGGCTTCGCGGTGCAGATCGAACGACTGCGGGGCAAACAGCCAGTTTTCCATAATGCCGGAGATATAGCTGCGCATCAGGATCGCCGCGCGGCGGGTGAGCAAATTGGCCGGCAGCATCCTGGCTTTTATACAGTGCATCAACGTTTGTTCAATACGATCGTAACTTTCCAGACATAAACTGCGCTGCGCCTGTTGCACGATCGCCATCTCTCCGACAAACTCGCATTTGTGGAAAATAATCTCCATCATCAGACGGCGGCGCTCTTCAATAACAGTCGCCTCAAGGATATAGACCAGAATTTCTCTCAAAACTGAGAGTGGATCGTCAGGGAATTTTGCCCGATACTCAGTCTCGAGATCCCCAAGACTGGATTCTGACAGCTCCCAAATTTCACTAAATAAATCAGACTTATTTTTGAAATGCCAATAAATCGCACCGCGGGTTACGCCAGCAGCCTGAGCAATCTGCGCCAGTGAGGTCGAAGAGACACCCTGTTGCGAAAACAAGCGCATAGCAACATCAAGAATGTGCTGGCGTGTCTCAAGTGCTTGTTGTTTGGTTTTTCGTGCCATACGTGGGTGAATTTACGGGAGTCAGATTTACATACATTTATGAATGTATGTACCATAGCACGACCATAATTTAAACGCAGCAATGGGTTTGTGGACTTTTGATCCATTGATCAATTTGAAATCGGAAACTCGAGGTTTACATATGAACAAAAACAGAGGGTTAACGCCTCTGGCGATCGTTCTGATGCTCTCAGGCAGCTTAGCGCTTACAGGATGTGACGAGAAACAGGCTCAACAAGGAGCGCAGCAGGTGCCAGAAGTTGGCGTTGTAACGCTCAAAACCGAACCTCTCCAGATAACGACAGAATTACCCGGCCGTACCAGCGCTTACCGCATCGCGGAAGTGCGTCCTCAGGTGAGTGGCATCATCCTGAAACGTAACTTCACCGAAGGTGGCGATGTTAAAGCGGGCGACTCCCTGTATCAGATTGATCCAGCAACCTATCAAGCCTCGTATGAAAGTGCGAAAGGCGATCTGGCTAAAGCCCAGGCGGCGGCAAAGATTGCGCAGTTGACGGTTAACCGCTATCAAAAACTGTTGGGTACGCAATACATCAGCCAACAGGAATACGATAGTGCTCAGGCAGATGCACAGCAGGCTAACGCTGCCGTTACCGCAGCGAAAGCCGCAGTTGAAACCGCACGTATTAACCTGGCCTACACCAAAGTGACCTCGCCAATTAGTGGCCGCATTGGTAAATCGTCCGTTACCGAGGGTGCGCTGGTGCAAAACGGCCAGACCAACGCGCTGGCAACCGTGCAGCAGCTGGACCCGATTTACGTTGACGTGACCCAGTCCAGCAACGATTTCCTGCGTCTGAAGCAGGAGCTGGAGAGCGGTAAGCTGAAGCAGGAGAACGGTAAAGCGAAAGTGGAACTGGTCACCAGCGATGGCATCAAGTTCCCACAAGCGGGCAGCCTTGAGTTCTCCGACGTTACCGTCGATCAGACGACCGGCTCCATTACCTTACGCGCGATCTTCCCGAATCCGGATCATACGCTGCTGCCAGGTATGTTTGTTCGTGCCAGCCTCGAAGAAGGGACGAACCCAACCGCCCTGCTGGTTCCTCAGCAGGGTGTCACCCGTACACCGCGTGGCGAAGCCAGCGCCATGGTGATCGGCGCTGAAGATAAAGTCGAAGTTCGCCAGATCACGGCAACCCAGGCGATTGGCGATAAATGGTTAGTGACCGATGGTCTGAAAGATGGCGATCGCGTCATCATTACCGGATTACAAAAAGTTCGCCCGGGCGCCCAGGTCAAAGCGCAAGAGGTTACCTCTGACAACCAGCAGCAAGCTTCAGCGAACGGTCAGTCAGAACAACCTAAGTCTTAACTTAAACAGGAGCCGTTAAGACATGCCTAATTTCTTTATCGATCGCCCCATTTTTGCGTGGGTGATCGCCATCATTATCATGCTAGCCGGGGGACTTGCGATCCTGAAGCTGCCAGTTGCGCAATATCCAACGATTGCGCCGCCAGCTATTTCAATCGCCGCAACCTACCCTGGGGCTGATGCAAAAACGGTGCAGGACACCGTCACTCAGGTTATCGAACAGAACATGAACGGTATCGATAACCTGATGTACATGTCCTCCAACAGTGACTCCACCGGTACAGTACAGATTACGCTGACCTTCCAGTCCGGTACGGATGCGGACATCGCGCAGGTTCAGGTGCAGAACAAACTGCAGCTGGCGATGCCGTTACTGCCGCAGGAAGTACAACAGCAGGGCGTAAGCGTGGAGAAATCCTCCAGTAGCTTCCTGATGGTTGTTGGCGTTATCAACACCAACGGCACCATGACGCAGGAGGATATTTCCGACTACGTGGGCGCCAACATGAAGGATGCGATCAGCCGTACTTCTGGTGTGGGTGACGTGCAGCTGTTCGGTTCTCAGTACGCAATGCGTATCTGGATGGACCCGAACAAACTGAACAACTTCCAGCTGACCCCGGTTGATGTGATCAACGCCATTAAAGCGCAGAACGCCCAGGTTGCAGCCGGTCAGTTAGGCGGCACGCCGCCGGTGAAAGGCCAGCAGCTGAACGCCTCGATCATTGCCCAGACCCGTCTGACCTCGGCAGATGAGTTCAGTAAAATTATGCTGAAAGTGAACCCGGACGGTTCACAGGTTCGCCTGCGCGATGTTGCGAAGGTTGAGCTGGGTGGGGAAAACTACGACGTAGTCGCCAAGTTTAACGGCCAGCCGGCTTCCGGTCTGGGGATTAAACTGGCAACGGGCGCTAATGCCCTGGATACGGCGACGGCGATCCGTGCTGAACTGGAGAAGATGAAACCGTTCTTCCCATCAGGCCTGAAAATCGTTTACCCGTATGACACCACGCCGTTCGTGAAAATCTCCATTCACGAAGTAATCAAAACGCTGGTCGAAGCGATCATCCTGGTCTTCCTGGTGATGTATCTGTTCCTGCAAAACTTCCGTGCGACGCTGATTCCAACCATCGCCGTTCCGGTCGTTCTGTTAGGGACCTTTGCTATCCTGTCGGCCTTCGGCTTCTCAATAAACACCCTGACGATGTTCGGCATGGTGCTGGCGATAGGCCTGCTCGTAGATGACGCCATTGTGGTGGTAGAAAACGTCGAGCGTGTGATGTCCGAAGAGGGGCTGCCGCCGAAGGAAGCGACCCGTAAATCGATGGGGCAAATCCAGGGTGCGCTGGTCGGTATCGCGATGGTGCTGTCAGCGGTATTTATCCCGATGGCCTTCTTCGGGGGCTCCACCGGTGCGATTTACCGCCAGTTCTCCATCACTATCGTATCGGCGATGGCCCTGTCGGTGCTGGTCGCACTGATCCTGACCCCGGCACTGTGCGCCACCATGCTTAAACCGGTATCGAAAGGCAGCCACGGTGCTACCACCGGTTTCTTCGGCTGGTTTAACCGCATGTTCGATAAGAGTACGCATCACTACACCGACAGCGTGGGTAACATCCTGCGCAGCACCGGCCGTTACCTGCTGCTCTACATCATCATCGTGGTCGGCATGGCGTATCTGTTCGTGCGTCTACCAAGCTCGTTCCTGCCGGACGAAGATCAGGGCGTCTTCCTGACGATGGCGCAGTTGCCAGCGGGTGCATCGCAAGAGCGTACCCAGAAGGTGCTGGATGAAGTGACGGATTACTACCTCACCAAAGAGAAAGCCAACGTTGAATCGGTGTTTGCGGTTAACGGCTTCGGCTTTGCGGGTCGTGGTCAGAACACCGGTATCGCCTTCGTCTCTCTGAAAGACTGGAGTGAACGCCCTGGCGAAGAGAACAAAGTTGAAGCCATTACTGGCCGCGCGATGGGCACCTTCTCGCAGATTAAAGATGCGATGGTGTTCGCCTTTAACCTGCCAGCGATTGTTGAACTGGGTACGGCAACCGGCTTTGACTTCCAGCTGATCGACCAGGGTGGTCTGGGCCATGAAAAACTGACTCAGGCGCGTAACCAGCTGTTTGGTGAAGTGGCCAAACATCCGGATCTGCTGGTGGGTGTACGTCCGAACGGCCTGGAAGATACGCCGCAGTACAAAGTCGATATCGATCAGGAAAAAGCCCAGGCGCTGGGCGTATCGATCAGCGACATCAATACCACTCTGGGCGCAGCCTGGGGCGGTAGCTACGTCAACGACTTCATCGACCGCGGTCGTGTGAAGAAAGTGTACGTCATGTCCGAAGCGCAGTATCGTATGCTGCCGAACGATATCAACAACTGGTATGTTCGCGGCAGTAACGGGCAGATGGTGCCATTCTCCGCGTTCTCAACCTCACACTGGGAATACGGTTCACCGCGTCTGGAACGTTACAATGGTCTGCCATCAATGGAGATTCTGGGTCAGGCAGCGCCAGGAAGAAGTACCGGTGAAGCCATGAATATGATGGAAGAACTGGCGCGTAAACTTCCGGCCGGTATCGGTTATGACTGGACGGGGATGTCCTATCAGGAACGTCTGTCCGGCAACCAGGCCCCTGCCCTGTACGCCATTTCGCTGATTGTTGTGTTCCTGTGTCTGGCAGCGCTGTATGAGAGCTGGTCGATTCCGTTCTCCGTTATGCTGGTTGTGCCACTGGGGGTCATCGGTGCCCTGCTGGCGGCCACATTCCGCAGCCTGACGAATGACGTTTACTTCCAGGTGGGCCTGCTCACAACCATTGGGTTGTCGGCGAAGAACGCGATTTTAATCGTCGAATTCGCCAAAGATCTGATGGATAAAGAGGGCAAAGGTCTGATTGAAGCGACGCTGGATGCTGTCCGTATGCGTCTGCGTCCGATTCTGATGACTTCACTGGCGTTTATCCTCGGGGTTATGCCGCTGGTTATCAGCTCCGGTGCCGGCTCCGGTGCGCAGAACGCCGTAGGTACGGGCGTAATGGGCGGGATGGTTACCGCGACCGTGCTGGCTATCTTCTTCGTTCCGGTGTTCTTTGTGGTGGTTCGTCGCCGCTTCAGCCGTAAGAACGACGATATCGAGCACAATCACCCGGTGTAATGTGATTGGTTTTGCTTTAACTGTTAAAAAGGCCGCGTTTGCGGCCTTTTTTTTCGCAATTGAAAATCATAAAATAAGCTTATTGGCGACTTATATATTTTATGCCACTGTTATACCGCTTCTCATAATTAAGTGAATACGCTTACAGAAATTCTCAAATTGTTGCGTAGCATCTGAGTTATTAAGACAATTCCTGGTGTTTTTTGGGTGCCGGCGAGAAGTTAAAATAAAGCCGCTCAGTCTGAAAAATGCGTAATGTGCTGCGTAATTGTAATTTTTCGTAATAGCGCGGTGAAATCCGTTTCAGAGTAGATTATAGTTAAAGACAACAGCGTAAACACAAATCGCAGTCGTCATTGACGTAAGTCAGTTGTACCCATCCCGACAACGCGGTTCGGTGAGTAAAAAATCACTCAGAAGGGGATGCGCTATGGACGAATACTCGCCCAAAAGGCAAGATATTGCACAGTTGAAATTCCTTTGTGAATCCTTGTACCATGACTGCCTTTCCAACCTCGATGAAAGCAACCATGGCTGGGTAAACGATCCAACCTCTGCCATTAATTTGCAGTTAAACGAGTTGATTGAGCATATAGCGACCTTCGCGCTTAATTATAAAATTAAGTATAACGAAGATAATAAGATGATTGAGCAAATTGACGAATACCTGGATGACACTTTTATGTTATTCAGTAGCTACGGCATTAACGCGCAGGATTTGCAAAAATGGCGTAAATCGGGTAATCGGCTTTTTCGTTGTTTTGTCACTGCAAGCAGAGCTAACCCACTCGCTTCTACAGCTAAAACTATTACAAACAATTAGGTGAATTTATGTCCGATAAACCCTTAACAAAAATCGATTATTTGATGCGTTTGCGACGTTGTCAGTCAATTGATACCCTGGAACGTGTCATTGAAAAAAATAAATATGAGCTTTCTGATAATGAGCTTGCGGTCTTTTATTCAGCAGCGGATCATCGTCTGGCCGAACTTACAATGAATAAGCTGTACGATAAAATCCCGACGGCAGTGTGGAAATTTATACGTTGATCCTGCTGGTCAGACATCCGCAACAGCCAGGCTAACTTTTCCGGTTTTATTCTCATGCTTTTAACTGCGACACACGATGAGTGGTTAGCAGGTTCTTACCCGGGTGGGCGAAGGTTATCGCCCCAGGGCGTCAGTTCGCCAAACCAGCCCACCTCAGATTTCTTGCCTGATACCGGCAACTGTTATGATTTTTCTTAGCGCAACTGTTACTTTTTTCAAACAAACTGGTCACTTAAAATGCACGGATCCCCGTGTTTATTCGTTACTATCCTGAAAGGCAGAAGATGACCGAGATACAACGCCTGCTTACCGAAACCATCAATGACCTTAACGTTCGCGAAAAGCGCGACAACAAGCCACGCTTTAGCATCAGTTTTATTCGCAAACATCCCGGTCTGTTTTTGGCCATGTACGCTGCCTTGCTGGCCACGCTGGCGGTGATGCTGCTATCAGAAACCCTGATCGATTCCGTCTGGCTGCTGGTTGTACTGTTTGTGGTGTTTAATGCCTTCTTCTTTTTCGACGTTAATCCACGTTATCGCTACGAAGATATTGATGTGCTCGATTTTCGCGTCTGCTACAACGGCGAATGGTACAACACCCGTTTTGTCCCGGGTCAGCTGATCGACAGCATTTTGCATTCCCCGGCAGTGAACGCGCAGGAAAAAGAAAAATTACAGAAGATGGTCGCCACCAAAGGCGAACTCTCATTTTACGACGTTTTCACCCTGTCCCGCACGGCAAGCTAAGCCGCGTTACCGGCTTGCTGCCAGCAGAGTCACTGCCAGCAGCAAGCGCGATCCCTCTCCCCCACCCGATTAACGTCTCTTCTTTCTTCCCTGTACGGCCTTAAAGCGCGGATTGGATTTACATATTACATACAGCCGTCCCTTACGTTTTACTATCTGGCAATCAGGGTGACGCTGTTTGGCGCTGCGCAAAGAATTAAGAACCTGCATATCTCACCTCGTGTCGAATACCGTGCGTTGAGTGTTTTGTTATAACATAACAATTAGCATATCCGAGCGTCGTGTGAAAAACAACCCTGCTGAAGGCGTGCAGGATGTTTCCCTGTGAATACAATCAAGGTAAGCGCTATCCTATACCGCTATGCTTAACAGGCTTTTTCACTTAATGGTCATTAGCTTCCGCGCCGCCCTTTCCCGGCGTTTTAAAAAGGAAACAGGAGCATGACAACCCGACAACTGGTGGGCCTGGTGACCTGCGTACTGATCGCGTCAGTACTCATTCCTGTTTGCCTGAGCGTGTGGCTGGCGCACCGTAATGCGGAGGAGACGTTTTTTTCCGATCTGGAGAGTTACTCGTCGCGCGTACAGATACGTACCGACAGAGTGTTTGAGCAGGCGAAGTCTGCCCTGGCGCAGATGGAAACGTTCAAAGGTATCCCCTGCAGTCGGGAACACACCATGACCATGCGCCGCACCGCGATTTCATGGCGCTACGTCCAGGAAGTGATTTTTATCGACGATCTGAAACCGCTCTGTTCCTCGCTGGAACAAGTGAGTCACGCCGCCTCGTTACCTGCGCCAATCCGCGTCACACCCGACGGCTACCGGGCATGGGTGACCGCGCAAAACGATTTGGGCCTCGATCGCTATATGGCGGCGATTGGCACCCAGCAGTACCTCGTGATGATCGATCCGGCCTCGATGATAGACGTGATTCCCTTTGGTGCCTGGCCGATTCACACTGCGCTGGTCGGTACCCTTCATAACATTATTTTCGCCAGCAGCGGCAATCTGGATATGCAGGTTTTTCATCAACTGCAGCAGGAAGGCAACAGTCATCTTCAGCATAACGGCATGATGTATAGCATCCGCAACGTGCCCGAATTGGGGTTTTCCATTGTGGCATGGGCCTCCATGACGCCGTTAAAAGAGAACTGGCACCACCAGCTTTTCTTCTGGCTACCCATCGGGATATTACTCAGCCTGGTGTCGGCCTGGTTCGTCCTGCGTATTCTGCGGCGGCTACAATCGCCACGGCACCTGTTGCTGGATGCCATCAATGCCCGCGAGCTGCAGGTCTATTTCCAGCCCATTGTCGCCTTAAGCAGCGGCAGAATGGTGGGGGCCGAGGCGCTGGCCCGCTGGCGACAGCCAGACGGCAGTTACCTGTCCCCGGATGTTTTCATCACACTTGCTGAGCAAACGGGCCTGACGCCTCAACTGACGGCGCTTATCATTGAAAAGGTGTTTGAAGATATGGGGGCGTGGCTGCGCCAGCATCCCGACCAGCATATTTCGATTAACCTTGCCCCGGCGGATTTACTCTCTGGCGCCGTGCCCCCGCAGTTAAGCCGTCTGCTCAATCACTGGCAGCTGTCGCCTTCACAGATTGCGCTGGAACTTACCGAGCGCGGTTTTGCCGATCCTGCCGTAAGCGCCCCGGTAATTGCCGGTTTCCGGCGTGCGGGCCATTCTGTCTATATTGATGATTTCGGAACCGGATACTCCAGCCTCAGCTATTTGCAGGATCTGGATGTGGATACCCTGAAGATCGATAAGTCATTTGTTGACGCCGTGGAATATAAAAACGTCACCCCACATATTATTGAGATGGCCAAATCATTGAATCTGGCGATGGTGGCAGAAGGCGTGGAAACTACAGGCCAGCTGGCGTGGTTGCGCCGCCACGGAGTGCAGTACGGACAGGGTTGGCTGTACAGTAAGGCCCTGCCGAAAGAGGCTTTTATCCAGTGGGCTGAAAACAACTTCGAGCCGGAAACATAACGTACCCGACGGCCTGATGGCCGCCGGAATTGACGCTTACTCGTCGAGCAGGGGAGAGAAGCCGCCGTAGATCATCCGTTTGCCATCAAACGGCATCGATTCACCAAAGGCTTTCATTCTGGGATCGTTCATCATCTTCTGATTCGCCTCATCGCGAACCGCTTTCGACGGGTATTCGATCCAGCTGAAAACCACCTCTTCGCCCTCTTCCGCTTTCACGGCCATACGAAAGTCAGTTAATTTGCCGTCGGGCACGTCATCTGCCCAACACTCAACAATACGCAGCGCGCCAAACTCTTTAAACAGCGGCGCGGCTTTCGCAGCCATCTCGCGATAAGCCTCCTTATTTTGTGCGGGAACGGCCACCACAAAACCATCGACATACTTCATCAGATAAACCTCCGAAGTGAATGTGCGGCCACATGGTGCAGCCGCCTCAGCCGATTAAGTTTAGTTCTGCTGCCAGATAAAGGTGTAATGCAGCCTCTTATTCTGCAGGATGAACTCCGGCGACACGCTGGGACTCCACGAGTCATCGCCCCCGATGCCCATATGGAACGCATCCACATTCAGCCAGCAGCCGGGCTCTTCGCGCAGCAGATGGTGATGGGTTGTCTCACGCAGCTGCGTCTGGCTATAGCGGCTTACGCCGAAGTGGAAATCACCGCGCAGCTGGTGGTGACCGATGTTCAGAGCATGGGTATCACAGCGCAGGCCATTTTCCGTCGGGAAAATATACGGCGTGTGCAATTCTGCCAACGGCAGTTCCCAACGTCCCTGACGGGCGGCCAGCTTACGGTCAGGGTAGTTCTCATACGGCCCCAATCCACACCAGCTCACCGTTTGTGGCGCGTGCGCCAGCTGGCAGCTCAGGCCGATGCGTGCCGGTTCAGGCATATCGCTTGCCACCTGCACCTCCACGTCGCCGTGCAGCACCCCGAGGCTATCAATACGCCAGCATTTACGGCTCAGGAACAGCACCTGGCCCTCGTGCTCCCAGGCATGCAGGGTAACGATAGTCACTGCCTGCGCCAGCTGTTCAGCGTCGCACTGCAGCAGACGCGGTGTCAGGTTGTACATCCCTGCCGCCTTCCAGCGCTCCACCCAGGCGTTCGGGTCGATGCGCGTGGCTTCGCTGACGCCGATATCGTTATCCAGCGGGGCGCGGGTAAAGTTATCGCAGAGCGGCGACAGCAGCGTCGCCTCGCCCGCTCGCCACCACTGAGTCAGGTTTCCGCTAATGCGGCTAAACGCCCAGCGCTGCTGCTGATGCGTGACCACCAGCCCATCGCTCTCTTCCTTCAGCTGCGGCGTTTCTCCCGCTGGCGTCGGCGGGGCGATCGTTAATGGCGCAGGCAGCGACCATTGGTCCCAGGCGCACAGATGGTTTTCCGCGGACCACGGCGTGGCCGCCGGCTGCCAGACTTCCACATTCAGCCAAACCTCACCCGGTGCGGCATCCCACTGTGGCAGGGTGATCGCCAGCCGCTGAACGCCCTGTGGCGCGATATCAAGTACCGTCTCGCCCGTTGCCAGCACCTCCCCTTCACGAACCACAGACCAGCGCAGCTGCTCGTTGTCCGTCGGGCGGAACAGATAATCGCTGTGCACCTCGACGACCAGCGGCGAGTGGCTCTGCAGCGTAAAGGTGAAAAATTGCTGCGCGCGCTGGGCCTCAAACAGGGCAGGATGCGGCGTACGATCCGGGAAAACCAGCCCGTTCAGACAAAACTGCCGGTCATTAGGGGTATCACCAAAATCACCGCCGTAGGCCCAGAACGGATTACCCTGCTCATCGTGCTTCGTCAGTGCCTGGTCAACCCAGTCCCAGACGAACCCGCCCTGCAGGCGCGGGTGTTTACGGAAGGCCTGCCAGTAACTGGCGAAGCCACCAAAGCTATTGCCCATTGCGTGGGCGTACTCACAGAGGATCAGCGGGCGCGTTTCATCCGGCATGCCGATCCACTTTTTAATCGACCATTTCGGCACCGCCGGGAAGGGCTGATCCTGATCGACGCGGGCATACATTGGACAAACAATGTCGGTCGCGGCGGTGTTGGCGCCGCCTCCTTCGTACTGCACCGGGCGCGTCGGATCGGTGGTCTTCACCCAGCGGTACAGGGCATCGTGGTTAGCGCCGTGACCCGATTCATTCCCCAGCGACCAGATGATGATCGACGGATGGTTACGGTCACGTTGCACCATACGGGTTACGCGCTCGCTCATCGCCGGCAGCCAGCGTGGATCGTCAGCCAGGCGGCTCATTGGCACCATGCCGTGCGTTTCGATATTGGCCTCATCCACGACGTACAGCCCGTAGCGGTCGCACAGCCGGTACCAGAGCGGGTGATTAGGATAATGCGAGCAGCGCACGGCGTTAAAATTGTGCTGCTTCATCAGCTCGATGTCGCGGCGCATGGTGGCTTCATCCATCACCTGCCCGTTCTCAGGATGGTGTTCATGACGGTTCACCCCGCGGATCAGCAGCGGTTTGCCGTTGAGTTTCAGCAGGCCGTTACTGATTTCGACCTGACGGAAACCGACGTCGCAGGCTTCAACGTCAAGCACCTGATCCTGCCCATCGCGCAGCACAATGGTTAAGCGATAGAGTTCCGGCGTTTCGGCGCTCCAGAGGGCCGGTTCAGCCACCGGCATCGAGACATTTACGCGCTCCTGCCAGTTACCGCGCTCATCGACCACCGCCGACCCCGGATGCCCGGTGACGCTGGAGACGCGCTCTCCGGCACGCCAGAGCGTAAAGTCGACCTTGCAGTCGGTATAGTCCGTCCCGCCCAGGGTCAGCCCCAGCTGGAGCCGGGCGCGGTCGTAATCGGCATTGAGTTCCGTGACGACATGGTAATCGGCGATGTGAGTGTCAGGCTTATGCAGCAGGGTCACGTCGCGGAATATTCCGCTCATCCGCCACATGTCCTGGTCCTCAAGATAGCTGCCGTCGCACCAGCGCAGCACCATCACCGCCAGCCGGTTGCTGCCCGACCGCAGGAAGGTCTTGACGTCAAATTCCGCAGGCAGACGGCTGTCCTGGGAATAACCCACCCACTGGCCGTTGCACCAGAGATAAAATGCCGAATTGACCCCTTCAAACACCAGCCGCGTCTGGCCGCTTTCCAGCCAGCTGGCGTCCATATCGAATGTGAGCGAGTAACAACCGGTGGGGTTTTCGGCCGGAACAAACGGCGGCGTAACGGCAATGGGATAGGTGACGTTGGTGTAGATCGGGGTATCGAAGCCCTGCATTTGCCAGTTAGAGGGCACTGGCATCGTGACGGCATCCGCGCAGTCTTCTACCGTCCAGCCGTCGGGAACCTGCTCCGGGGCGCTGAAGAAACTGAACTGCCAGTCGCCATTTAGCGAGCGGGTGGAAGCCGTCCGGCCTTCTTCCCGCGCAGCTATCTCTTCACGCCAGCTGTTAAGCGGCGCATGCGCGGCGAGTCGATTCCATTGGGTGACACCGGGATTTTCCCAGTCACGGCGAGTGATCAGGGCGCTGAGAGTCAGCGGAGCAGGATGGGACATAATTACCTCTTTGCGAAGCGCTCACAATTTTCTCTACAATGCCCTGACAGGGTTGCAGGGTAAAGCAGCAGAACGCGGCAAAGCGATGACGATCACAAAAGTCTTAGCGACGCGCCAGCTGCTCGGCGAGGATCGCCAGGGATTTTAGCTGCTGGGCCAGCTCTTCGCTGCCCTGCGGCACGCCGTGGCGGGCCGTGGAATGGCGCTCCACCAGCATCACCGGGATCTGCATCTGCGCGGGCTCGGTTTGCCCCTGCCGGGCCAGCAGCCACTCGACGCTGCGCAGTCCGGCTTCGCGAAACGCCTGACGGACAGTGGTCAGCGGCGGGGTAAACCATGCGCTGTCGGCGGTATCGTCAAAACCGACCACCGACAGCTGCCCGGGAACAGCGACCCCTTTCTCTGCACAGGCGCGCATCACGCCCAGTGCCATTTGATCGTTTGCCACCAGAATGGCCTGCGGCAGCGTGGCCGCCGCCAGCAGCTGATGGCCTTTTTCATACCCCGAGGCGGCACTCCAGTCGCCCTGAGCAACAGCGCAGGGTTCCACACCCGCCGCACTCAGAACCGACAGCCAGCCCGCAAGGCGTGCCCGCGCGGAGACCGAACTTTGCGGCCCGCCGAGCAGGGCGATCCGCTGATGGCCCAGCGCCAGCAGATGCTGCGCCCCAAGCGTAGCCCCCTGCTGTGCGTCAAACACCAGGCTATGCACCCGGGCGGTGGGCGAGACATCCAGAAATAACACCGGCACCGAACCGGCCTGCGCCTGCAGATCCTCTGCCTGCTTATCTTCCAGCGGCACGTTAACCAGTAAGCCCTCGACCCGCTGCGCCAGCAGCTCCTGCACTGCCGCCAGGCACTGCTGGGGATGTTCGACCATTGAGATCAGGACGCTCGCACCGCGTTCGCCCGCGCGGGATTTGACCGCCGAGGCAATTTGTGACGGCGCATGCAGGGCCAGATCGGTAGTGATAAGCCCCAGCGTACGGGTGCGTTTCCCCGCCAGCTGCTGAGCCCCGCGATTGGGAACATAGTGCAGTTCAGCCATCGCCTGCTGCACTTTTTCCCGGGTACGGGCGGAGACATGCGCTGCATCGTTAATGACGCGTGAAACGGTCTGATAAGAAACGCCCGCCAGGCGGGCGACGTCGTAAAGGGTTATGGCTTTCATGGAGTCTGCGTTGCGATCACGGGTGCGACTATTTTGTCACACCCCGGCGCACAAAGCTTGTGAGCGCTTCGCAAATTCAGACAACGCGTTCCGGTTCTGGGGCG
The DNA here is from genome assembly GCF_025564065.1 of Silvania hatchlandensis. Taxonomy (GTDB): domain Bacteria; phylum Pseudomonadota; class Gammaproteobacteria; order Enterobacterales; family Enterobacteriaceae; genus Enterobacter; species Enterobacter hatchlandensis. Next base: position 93,061 of record NZ_JAMGZK010000035.1, on the reverse strand, counting down.
ATGATCACCTTCGGCCGCTGACGAAACCACGGCAGGCAGATCTGGATCAGTGGGCCAATGCTCAACGCATACAGCACGGTTCCCACGCCAAACGTGCCGCCCAACGCCCAGCCAATCAGCAGAACGGAGATTTCAATTGCCGTGCGCACGCTACGCACCGACCAGCCGGTACGGGCATTGATCCCGGTCATCAGGCCGTCACGCGGTCCGGCACCAAAGCCTGCACCTATGTACATGCCAGTCGCCAGCGCATTGACGATCACCGCTGCCGCCAGCAGCACGCTACGCGCCAGCAGTGAATCGAGAGTGGGGATCAGGGACAGGCACGCATCGGCGGCCAGCCCAATGACAATCACGTTACTGATGGTGCCAAGGCCCGGGCGCTGTCGCAGCGGGATCCAGAACAGCAGCACCAGCGCACCGGTGAGGATCATGATGGTGCCGATATCCATCGCCAGCAGCTTCGCCACCCCCAGATGGAACACGTTCCACGGATCGGCGCCCAGATCCGCCCGAATAAACATCGCCGTAGACAGCCCGTACAGGCTCAATCCGACATAAAGCTGCAGTAATCGACGCGACATGGTGTTTCTCTCTTCGATGGTCTCTGCTTTCATCATTACCTGAAATGGCACTATGATTAATGTCCAGTTTTGAAAAAGTGGACTGCATATGTCATCACGTCGATTTGGAAGTCAGTCGTTAGCTCGCCTGCTGGGTCACTGGCAGCAGAGCGCCTCCCGTATTCCGCTCTGGCGACAGCTGGCCGACGCGCTGCGCCTGCTGATCCTTGACGGGCGGCTGGCGCTGGATACCCGTCTGCCCGGCGAGCGCGAGCTGGCCTTAACTCTGGACGTCAGCCGGACCACCATCAGCAGCGCCCTCGGGCACCTGCGGGATGAAGGTTATCTTGAAAGCCGACACGGAAGCGGATCGCGGGTGATCCTGCCCGACACACGGACGCTCCCTACCCGCGCCCATGCCAGCGCGGCGCTGGATCTTTCTACCGCCGCGCTGGGTGCCGGGCCGGAGATCCATCAGGCGTATACCCACGCGCTGACCGCCATTACGCAGCATCTGACGCAAACCGGCTACGATCAGCTGGGGCTCCTGGCCCTGCGCGAGGCCATCGCTGCACGCTATACGGCACGCGGTTTGCCCACCCGGGCAGAAGAAGTGATGGTAGTGAACGGTGCCGTCAGCGGGCTGGCGCTGGTGCTGCGCATGCTCACCGGTCCGGGTGACCGGGTGGTGGTGGATCACCCTACCTATCCGCTGGCGATCGCCGCCATCCAGGGGGCCTCGTGCCGACCGGTCGGCGTGTCGCTGCCGCAGACCGGCTGGGACAGCGACGGCTTTGCCGCCATCCTCGCCCAGACTGCGCCGCGCCTGGCGTACCTGATGCCCGATTTTCACAACCCCACGGGGCGCTGCATGGATGTGAGCACCCGCCAGGCCATTACGGCGGTTGCCGCCCGGTCACGCACCACGCTGGTGGTGGATGAAACCATGGTCGATCTGTGGTTCGATGCCCCCCCACCGCCGCCGCTGGCGGCCTTCTGCCCGAACGGCACGGTTATCACCCTGGGTTCAGCGGGAAAAAGCTTCTGGGGCGGTCTGCGCCTGGGCTGGATTCGCGCTCCGGCACGGACTATCGCCACCCTTGCCCAGACCCGCGATACGCTCGATCTGGGCTCCCCTCTGCTGGAACAGCTGGCGACTCTGTGGCTTATCGACAACAGCGACACATTTTTACCCGCCCGGCGGCTGATGCTGCGTGAGCGGCGGGATCGCTGTGCGGCGCTGCTCAGGGAACATTTTCCGGACTGGCGCTTTCAGATGCCGCAGGGCGGTCTTTCATTCTGGATTGAACTGCCGGATATGCTGGCTACCCAGCTGGCCGCGCGTGCAGAGGCTGCCGGTATTCATCTGGGGACCGGTACGCGCTTTGGTCTTTCCGGGGCCTTTGATCGCTATCTGCGGATGCCTTTTTCACTCGAACCTGCCGAGCTGGAGAGTGCGCTGCTGCGGCTTAAACCGCTGTGGCTGGGCATCAATAAAAGCGAGCAATCATTAAAGCAAATGCTGGTTTAATCTCTGCGCTTAACAAAGGTGACTGCAATGCTGATATTTATTACAAGAAAGGGTGAGCAATTGCACAAATGACGGGGAGCAGGATGTTAAAAACGTCTGACTGTAATGATTACAGTCAGACATTTTCAGCAGCGGGCGATCAGTGCTGAGCAGGAATAGGAAAACCTTTGAGCGAAATAACAAAATTATCGCCTTCTTTCTTTATTTTTGCGCCGGTATCACACCAGTCAGACGCAATTCGAAAGAACTCATCACTGCCAACATCCCAGCCAAGGCGGACATGTTTGACATAGCCAGAGCGCAGAAGCAGGCAGGCTTCTGAGTAGTCACTGGCGGTGGTTTGCTGATGTTGTTTCATTTTCTCTTCTTCAGAATTTTACGTAATGCTTTGATTTCTTTAGGAGTAAATGGGGTTACGTTCTCTTCTTCCGTGTGCTGATTATCGATATCTTCTTCCGTTACTCCCGCCTCTTCTGCTGCCGCGAATGCCAGTAACAGCAGTTTCTCTGTGGTAACGCTTAAATTCTCATTGTTTACTTCAGCATAATGACGAAGTCTTTCTTTTAACGCTTCGTCAATCTTTACGTTCAGGACCGCAGTCGTCATGTTTTTCACATCCCTGGCAATAATTTCTTAATTTAATACACGAAGTTAACATTATTATCCAGATATATATTCTCTGCTTATATATCATAAAAATGTCACACTCACACTGCACAACATTTATGACAAAATAATGACAGCCATATTTCAGTATGATGACAATCGCGAAAATAAAAAGGCAGGGATGAAAAGATAAAATATACGTATGTTTATCAGGGCTATTGTGTTTAAGGGGAGTGACTGGATGGCGACGCCTGGCGCGTCTTGATGATTGATACCCAGAAATGGGTGGGGGCCCTGCCAGCTACATCCCGGCACACACGTCGTCTGCCTTGGCTGCTTCCTTCCGGATCTGACCTGGTAAACAGAGTAGCGTTGCGGGAGAACCAACAGAGCCCCCATTGAGAGCGTTGTTAACCAACGCGCTGGCGCATTATCACTGTACAGGATGGCAATTGCAAGTTAACCGCGTCCGGGTGATGGTTTATTACCCAAAACGTTTACAGAGTGCGCGCTTTCTTCCCATCTGGTCAGGTAATCCTTATTCTTAAGCTCCACACAGGAGTAAAAATGGACCAGCACGATACTTTTCCTCAGCGAGTCTGGCAGATAGTGGCCTCTATCCCCGAAGGCACGGTGACCACTTACGGCGAGGTTGCACGTCTTGCGGGTTCACCGCGTGCGGCGCGACAGGTCGGAGGCGTACTAAAACGTCTGCCGGAAGGCAGCACCCTCCCCTGGCATCGGGTGGTTAACCGCAGCGGTGCCATTTCCTTAACCGGCCCGGATCTCCAGCGCCAGCGTCAGGCGCTGCTGTCTGAAGGGGTGCAGGTTTCGGGGAGTGGGCAGATAGATTTGCTGCGCTACCGCTGGCGCTATTGAACCGCCCCTCACAATGAGGGGCGTACGAGTTAAAGCTGGGTCGGGGCAGGCGTTGCCGAAGACGGATTAACCTGGGTTGGTGAGGTCGAAGGAACCGTATTGACGGCTCCGCCGGATGGCTGAAGCGGGAGCTCAGTCTGCTGAACGGGCACCAGCACCAGATCGGTTTTCGTACCGCCCTGATTAATGACCGGCTTCACGATATCGGTCATCAGCACAACCTTGTCGTTTACGCTGATCGCCGCACTCAGCAGGATACGCGCGTTAGGCTGGACATCTGCCGGGTTAAACGGCAGTTCAAATTTAAACGGGGCTTGCTTACCTTCAGTACGCGTCGCGCTCTGCGCCAGCACTTTTGACGGGGAATCCGCCAGCGAAGCGTCAGATAAGGTCACGGTTAATACCGCATCCGGTGGCAATGCCACTTTCTGACGGATCCAGATCGTACCTGAAACATTTGGCTGCTGAATAACGGGCGCCGTCGTCGCGGCAGAAGTGTTAGGGTTTGGCGCTGGCGTCTGAATGTCTGCACTTTTATCCGCACAGGCAGAAAGAGCAACCGCTACCGCTAAACCACTTAACATGTGCACGAGTTTCATTGAGTTCTCCTTATCATCAATGCACCAGCGGGATCGATACCGCCAGATGAGTGGCTAACATAAAGATAACGAAAGTAAGTGTGGCACATAGCAATTATTTATGCCTGGAATCGCCTCGTTATTCAGATTATTGCACCCATCGGACCACTTGCTATTCTGCGTTATACTCTGCCTATCTTTCGCCACGGCGTATTCATTGAGGACGACTATGAGTCAAGCACTAGGCAATCTGCTGACATTATTAAACCTGGAAAAAATTGAAGAAGGACTCTTTCGGGGACAAAGCGAAGATTTGGGTCTGCGCCAGGTTTTTGGCGGCCAGGTTGTAGGCCAGGCCCTTTATGCCGCCAAAGAGACGGTGCCGGAAGACCGTCTGGTGCATTCGTTTCACAGCTACTTCTTACGCCCCGGTGACAGCCAAAAACCGATCGTGTATGACGTTGAAGTCCTGCGCGATGGCAACAGCTTCAGCGCCCGTCGCGTTGCCGCCATCCAGAACGGCAAACCGATTTTCTATATGACCGCCTCTTTCCAGGCGCCAGAGCCGGGATATGAGCATCAGAAAAGCATGCCGCCTGCGCCTGCGCCGGACGACCTGCGTTCAGAAACCGACATTGCCCGCGCGCTGTCGCACCTGCTGCCCCCGCAGCTTAAAGAGAAGTTTCTCTGCGATAAACCGCTGGAGATCCGCCCGGTTGAGTTCCATAACCCGATGAAGGGGCACCCTGCTGAGCCCGCACGTCAGGTGTGGATCCGCGCAAACGGCACGGTTCCGGAAGACTTCCGCGTCCATCAGTACTTGCTCGGCTATGCCTCGGACTTCAACTTCCTGCCGGTTGCCCTGCAGCCGCACGGGGTCGGTTTCCTTGAGAAAGGCATGCAGGTGGCGACCATCGACCATTCCATGTGGTTCCACCGTCCGTTCAATATGAACGAATGGCTGCTGTACAGCGTGGAGAGTACCTCGGCGTCGAGCGCGCGCGGATTTGTTCGCGGTGAGTTCTATACCCAGGAGGGTGTGCTGGTGGCATCGACGGTGCAGGAAGGGGTAATGCGTAACCGGGGATAAAAGCATGCGATCTGATGCCCTCACCCCGGTCCTCTCCCACAGGGAGAGGGTGCAAAGAAGAAAACGGCAACCTTCAGGTTGCCGTTTGCTTTTACTTAAGCGTTGTACGCGTTCTCGCCGTGGCTGTTGACGTCCAGACCTTCGCGTTCCTGCTCTTCCGGAACACGCAGACCCACCGTCATGTCCGCCAGTTTGTAGCCGATAAAGGCGACCACACCCGACCAGACTACCGTGATAGCGATACTTTCCAGCTGGACCAGAACCTGATGACCCATGCTGACACCTTCTGCGTAACCCACACCGCCCAGCGACGTTGAGGCGAAGATACCGGTCATGATGCAGCCGATGATGCCGCATACGCCGTGCACACCAAACACATCACAAGGGTCATCAACGCGCAGTACACGTTTCAGTGCGGTTACGCCCCACAGACCCGCCAGACCCGCCACCAGACCGATGATCAACGCCCCGCCGACACCCACAAAGCCACAGGCTGGGGTGATACCGACCAGACCGGCAATCGCACCAGAACAGGCACCCAGCAGGGAAGGTTTACCGCGCACGGTCCACTCACCGAAGATCCACGCGAGGATTGCACCTGCGGTCGCCACGACGGTGTTCACGAATGCCAGCGCAGCGATTTCGTTAGCGGCACTTGCGGAACCGGCGTTAAAGCCAAACCAGCCGAAGTAGAGGATCGCGGTACCGGTAAAGACCATCGGCAGGTTGTGCGGTTTGAAGGCTTCTTTGCCAAAACCGACGCGTTTGCCAATCAGGTAAGCACCCACCAGGCCCGCCACCGCGGCGTTGATGTGAACAACGGTACCGCCTGCAAAGTCCAGCGCGCCGTGTGCGGCCAGCAGACCACCCCCCCAGACCATATGCGCCACCGGCACATAGGAGAGCGTCATCCATACCACTACGAAGATCAGCACCGCAGAGAAACGAATACGTTCCGCCAACGCGCCGACAATCAGCCCGACGGTGATACAGGCGAAGGAGCCCTGGAACGCCACGTGAATGTACTGATAGAAGCTACCCATCACGGCGGTCAGTTCGATATTTTTCAGCATTGCCCAGTTAAAGCTGCCGAAGAAGGCATTGCCTTCGCCGAAGGCCAGCGAGTAACCGTAGACCACCCACAGCACGCAGACCAGCGCAAAGGTCACGGTCACCTGGGTGAGCATGGAGAGGACGTTTTTGCCGCGGATCAGGCCGCCGTAAAACAGCGCAATCCCCGGAATAGTCATAAACAGCACCAGCGCGGTGCAAATCATCATAAAGGCGTTGTCGGCTTTGTCGGCCACCGCAGGGGCAGCCATTGCCAGTCCTGGCAGCAGTGCCAGAGACCCCAGACCTGCTTTAAGTGTTGTTGTGTTCATCTTTTTGATCCCTATCACTGTGTGCCAGGTGTTTTACAGTGCCGCTTCGTCGGCTTCACCCGTACGAATGCGAATAACGCGTTGCAGCTCAGCAACGAAAATTTTGCCGTCGCCAATTTTGCCGGTGTAGGCTGCTTTACTAATCACGTCGATAACTTCATCCAGCTGATCGTCGGCAATCGCCACGTCAATCTTCACTTTTGGCAGGAAGTTGACGCTGTATTCGGCGCCGCGATACAGCTCCGCATGCCCCTTCTGTCGACCAAAGCCTTTCACTTCGGTGACGGTCAGACCCTGAATACCCATGGAAGACAGCGCTTCACGCACGTCTTCAAGTTTGAATGGTTTGATTACCACGGTAACCAGCTTCATATATCCCCTCCAGTCAGAATTCGGTATTGGCTTGCGAACAGATCAGGTATTGCAAGCGGTGTGCCAAAAGTGAAAAGAGCGGGAATACGAGGCGTCGCGAATAACTGGCGAAAAAAAACGCACCATGACAGTGCATGATGCGTTTCATTTTTGCACCAACCGTTTCAGCGGCCGGTAAGTTGCCTGTTTTTAGTGCATCAGGCGCTGAGCGACTCCTCCCGCACACTGGCGGCCAGCTCTTCACCTGCCAACTGCAGCTGATACATCTGCCAGTAACGGCCTTTCGCCTCAAGCAGTTGCTTGTGGGTGCCGCGCTCAACCGCTTGTCCGCGATGAAGCACCAGAATGGTATCCGCCTCTACAATTGTAGACAGGCGATGGGCTATGACGACCAGCGTGGTGTGCTCGCGCACCGCCGCCAGCGCCTGCTGGATGGCTTGTTCGGTACCGGAGTCGATGCTGGCCGTTGCTTCGTCGAGGATAAGCACCTGCGGGGTGTCAATCAGGACGCGAGCCAGCGCCAGAAGCTGCTTTTGCCCGACCGACAAATTATTACCCTGCTCGCCCAGTCGGGTGTGAATGCCGTCGTGCAGGCCGCGTGCCAGCGCCGCCAACTGGACTTTTTCCAGCACTTCCCACACCTGCTCCTCCGTAAACGGGCGGCCCAGGGTGATGTTGGCAAAGAAAGTATCGGCCAGCACCACCGGATCCTGCTGCACCATCGCCACCCCTTTACGCAGCGTGGCGTGACTCAGGGTCTCCAGCGGGCGACCGTCCAGACGAATTTCGCCTTCGGTCAGCGGGTAGTAGCCCATCAGCAGGCTCGCGAGGGTGCTCTTCCCGCTGCCGGTATGCCCGACCAGTGCGACAAAACTGCGCGACGGCACCGTCAGGTTGATATCCTGCAGCACCAGCCGATCCTCGCGATAGGCAAAGGAGACATTCTCAAACTCGATAGTGCCGCTTTGCAGGTCGCGATTGTCATTCCCGTAGGCCTGACGCGGTCGGTCCATCAGCTCAAAGACGCGCTCACCGGCGACCACTGCCTGCTGCAACATCGACTGCTGGGTGGTCAGCTCGATCAGCGGTTCATTAAGCCGCCCCAGATAGCTAATAAAGGCATACAGTACGCCAACCTCAATGGTCCCGCCTGCGGCGAAGCCAAACTGCATCAGCAAGCCGCACAGCACCAGTGCAGAGAACAGGCTTAACAGCGGGCGCAGCAAAAAACCGTCCAGCCTCAGCGTCTGCATGCGGGCCATATAGTGCGACCGGCTGGCCTCACCCATTCGCTCGCCAAATCGCGCCTGCTGACGGAACTGCTGAATGACGCTCATACCGTTGATGACTTCGTTAAAGCCATCGTTGATATCCGCCAGATAGGCGCGCATACGCCGCACAATCGGAGTGCTGTAACGCTGATAGATGATCATCACGATCATTACCGCCGGGAAGATCGCCATCGCCACCAGCGCCATTCGCCACTCGAGACTGAACATCGCCACCAGCATGGCCCCCACCAGCGCCGCACTGCGCAGCACCGTCGCCACCACCGTGACGTACAGATCGCGGATCACTTCCGTATCGTTGGTGACGCGGGAGATAATTTGCCCGACCGGCTGAGTGTCAAATTCACTCAGCGGCTGGCGAAGCGCAGCATCCATCACGTCGGTTCGCAGCTGTTGCACCACCCCGACGGCGGCCTGGTTAAACAGCAGCGACTGGACGTAATGCAGCCCGGCCGCCAGCAGCTGCAAGCCGATATAAGCGACCGCCAGCCCGACGACAAGCCCCAGCGGCAGATAGCTTTTGGCCACCATATTGTCGATAAAGTAGCTGATCAGCAGCGGCCCGCTCACTTCGGCAATCGCGGCGACCCACAGCAGCACCACCGCCAGCGACAGCGGTTTGCGCCACGGTGAACCGTAGGCCAGCAGGCGCTTAAGGGTTGGCCACAGCTGGGAAAAACTACGCATCGGCGGCCTCCTCATTGATTTCTGGCGCGTCATCGAGGGCCGCTTCCAGTTGCTGATAGCGATACATATCGCGATACCATCCCGGCTGTTCAGCCAGCTGTTCATGCTCGCCGCGCTGGGCGATGTGCCCGTGCTGCATCACCAGAATTTCATTGGCTTCGGTCAGGGCCGACAGCCGATGCGCGCTGATGATCACCGTGCGCCCTTCTCCCCACTGGCGCAAATTGTGCAGGATCTGGTGTTCGGTACGTCCGTCCACAGCAGAGAGCGCATCATCCAGCAGCAGGATTTCGGCATTCAGCAGCAGCGCGCGGGCGATGGAAATACGCTGTTTCTGCCCGCCGGAGAGCATCACGCCCCGCTCCCCGACCTCGGTTTCATAACCCTGCGGCAGGCGCAGGATGTCTTCATGCACGCTGGCGAGGCGGGCCACGTGCTCGATCTCTTCCCGGGTCGCCTGCGGGCAACCCAGCGCAATGTTGTTGCCGACGGTATCCGAGAACAGGAATGGCGTCTGGCTGACCACCGCCAGACGGCTGCGCCAGCTGTCTAGCTGCAGCTGCGTGAGCGGGATATCGTGGAAGCGGATCTCGCCCTGGTCGATATCAAAGTGGCGCTGGATAAGCGACAGCACGGTGCTTTTCCCCGCGCCCGTCGGGCCGCAGATGCCCAGCATTTGCCCCGGCTGCAGCGTAAAGTGCACGTTTTCGAGCGTAGGTTGTTCGCTGTGCGGATAGGCGAACGCGCGAATAGCCACGTTCAGCTCGCCGCGCCCTTCCGGCACCGTTTTGCTGCCGTCATTCACCACCGGTGCTTCGGCAAGCATGGCGCGTATGCGGCTGTAGGCGGCGCTCCCGCGCTCAACAATATTAAACATCCAGGCCAGAGCCAGCATCGGCCAGATCATCAGCCCCAGATACATGGCAAAGCTGGTCAGCTGCCCGAGCGTCAGGGAGCCGTTAATCACCATCCAGCTGCCACCGCCAATCGCCAGCAGGTTGGCGGTGCCGATGGCGATATAAATAGTGGGATCAAAGCGGGCATCGATGCGGGCCACGCGCAGGTTTTTGGCACCGGTATCAGCAGCATCGGCGGCAAACAGCGCCGACTGACGATCTTCCAGGCCAAAAGCTTTGATCATCCGGATGCTGGTCAGGCTTTCCTGGGTTCGATCGTTCAGGGATGAAAACGCCGCCTGCGCCAGCTTGAAGCGCTGATGCAATTGATCGCCATAGCGTTTGATCGCCAGCGCCATCAGCGGCATCGGCAGCAGGGCCAGCAGCGTCAGCTGCCAGCTGATTTGGGTGGACATCACGATCAGCACCGCACAGCCCATCACCAGCGAATCCACCAGCGTCAGCACCCCTTCCCCGGCGGCAAACACCACCCGGTCAACGTCATTGGTGGCACGGGCTATCAGATCGCCGGTGCGGTGGCGCAGATAAAATTCCGGGTGCTGGCGGCTGAGCTGACGATAAAAATCTTCCCGCAGTTCTACCGCAAGCTGATAGGAGGCACCAAACAGTAGCACACGCCAGACGTAGCGCAGCAGATAGACGACGATGGCGGTCAGCACCAGCGTGCCAATCCACATCATCACCCGTGCGGTGGTGTAATGCTGTTCGGTCACGCCATCCACGACGTAGCCCACCACTTTTGGCGGGATGAGCTGCAAAATGGCAATGATAATAAGCAGGGCCACTGCGCCGAGGTAGCGTTGCCACTCCCGGCGAAAGTACCAGCTTAACTGAGCAAATAATCGCACGCGGTCTATTCCTGAGGATTGTAATCCGGCAGTTATTCAATGGGTAAGGCGGTGGTGTATTTTATCTGTTCCATCGCGAAGCTGGAGGTGACATTCGACAGACCGGGCACGCTGTTCACCAGCCGTTTATAGAAGTCATCATAGCGTTTCATGTCCGCCACCTGAACGCGCATCAGGTAGTCGTATTCGCCCGCCATGCGCCAGAAGCCCAGCACTTCCGGCATATCGGATACCACGGTAACGAACCGGCAGTACCAGTCACTGCTGTGATGCTGCGTTTTTATCAGAACAAACGCAGTCAATCCAAGCCCCAGTTTTTCGGGATCCAGCAGGGCCACGCGCGCCAGCAGGATGCCTTCATCTTCAAGGCGCTTTAAGCGTTTCCAGCAGGGTGTGGTAGTCAGATTAACGGCATCCGCCAGCGCCTGCAAAGAGAGGGTGCAGTCACTTTGCAGCAAGGACAGCAGCTTACGGTCAATTTTATCTAGCATACCCACCCCGTAGAGAAAATTTTTCTCCTGACATTGTATTTTAAAGGTCAGATAGCAACAATTTTTTCTGTGTTTTTCGCTATGCTGGGCACAAAATGACAAACGGAACACTGCAATGAAGAGTACCTGGGTTAAACACGCCATCAGTGAAATTAATGCCGATTATCAGCGCTCGGCCGATACGCACCTCATTCGCCTTGCTCTGCCGGGGTTTGCGGGTATTCAGCTCTATCTGAAAGACGAAAGCACTCACCCTACCGGCAGCCTTAAACACCGTCTGGCGCGTTCGCTGTTCCTGTACGGGCTATGTAACGGCTGGATCAATGAAGGCACCACCATTATTGAATCGTCATCCGGTTCAACCGCCGTCTCTGAGGCCTATTTCGCGCGTCTGCTGGGCCTGCCCTTTATTGCCGTGATGCCGTCCTGTACCGCTAAACGTAAGATCGAACAGATTGAATTCTACGGCGGCCGCTGCCACTTCGTAGAGAGCGCCTGCGAAATCTATGCCGCCTCAGAGATGCTGGCCCGCGAGCTGAATGGCCACTATATGGACCAGTTCACCTTCGCCGAACGCGCGACGGACTGGCGCGGCAATAACAATATTGCCGACAGTATCTTCCGTCAGATGCAGAGCGAACCTCACCCGGTGCCCGCCCATATCGTAATGAGCGCCGGTACGGGCGGGACTTCAGCCACCATTGGCCGCTATATTCGTTGTCAGGGCTACGATACGCGCCTGATGGTAGTGGATCCGCAAAACTCGGTATTCCTGGATTACTGGCAGCAGCGCGATCTCTCCCTGCGCAGCCCGGTGGGCAGCAAAATTGAAGGGATTGGCCGCCCGCGCGTCGAGCCGTCGTTTATTCCCGATGTGGTCGACGAGATGCTGCGGGTGCCGGATGCCGCCAGCGTCGCCACCGCCCACTGGCTGGAAACGCAGCTGGGCCGTAAAGTCGGCGCCTCTACCGGCACCAACATGTGGGGCGCGTTACAACTGGCCGCGCGGATGCGCGAGGCGGGGCAAACTGGCTCCATCGTCACCCTGTTGTGCGACAGCGGTGAGCGCTATCTGGATACCTATTACAACGCAGAGTGGGTAAAGGCTAACATTGGCGATGTGACGCCGTGGTCGGCAGAAATTGCCCGACTGCTAAAATAAAAAAAGCCAGACATTCGTCTGGCTTGCTGGAAGGGTCTCACTATTCGGGGGAATAAGGAAGATCGGGTGTGTCCAGCCAATGAGTTAGAAAATGGGACACTGCTTCATTACGGCAGTGTCCAATAACCGGCAAATGCGAGAGTTCAGCCATCAGCTGCGGCATCGCATTGCCCATAATCAAGCCGCGGCCGACGCTGCCCAGCATCTCCCGGTCATTCATGGCATCACCAAACGCCATGCACTCCTGCATACTGAAGCCGAGATGGTCGCTCAGCACCGCCAGGGCGGAACCTTTGTTGCATCCCACCGGCAGCACTTCCAGGCAATCCAGCGCGGAGAAGGTCAGGTGTGCGCGGCTGCCCAACGCCTCGTTGAGCTGAATGTGCAGACGGCACAGATCGTCGTGATCGCTGCAAAAACAGATTTTGGTCACCGCGTGGGCCGGGATCCGGCGCAGGTCGGTCAATTGATACTGGAAGCCGCTGTAAACATGCGCCTCGAGCAGGGCCGGAATTTCCTGGCCGGTCAGCCAGCCGGTATCGTTAAAAACGTGGATGCTGGCCTGAGTGTCCCAGCTGGTATGCAAGACCTGTTCGGCAACGTCCGGCGCCAGATCCTGGCGATAGAGTACGTCCCCTTCCAGCGAGTGAATGCGCGTCCCGTTGCCGGTGATCAAGAACGCGTCGAGCGATAGCGCGCCCATCAAATGGCGCATTTCCAGCACATGTCGTCCGGTGGCGAAGGTGAGCGTGATGTCGCGCTCGTGCAGCCGTTTCAGCGTACTCAGGGTTTTGTCGCCTAAACGGTGGTCCGGCATTAATAAGGTGCCGTCCATATCAAATGCAGCCAACCGCGCCATAGTGCTCCCGAAAATGTGAAGGGTTTTAACTTGTGCATCAGTATTGCGTGATATATACGGAAGTAATACTGAATAGTTGAACATTATTGTTCCGGGTTTTTATATGCGACTGCTTAATCGACTCAATCAGTACCAACGACTGTGGCAACCCTCAGCAGGTGGGCCGCAACAGGTGACCGTGGCCGAACTGGCCAGCCGCTGCTTTTGCAGTGAACGTCATGTGCGCACACTTTTGCGTCAGGCGCAGGATGCAGGCTGGCTAAGTTGGCACGCGCAGTCCGGACGCGGAAAGCGCGGCGACCTGCGCTTTCACGTGACGCCGGAGTCGTTACGCAATGCAATGATGGAAGAGGCGCTAAAAAGCGGTCAGCAGCATAATGCGCTGGAGCTGGCCCAGCTTGCCCCCCAGGCGCTGCGCGCGTTGCTGCACCCTTTTCTGGGCGGACAGTGGCAGAACAACACCCCTACGCTGCGTATTCCCTACTATCGCCCGCTCGACCCGCTGCATCCGGGCTTTTTACCGGGGCGCGCAGAACAGCATCTGGTGGGAGAAATTTTTTCCGGGCTGACGCGCTTTAACGACACCTACAGCGAACCCACTGGCGATCTGGCCCATCACTGGGAGATTTCTGCTGACGGGTTACGCTGGCATTTTTACATCCGCTCCACGCTGCACTGGCATACGGGCGACAAGATCGAGACGGGCCAACTGCAGAAACGGCTGATGATGCTGCTGACCCTGCCCGCGCTGCGCAAACTGTTTAACAGCGTAAAGCAGATCGAGCTGACGCATCCTCAGTGCCTGACGTTTGTGCTGCATCAGCCGGACTACTGGCTGGCGCACCGTCTGGCAAGCTATTGCAGTCGCCTGGCGCACCCGGAACAGCCGCTGACGGGCAGCGGACCGTTTCGGCTGACCCTGTTCGACCCGGATCTGGTCCGGCTGGAAAGCCACGAGCAGTACCATCTGGGGCATCCGCTGCTGAAAGCGATCGAATTCTGGATCACCCCCCAGTTGTTTGACCAGGATTTAGGCACCAGCTGCCGTCATCCGGTACAAATTGCCATTGGCGAGCCGGAAGAACTCGCCAGTTTACGGCTGGTCAGTAACAGTATCAGCCTTGGCTTTTGTTACCTCACGCTGAAACAGAGCGGACGGCTCAGCGAAATGCAGGCCCGCAGGCTGGTGGAGATCATTCATCAGTCGTCGCTGCTGCATACGCTGCCGCTGGACGAAAACCTGATCACCCCAACGCAGGAACTGCTGCCGGGATGGACCATTCCCCAATGGCCGCAGGCACAGTGTATCCCCCTGCCCGAGACGCTGACCCTGGCATATCACCTGCCGGTGGAGTTACATACCATGGCTGAACAGCTCAAGCGCTATCTGGCGCAGGAAGGATGTCAGCTGACGGTGATTTTTCATGATGCCAAAAACTGGGATGGCTGCACGTCGCTTGCTGATGCCGATATCATGATGGGCGATCGGTTAATTGGCGAAGCGCCGGAATATACCCTTGAACAGTGGTTACGCTGCGATGCGCTGTGGCCGCATCTGCTCAGCGCACCGCAGTTTGCCCATCTGATGGCAACCCTGGATGCCGTTCAGTCCCGACCCGATGCCGAAGAACGCCATCAGGGATTAAAAGCAGTCTTCGCCCGACTGATGGAGAGCGCGGTGCTGACGCCGCTGTTTAACTATCAGTACCAAATCAGCGCCCCGCCGGGGGTGAATGGCATCCGGCTCAACCCGCGCGGCTGGTTTAACTTTACCGAAGCCTGGCTACCGGCCCCGAAAGCGTGAAGAAGCTGGTCGCCGTCACGGGCAGACGTTACCATGCGTCTTTACTCGTCAAAGTTGGAAAGAATAATGAAACGTGCCGTTGTTGTGTTCAGTGGGGGGCAAGATTCCACCACCTGTCTGGTTCAGGCTTTACATCAGTATGATGAAGTCCATTGTGTGACGTTTGACTATGGCCAGCGCCATAGCGAAGAGATCAAGGTTGCACAGAAACTGGCGGTCCAACTCGGCGCGCGGGCGCATAAGGTTCTGGATGTCACTCTGTTAAACGAACTGGCGGTGAGCAGCCTGACGCGCGATAGCATCCCGGTGCCGGACTATGAGCCGAATGCAGATGGCATTCCTAATACCTTCGTGCCGGGACGTAACATCCTCTTCCTGACGCTGACCGCCATCTATGCGTATCAGGTCCAGGCCGAAGCGGTGATCACCGGCGTGTGCGAAACCGATTTCTCCGGCTACCCGGACTGCCGGGATGAGTTTGTGAAGGCTCTCAACCACGCGGTGAACCTCGGAATGGCGAAAGATATTCGCTTTGAAACGCCGCTGATGTGGCTCGACAAGGCCGAAACCTGGGCACTGGCGGACTACTGGGGCAAGCTGGAACTGGTGCGTAGCGAAACGCTGACCTGCTATAACGGTATTCAGGGCGATGGCTGCGGTCAGTGCGCCGCCTGTAACCTGCGGGCCAACGGCCTGAATCAGTACCTGGCGGATAAGCCGTCGGTGATGTCGGCCCTGAAAAACAAAACCGGTCTTAAGTAACCGTCATGTTGCCGGGTGAAAAGCTTTTTCGCCCGGCCCTCGCAGTGGGTTATTTAATTAGCTGCTCCAGTTTTTCACGCAACTCCCCTTCCAGCGGCAGCGCTTTTTGCGTGCGCAGATCGATACAGACAAAGGTAATTAACGCGTCCGCCACCACCTGCCCTTCGGGCTCTAGCGTAATGACCTGACTTAGCACACCGCTTTTGCCGTTTAACTGCTGAAGCTGACTGGTCACGGTCAACACATCGCTGAGCACGGCTGGACGGCGATAGTTAATATTGATATTCGCCACGACAAACGCGATGCGCTGCGCCGTCATCCATTGAAAACTGTCGCTGTTTTCCAGCCCATCCCAACGCGCCTCTTCAAGAAACTCGAGATAACGGGCGTTATTAACATGCTGATAAACGTCAAGATGAAAGCCGCGAACTTTGATTTGGGTCTGCATAGCACAATAACCTTCAGGGTTGTTATTTATAAGATTCAGAGGCCATAACTGGTATGACCTCTTTATCCTGGCAAATTTTTGCCACTGTGCAAGTTATTACAGCATCAGATGCGCGAGATTCCGCTCCACCAGCGACCCGCCAATGCCGGGAACCTGCGTCAGGTCGTCGAGTGTTTTGAAGGGACCGTACTCTTCACGGTAGCTGACTATCGCCTGCGCTTTTTTCAGACCCACGCCGTTCATTACCCGCGCCAGATCTTCTGCCGACGCGGCGTTAATGCTTACCCGCTCCCCTGATGCCTCTGCAGTTTTGCCGCCTGTGGGGGCTTTCGCCTCCGGCGGCTTGGGTGTAGACGCCTCGACCTTACTTTGCGTGGTCTGCGTTTTACCCGCCTGAGTGGCCGCCAGCGTGCTGTGGCTCATTCCCACCGTGACGAGGGCAAGCGTCATAAAGAGGGCTTTGATTCCATGTTTCATGCTGTTATCTCCTTGTTTGTTGACAGCCACATCACAATAAGCGGGCCGCATTTGGAGAACAAACAGCAGATTGCAGAAATGGAAAAGGCCGCGAAAGCGGCCTTTTGTTATTGCAGTACGTTGCGAAAATCTGCGAGCAGTGACGTAATTACTGCTGTTGAGTAATGATATCGCCCAGCTTGATTTTGGCTTCTTTACGCAGGTTGCTCATCAGCGCTTCGAAAGCGATTTGGGCATTATTCTGCGTAATCCCCTTCACCATCGCGTTCTTCTGCTCTTCCGGCATGGTACCCGCTTTCACTTCGTCCAGTGCCAGAACCACCACGTTGCCCTGCATATCGTTAGCGATACCGAAGCTCGGTTTGTCTTTTGCCGGCTGGGTCAGGCCGAATGCGGCCTGGCTAATCGGATCCTGACCGGTGCGGCTCAGCGTTTTCGCGGCGCCGAAGCTCAGGCCCGCGGCTTTCAGCGCGTCGTCACCTTTACCGGCTTTCAATTCGGCCAGCAGCTTCTCAGCATCCAGCTTCGCCTGCTGAACAGCTTTGTTATGTTTCACCAGCGCGACGATCTGATCTTTCACAGTATCCAGCGGCTTGATCGCTTCCGGCTTGTGCTCACTCACGCGCAGCACAAAGGCACGATCGCCATCAACAGTGATGATGTCAGAGTTGCTGCCCGGGCTCCCGTTCTCGCCCACCAGGCTACCATTGAAGATAGCATCGGCAACCGGTTTGAAGTTCAGCTCTTCCGGCAGGCTGTCCTGACCGAACCAGCCGGTCTCAACAGCTTTTACGCCTGCAACCTGCTCAGCACCGGCCAGCGATTCGTTGTCATTGCTGGCCGCATCGCTCACCTTCTGCTGCAGCGCATAGAAGGTATCCAGTGCTTTTTCCTGCTTCACTTTCGCGGCGATTTCATCGCGCACGTCAGCCAGCGGCTTGGTTTTTGCCGGTTGAACGTCGTCCAGACGTGCGACCAGGAAGCCCACGGACGATTTGATCACCCCTGACAGCTGGCCTTTCTCTTTCAGGCCGGCGTTTTTC
The DNA here is from genome assembly GCF_025564065.1 of Silvania hatchlandensis. Lineage (GTDB taxonomy): Bacteria > Pseudomonadota > Gammaproteobacteria > Enterobacterales > Enterobacteriaceae > Enterobacter > Enterobacter hatchlandensis. The sequence goes on along the minus strand of NZ_JAMGZK010000035.1, from coordinate 75,273 downwards.
AGCTCTTCAGGCGTAGTAGCGTCTTCCAGCCAGCCCATGTCACCACCGTTTTTGGCAGAGATAATGTCGGTGGATTTCTCTTTCGCGACCGTTGCGAAATCAGCGCCCTTGTTCAGCTCGTCGAGAGCAGCTTGCGCATCAGCTTCGGTTTTAGCCTGAATCACGCTGAAACGGTTACGCTGTGGCTGAGTGAACTGATCCTGATGCTGATCGTAGTAAGACTGGATATCCGCATCCGATACGTCGCCCTGCATTGCTGCCACATCGAGCTTGATGTAGCTCACGCGGAACTGCTCAGGCGCCATAAAGTTACTTTTGTTCTGCTCGTAGTAGCTGTTCACTTCTTCGTCGCTCGCCTGCTGTTTTGCAGCCAGCGCGTTAACGTCGAAAGTGGCTTCACGCACGACGCGCTGCTGAGAAACCAGCGCCGCCAGTTCGTCAGTTTCGCCCTTGAGCATGAAATCGGTTCCCACAACGGCGTTAATCAGTTGCTGAGTCGTCAGCTGGTTACGCAGCGCCTGAGCGTACTGATCGGCCGACATCCCCATCTGGCTGATGATGGCGTTATAGCGGTTGTTGTCGAACTTGCCGTCCGTCTGGAAAGCCGCGGTGGAGAAAATTACCTTCTTCACCTGATCATCGCTGATCCCAAGACCAAGGTCTCTGGCGTACTGATCCATCAGCGCTTCGTCAATGAGACGATTTAGCGTCTGCTGACGCAGCGTTTTCATATAGCCTTCATTTGCCGCCAGTTCAGAGAACTGTTCGCCCAGTTGTTGCTGCATGCGGTTACGTTCACCGGCAAATGCATTCTCGAACTGCCCACGGCTGATTTCCTGGCCATTCACTTGTGCGGCGTAGTTTGCGCTACCGCCAATCAGGTAACCACTCACGCCGGTCAAAATGAACGACAGAATAATGATACCGAAAATAATCTTGAGCACGAGACTGTTAGCAGCCGTGCGTAAGCTGTCCATCATGGTGTAACCACACTCCGCTGTAGGTGACAGGTGACCTCACGCTAACGGCAAATCCCGACCGCTGCGCATAAAGGCGTATTGTGACAAGAAACCGGGGCAATTGTCAGCCCAGAACATGCAGAAACTCGCATAAATAGGCTCTGGACAAACAAAAAAGGCACATCAAATGATGCGCCCTTAGACTTTTTAACTTCCCTGATGCAAGAATGCGATCAGTTTACTGCGTCTTTCAGCGCTTTGCCCGCGCGGAAGCCCGGAACTTTAGCAGCAGCGATGGTGATCTCTTTGCCGGTCTGAGGGTTGCGGCCAGTACGGGCAGCACGCTCTTTAACAGCAAAAGTACCAAAACCAACCAGCGCTACGTCGTCCCCAGCCTGCAGAGATTCGGTAACAGAAGCAATTAAAGCATCTAACGCACGTCCAGCCGCAGCTTTGGAGATATCAGCACCCGCAGCAATTTTGTCAATCAGTTGAGATTTGTTCACTCTTCTCTTCCTCTCTTTATAATTTATATCGCGCCTGAATCCTTCACAACGCGACCGCGCAGCAGTTATATCAGGCCTGCCATGACCTTACAACACCCGTTGTTGAGGCTGGCCCAATCAGGGATCTAAATTAGCTATACAAAAAAAGGCTGGCAAGCACGAATTAGCCTACCAGCCTTATTTTTATTGACGCTCTTTGCGCGAGGTCACTATTTTGCGGTTACAACCTGCATTCCATAAGGCTCGTTCTGCAGCGCAAGCGCCAGAACTTCCTCAATGCGCTTCACCGGATGGATATCCAGATCGGCAATCACGTTGTCCGGGATCTCTTCCAGATCGCGCTTGTTTTCATGCGGGATCAGGACGGTTTTAATCCCACCGCGGTGAGCCGCGAGCAGTTTTTCTTTCAAACCACCAATCGGCAACACGAGGCCGCGCAGGGTGATTTCGCCGGTCATCGCCACATCGGCGCGAACCGGGTTGCCGGTCAGGCAGGAGACCAGCGCGGTACACATGGCGATACCGGCGCTTGGGCCGTCTTTCGGCGTTGCCCCTTCCGGTACGTGAACGTGGATATCGCGTTTCTCGTAAAAGTCCGCATTGATACCCAGTTTTTCCGCGCGCGCACGCACCACGGTCAGCGCAGCCTGAATGGACTCCTGCATCACTTCACCCAGCGAGCCGGTATACGTGAGTTTGCCTTTACCCGGTACGCAGGCGGTTTCAATGGTCAGCAGATCGCCGCCCACTTCCGTCCACGCCAGCCCCGTCACCTGACCGACGCGGTTTTCATTGTCCGCGCGACCATAGTCATAGCGCTGAACGCCGAGATATTCGTGCAGGTTGTCGCCGTTAATTTCAACGTGCTTCAGGGTCTTATCCAGCAGCAGCTTCTTCACCGCTTTACGGCACAGCTTGGAGATTTCGCGTTCCAGACTACGCACGCCCGCTTCACGAGTGTAGTAACGAATAATGCTGATAATCGCACTATCCTCTACCGTAATTTCGCTCTCTTTCAGCGCGTTACGCTCAATCTGCTTAGAAAGCAGGTGGCGCTTGGCGATGTTCAGCTTTTCGTCTTCGGTGTAGCCCGAAAGACGGATCACTTCCATACGATCCAGCAGTGGAGCAGGAATGTTCATGGAGTTAGAGGTCGCCACGAACATGACATCGCTAAGATCGTAGTCCACTTCCAGATAGTGATCGCTGAACGCCACGTTCTGTTCCGGATCCAGCACTTCAAGCAGGGCAGACGCCGGGTCGCCGCGCATATCGGACGACATTTTGTCGATCTCATCCAGCAGGAACAGTGGGTTTTTAACGCCTACTTTCGCCATTTTCTGGATCAGCTTGCCCGGCATAGAGCCGATATAGGTCCGGCGGTGACCGCGGATTTCGGCTTCGTCACGAACGCCACCCAGCGCCATACGGATGTATTTACGTCCGGTCGCTTTGGCAATGGACTGCCCCAGAGAGGTTTTACCCACCCCCGGCGGTCCTACCAGGCACAGGATCGGGCCCTTGAGCTTGTTTACACGGCTTTGAACCGCAAGGTACTCAAGGATGCGATCTTTAACACGTTCCAGACCGTAGTGGTCGGTATCGAGGATCTCCTGTGCCTGACGCAGATCTTTTTTGACCTTGCTACGGGCGTTCCACGGAACCTGTACCATCCACTCAATGTAGCCACGCACGACGGTCGCTTCGGCCGACATCGGAGACATCATTTTCAGCTTCTGCAGTTCTGCTTCGGCTTTCTCTTTTGCCTCTTTCGGCATTTTTGCCGCGTCGATCTTACGCTTCAGCGCTTCGTTTTCGTCCGGCGCATCGTCCATCTCGCCGAGCTCTTTCTGAATAGCCTTCATCTGCTCGTTCAGATAGTACTCGCGCTGAGATTTTTCCATCTGCTTCTTCACGCGGTTGCGAATGCGTTTCTCAACCTGCAGCAGATCGATTTCCGATTCCATCATCGCCATCAGATATTCCAGACGTTCGTTCACGTCGGACATCTCCAGCACGGACTGTTTGTCTGCCAGCTTGAGCGGCATGTGCGCAGCGATGGTGTCTGCCAGACGCGCAGGATCGTCGATGCTGTTCAGCGACGTCAGCACTTCTGGTGGGATTTTTTTGTTCAGCTTGATATAGCCTTCGAACTGGCTAATCGCGGTGCGAACCAGCACTTCTTGCTCACGCTCATCAAGCTGCGGCGATTCAAGGTATTCCGCTTTAGCCGCGAAGTGTTCGCCATCATCAGACAGCGTGGTAATACGCGCACGCTGCAGCCCCTCGACCAGCACCTTAACGGTGCCGTCAGGCAGCTTCAGCATTTGTAAAATAGAGGCCACGGTCCCGACGGTGAAAAGATCGTTTACACCCGGCTCATCCGTTGATGCTTCTTTCTGCGCAACCAGCATGATTTTTTTATCATGATCCATGGCGGCTTCAAGGCAACGGATAGATTTTTCCCGCCCTACGAATAAGGGTATGACCATGTGCGGATAAACCACCACATCGCGCAGCGGCAATACGGGGATTTCAATGCGTTCAGAACGCTCAGGATTCATAGAGCTCTCTCTTAGTTTAGTGTCCGCCAGGTAATCAGGTTGCGCGACTGTGCTTCATGCAACCACTAACATGTAATCCAGTATATGGGGATGATTCCCATACATTCAACGCCATGTTTACGGAAAAAGAAAAAGGGAGGATAAAATCCCCCCTTTTTGATTAACTGCTTGTATGAGTTGGTGAATTATTCGCCAGATGCCTGCTGGGCTTCCGGGGTACCGTAAATCAGCAGCGGCTTACTTTGCCCGGCGATCACGGATTCATCAATGACCACTTTTTCGACCTCTTCCATCGAAGGAAGATCGTACATGGTGTCGAGTAAAGCGGCTTCAACGATAGAGCGCAGGCCACGCGCACCGGTTTTACGCATCATCGCTTTTTTGGCGATGGCATTCAGCGCTTCGTCACGGAACTCCAGCTCAACGCCTTCCAGATTGAATAACGCCTGGTACTGTTTAGTCAGCGCGTTTTTCGGCTCTTTCAGGATCTGAATCAGCGCTTCTTCGCTCAGCTCGCTCAGCGTGGCAACAACCGGCAGACGACCAATGAACTCAGGGATCAAACCAAACTTGATCATATCTTCTGGTTCAACTTGGGTCAGCAGTTCACCCTCTTTCGCTTTTTCAGACTTCGCTTTCACCGTGGCACCAAAGCCAATACCTGAACCGGTTTCAACGCGGTTAGCAATGACTTTATCCAGACCCGCAAATGCACCACCACAGATAAACAGGATTTTGGACGTATCAACCTGCAGAAACTCTTGCTGAGGATGCTTACGACCGCCCTGAGGTGGAACTGCGGCGACGGTGCCTTCGATCAGCTTCAGCAGCGCCTGCTGCACGCCTTCACCGGATACATCACGGGTGATGGACGGGTTATCGGATTTACGCGAGATTTTGTCGATCTCATCGATATAAACGATCCCGCGCTGCGCTTTCTGTACGTCGTAATCGCATTTCTGCAGCAGCTTCTGGATGATGTTTTCCACATCTTCACCCACATAACCCGCTTCGGTCAGGGTGGTGGCATCCGCCATGGTGAACGGAACATCCAGCAAACGCGCCAGCGTTTCAGCTAACAGGGTTTTACCGGAACCGGTTGGGCCGATCAGCAAGATGTTGCTTTTGCCCAGCTCAACGCCGTTGCTGCTATCCCCGTTACGCAGACGTTTGTAGTGGTTGTACACCGCCACAGCCAGCACTTTTTTCGCCTGTTCCTGACCGATGACATAGTCATCAAGGTGATGACGGATCTCATGCGGGGTTGGCAAGGCGCTACGCTCGCGGTGCGGAGCAACTTCTTTAATTTCTTCGCGGATGATGTCGTTACATAAGTCGACACATTCGTCGCAGATATACACGGACGGCCCGGCAATCAGTTTGCGCACTTCATGCTGGCTTTTGCCGCAAAAAGAGCAATACAACAGTTTGCCCGAACCATCTTTGCGTTTATCTGTCATGAGTCAAAACCTCTTTTTAAGTTCTTTGTGCCGCACATGACGACGCAAATGCCAATCTGAGACGCGAGCTGCTGATAAGCAGCGTGCCGCCCTATCTTAGTATAGCGGCACACTCGCGTCGTGGGCATCATTTACGGTGGGTCAAAATGGAGTCGACTAAACCGTACTCAACTGCCTCTGGTGCGGACAGGAAGCGATCGCGCTCGGTATCGCGCTCGATCTGCTCAAGTGATTGACCCGTGTGGTGAGCCATAAGTTCATTCATGCGCCCTTTTACCTTCAGGATTTCACGGGCATGAATTTCAATATCTGTTGCCTGCCCCTGGTAACCTCCCAGCGGCTGGTGAATCATCACGCGCGAGTTTGGCAGGCAGAAACGCTTGCCTTTCGCCCCTGCGGTCAGCAGGAATGCGCCCATCGATGCCGCCTGGCCCATACAAATGGTGCTCACATCAGGCTTGATAAACTGCATGGTGTCGTAAATAGACATCCCGGCGGTGATCACGCCACCAGGGGAGTTAATGTACAGGTAAATATCTTTTTCCGGGTTTTCCGCTTCCAGAAACAGCATCTGCGCCACGATCAGGTTAGCCATGTGGTCTTCGACCTGGCCAGTCATAAAGATAACGCGCTCTTTAAGCAGACGGGAATAGATATCAAAAGAACGTTCACCGCGAGAGGTCTGTTCAATAACCATTGGCACCAGCGCCATATGGGGTGCAAAGTTATCTCGTTCGCCACTGTATGACATGTCCGTCTCCTGGATAAAAAATGAAAATACCTGCTGTACTGATTGTAACCTTGCGGACGGATTATCAGCCAGTCTCTTTAATACTGCTTCCCCACTAATGGGGGCGGCTCAGCCCTATTTCAAGCATAACAATCTTTTGTTGTAACGCTAACACTGAAAAGGCGTTTTAGCACTCTTCCTGGTTTATAACTGTGATAAAAAAAACCCGCCGCCGGGAGGCAACGGGTTTTTGTTCAAACTTTAAACAAGCCGGGCAGAATTATGCCTGCTGGTTCATCAGTTCGTTGAAAGACGTGGCTTTTTCAGACACTTTCGCTTTCGCCAGAACGGCTTCAACAGCCTGTTCTTCCAGTGCTACATTGCGCATGTTTTCCATCAGTTCTTTGTTGCTGCCATAAAACTCAACAACTTCTGACGGATCTTCATAGGCAGAGGCCATCTCTTCGATCAGACCTTTAACACGGGTTTCGTCAGCTTTCAGCTCGTGGGTACGAATCACTTCGCCCAGCAGCAGACCAACAACAACGCGGCGTTTAGCCTGCTCTTCGAACAGCTCACGTGGCAGTTCCAGAGCCTGTTTCTCATTGCCACCGAAACGCTGTGCAGCCTGGCGGCGCAGAACGTCGATTTCGTTGTCGATGAGTGCAGACGGGATATCGATTTCGTTAGCCTGAACCAGGCCTTCGATAGCCTGAGACTTAACGCGGTTACGCACGGCGCCTTTCAGCTCGCGTTCCATGTTTTTACGCACTTCTGCACGCAGACCTTCAACAGAACCATCTTCAACGCCGAAACGCTTGATGAAATCTGCAGTCAGTTCTGGCAGCTCGCGGTCTTCTACTTTCTTCAGGGTAATGGCGAATTTAGCCGCTTTACCTTTCAGGTTTTCAGCGTGGTATTCTTCCGGGAAGGTCACGTCGATAGTGAATTCTTCGCCTGCGCTGTGGCCTTTGATACCTTCTTCGAAGCCTGGGATCATACGACCCTGACCCATCGCCAGTACGAAGTCAGACGCTTTGCCGCCTTCGAACTCTTCACCGTCTACAGAGCCGTTGAAGTCGATGGTCACGCGGTCTTCTGCATCAGCAGCGCCGTCTTTGTCTTTCCAGGTCGCCTGCTGCTTACGCAGGGTGTCCAGCATACCGTCAACGTCAGCTTCGGTGACTTCAACAACCGGTTTTTCAACTTCGATCGCGTCCAGACCTTTCAGCTCAACTTCCGGGTACACTTCGAACTCTACAGAGTAGGTGAAGTCTTCGCCCAGTTTGTATTCGCCCGGAACATAGGTCGGGTTACCGGCTGGGTTGATTTTTTCTTTAATGATCGCATCAACGAAGTTGCGGCTCATCAGGTCGCCCAGCACGTCCTGGCGAACAGATGCGCCATAACGCTGAGCAACGACATTCATTGGTACTTTGCCCTTGCGGAAGCCGTCAATACGGACTTTCTTCGCTACGTTGACCAGCTCGCTTTTTACAGCGTTTTCGATGCTGTCAGCAGCGATAGTAATCGTTACACGGCGGCCAAGGCCTTGAGTGGTTTCAACTGAAACTTGCATCTTGTTACCTCAAAAAAATCACAGTGCTCGGTCAACTCTGAATTTGCCTCGCAATACCGGGATGCTCTCTTAGCAGATTCACATTCCCTGTCGCCAGAATCATCCCGAAGCATTCATTAAGACGCGGCATTATAGCGGCATCACTTAGGTGAGTCGAGAACGGTTGCCCCATGTTGCTGCGGCTTTTTTCACAATTTAAGGCTATTTTTGGCCTTAAAATCGCGCCACCGCCTCAAAACCCGGACAAAACAAAACGGCCCGCAGGCCGTTTTAACGTCATCTTGATGCAACATACTGGAAAAGTTCCTGCTGTTGCAAACAGGATTTATTACGCGATAGTCCCGGCTCCCCGGCACGGCGGCGACGCAAAGATGGTATCCTGCAACCCTTTCCATTCCTTAATGGTGTAGGTGTGCAGCGCCAGCGCGTGTACGGTGGTGGAGAGTTCTTCCGTCAGGGTACCGTAAATCATACGGTGGCGATTAAGGAACCGCTCCCCGACAAAGCGATCGCTGACCAGCACGACCTTGAAGTGGCTTTCAGACCCTGCCGGTACGTTATGACGATAGCTTTCGTCGACGACTTCAAGGAACACAGGTTCAAACGCCGCCCTTAACTTATCTTCTATCTGTTCACGTATCATCATGAAATTACTCCTCCGACAACGCTGAGATGTCACCCATCCCTTTAAATGTTAGCCGCTTTTACCGCTTGCATAACAAGAAGACAACAAAAAATTAGCTTTCGTCTGATTTTCTCATTCAAAGGGATGAAGTCTTATAGGGGGGAAGCCGTTTTGTCGCCTGTACGACATGAAAGCGCCTCAGGTGGTCAGTTTTCAGACAAGGCGATGAATTTACATGCGTTGACTACTTCCCCTCGCCGTTGGCGATGTTATGATGGCGGCAATTTTTCTCTATATTATGCCTACGATTCGTTGAGAGCCCGAACATGTTAAAAAAACTCATTTTACCGCTGGTCGCCCTTTTTATGCTGGCTGGCTGTGCAACCCCTCCAACCACCATTGACGTCTCCCCGAAAATTTCCTTGCCACAGCAGGATCCGAGCCTGATGGGCGTGACTGTCAGCATCAACGGCGCGGACCAGCGTAAAGACCAGGCGCTGGCGAAAGTGACGCGTGAAAACCAGCTGGTGACGCTGACCGCCTCGCGCGATCTGCGCTTCTTGCTGCAGGAAGTGCTCGAGAAGCAGATGACCTCCCGCGGCTATATGGTTGGCCCAAGCGGTGCCGTTGATCTGCAGATCATCGTCAACAATCTGTACGCCGACGTCTCTCAGGGCAACGTGCGCTACAACATCGCGACCAAAGCTGATATCGCTATCATCGCCACGGCGAAGAATGGCAACAAGATGAACAAGAACTACCGTGCAAGCTACTCCGTTGAAGGCGCCTTCCAGGCAACCAACAAAAACATCGCTGATGCCGTGAACAGCGTGCTGACCGATACCATCGCCGATATGGCGCAGGACACCAGCATTCACGAATTCATCAAGCAAAACGCACGTTAATTGTGCCTGCTGACCCGGTGCCCTGCCGGGTCAGTTAACGCCCCATGTCCAGTCAATACTTACGTATTTTCCAGCAGCCAAAATCAGCTATCTTGCTGATCCTCGGTTTTGCCTCCGGTTTACCGCTCGCGCTGACGTCCGGCACGCTACAAGCCTGGATGACCGTTGAGAATATCGATCTTAAGACCATCGGCTTTTTCTCGCTGGTCGGTCAGGCCTACGTGTTTAAGTTTTTATGGTCACCGATGATGGACCGCTACACCCCGCCATTCCTTGGCAGGCGTCGTGGCTGGTTGCTGATCACCCAGGGTCTGCTGCTGCTGGCGGTAGCGGCGATGGGGTTCCTGGAACCCACGACGCAGCTGCGTTGGATGGCCGCGCTGGCGGTGGTGATCGCCTTCTGCTCTGCCTCGCAGGATATCGTCTTCGATGCCTGGAAAACCGACGTACTCTCCGCCGAAGAGCGTGGCACAGGCGCCGCCATCAGCGTGCTGGGCTACCGTCTGGGGATGCTGGTTTCCGGCGGGCTGGCGCTGTGGCTGGCGGATCGCTATCTCGGCTGGCAGGGAATGTACTGGCTGATGGCCGTGCTGCTGATCCCGTGCATGATTGCCACGCTGCTGGCGCCGGAACCGAGCGACGTGATCCCGGTTCCCCGCTCGCTGGAACAGGCGGTCGCCGAACCGCTGCGCGACTTCTTTGGCCGTAACAACGCCTGGCTTATTCTGCTGCTGATCGTGCTGTACAAACTCGGCGACGCGTTTGCGATGAGCCTGACCACCACCTTTTTGATTCGCGGCGTCGGTTTTGATGCCGGAGAAGTGGGCGTGGTCAATAAAACGCTGGGATTGATAGCCACCATCGTCGGGGCGCTGTATGGCGGGGTGCTGATGCAGCGCTTAAGCCTGTTCCGCGCGCTGATGATCTTCGGCATTTTGCAGGGGATTTCAAACGCCGGTTACTGGCTACTCGCCATTACGGACAAGCACATGTTCAGCATGGCGGCGGCGGTATTCTTTGAAAACCTGTGCGGCGGGATGGGAACAGCGGCGTTTGTCGCCCTGCTGATGACCTTATGCAACAAGTCCTTCTCGGCCACCCAGTTCGCCCTGCTCTCTGCGCTGTCTGCCGTGGGTCGGGTGTATGTCGGGCCGATCGCAGGATGGTTTGTTGAAGCGCACGGCTGGCCTGCGTTCTATTTATTCTCAGTGTTCGCGGCGATTCCCGGCCTGGTGCTGTTATTATTTTGCCGTCAGACGCTGGAATATACCCAGCAAACCGAACAATTTATGCCACGAACATCCTATCCGTCCGTCTATCGCTTTGCTTTAACGCTATTGCTGATTGGATGCGTCGCGCTGGCGCTGTGGCTGGTAGTGTTAATCATTAATGCCACGACCTCGCTGGCGCTACCGTTTACGGTGCTGCTGCTGGATATCGGCGCGCTGTTTGCCCTGACCGGGATCCTGACGGGAGCCCTGCTCGATTACCTGGCACTGCGCAAAATCCAGGCAGTATAAGGTCAGTTAAAACGTTATTTACCGTTGTAATAACGATGCGAAATTATAACGGTTAATAAATTCCCACGGACAAAAATAATATTTGTTGATTTGTGCGACTAAGAATTCCGGAAATTATTGGAACCCGTATTAAACGCTATTTTCCATTAACCGATTCAGCAAAAGAAAGTTTAATTTTACGTTTTGCACTTGTCCTTTTGTTGATAATGAATTGTTAATTAATTGTTTGTTTTTAGTAATGGTTATACCAATTGCCCGCTTTACCACTCCGGCAGAGGCGGTTTCGTTATAACGCCCACCCGACGGCGCTTGCACTGCAAAATCGTTAATATTTTGCAACATGTGTGACTTATCCGGCAGAACCCGGTAACACGGTCCTGACACAGGTCTAATGATGTTTACAGTAATGTAACCTTCCCGTAAAATGCCCCCACACTTTAAACGCCACCAGGTCCCCGTGGAATTGAGGTCGTTAAATGACACTTAGGAAATACAATAAAAGTTTGGGATGGTTGTCGTTATTTGCAGGCACTGTTTTACTCAGTGGCTGTGATTCTGCGCTTCTGGACCCCAAAGGACAGATTGGACTGGAGCAACGCTCACTCATACTGACGGCATTTGGCCTGATGATGATTGTGGTTATTCCCGCCATCTTGATGGCTGTTGGTTTTGCCTGGAAGTACCGTGCAAGCAATAAAGATGCGAAGTACAGCCCTAACTGGTCACACTCCAATAAAGTGGAAGCTGTGGTCTGGACGGTGCCGATTCTGATCATCCTGTTCCTTGCCGTACTGACATGGAAAACCACTCACGCGCTCGAGCCTGCAAAACCGCTGGTTCACGATGAGAAACCGATTACGATCGAAGTCGTCTCCATGGACTGGAAATGGTTCTTCATCTACCCGGAACAGGGCATTGCTACCGTGAATGAAATTGCCTTCCCGGCAAACGTTCCGGTTCAGTTCAAAGTAACGTCTAACTCCGTGATGAACTCCTTCTTTATCCCGCGTCTGGGTAGCCAAATCTACGCGATGGCCGGTATGCAGACTAACCTGCACCTGATCGCGAATGAAGCAGGCACCTTTGATGGTATCTCCGCCAGCTACAGTGGCCCAGGCTTCTCAGGTATGAAGTTCAAAGCCATTGCCACGCCTGACCGTGCCGCTTTCGACCAGTGGGTTGCTAAAGCGAAACAGTCTACGAACACCATGTCTGACATGGCCGCGTTCGACAAAGTGGCAACGCCTAGCGAATACAACAAGGTGGAGTACTTCTCTGACGTGAAACCTGATTTGTTCAAAGATGTGATTGGCAAATTTATGGACCACGGCAAGAGCATGAACGTGACCCAGCCTGAAGGTGAGCATAGCTCGCACGAAGGAATGGAAGGCATGGACATGAGCCACGCGGAAACCTCTCACTAAGGGGCCGAGGAAGAAAATGTTCGGAAAATTGACACTGGATGCGGTGCCGTACCATGAACCTATTATCGTGGTTACGATTGCTGCAATTATCATTGGTGGCGCAGCCTTACTGGGCTTAATCACTTACTTCGGTAAGTGGAGCTACCTGTGGAATGAGTGGCTGACCTCGGTTGACCACAAAAAACTCGGTATCATGTACTGCATCGTCGGTATCGTCATGTTAATTCGTGGCTTTGCCGATGCAATCATGATGCGTAGCCAGCAGGCGCTTGCCTCTGCGGGCGAAGCAGGCTTCTTGCCACCGCACCACTACGACCAGATCTTTACCGCGCACGGCGTGATTATGATCTTCTTCGTGGCGATGCCGCTGGTTATCGGTCTGATGAACGTTGTCGTTCCGCTGCAGATTGGCGCGCGCGACGTTGCATATCCGTTCCTGAACAACCTGAGCTTCTGGTTCACGGTTGTGGGTGTGATCCTGGTTAACTTGTCTCTGGGCGTAGGTGAATTCGCACAGACTGGCTGGCTGGCTTATCCACCGCTTTCGGGAATTGAGTACAGTCCTGGCGTTGGCGTCGATTACTGGATTTGGGCGATTCAGCTCTCCGGTATCGGTACGACCCTGACCGGTATCAACTTCTTCGTGACCATTATCAAGATGCGTGCCCCTGGCATGACCATGTTCAAGATGCCGGTATTTACCTGGGCATCTCTGTGCGCCAACATCCTGATTATCGCGTCATTCCCAATTCTGACTGTCACCGTCGCGCTGCTGACCCTGGATCGCTATCTGGGCACCCATTTCTTCACCAATGATATGGGCGGCAACATGATGATGTACATCAACCTGATTTGGGCATGGGGTCACCCTGAAGTGTACATCCTGGTTCTGCCGGTCTTCGGTGTGTTCTCCGAAATCGCAGCAACCTTCTCGCGTAAGCGCCTGTTTGGTTACACCTCTCTGGTGTGGGCAACCGTGTGTATTACCGTACTGTCGTTCATCGTGTGGCTGCACCACTTCTTTACTATGGGTGCCGGCGCGAACGTAAACGCCTTCTTCGGTATTACCACTATGATTATCGCCATCCCGACCGGGGTGAAGATCTTCAACTGGCTGTTCACCATGTACCAGGGCCGTATTGTGTTCCACTCAGCCATGCTGTGGACTATCGGCTTCATCGTCACCTTCTCTGTCGGTGGGATGACGGGTGTACTGCTGGCGGTGCCGGGCGCGGACTTCGTGCTGCACAACAGCCTGTTCCTGATTGCGCACTTCCATAACGTTATCATCGGCGGCGTCGTCTTCGGCTGCTTCGCTGGCGTAACCTACTGGTGGCCAAAAGCGTTCGGCTACACGCTGAACGAAACCTGGGGCAAACGCGCATTCTGGCTGTGGATCGTCGGCTTCTTCGTGGCCTTCATGCCGCTGTACGTGCTGGGCTTCATGGGTATGACCCGTCGCCTGAGCCAGCAGATTGATCCGCAGTTCCACCCAATGCTGGTTGTTGCAGCGGGCGGTGCGGTGCTGATTGCTTGCGGTATTGCGTGCCAGCTGATTCAGTTCTACGTCTCTATTCGCGACCGCGAGCAGAACCGTGACCTGACCGGTGACCCATGGGGTGGCCGTACGCTGGAGTGGGCAACCTCTTCCCCGCCTCCGTTCTATAACTTTGCCATTGTGCCGCACATTCATGAGCGTGACGCATTCTGGGAAATGAAAGAAAAAGGCGAAGCGTATAAGCAACCTGAGCATTACGAAGAGATCCATATGCCGAAAAACAGCGGTGCGGGCATTGTTATCGCCGCCTTCGCTACGGTATTTGGCTTCGCAATGATCTGGCACATCTGGTGGCTTGCAATCGTCGGCTTCGCTGGCGTGATCATCAGCTGGATTGTGAAGAGCTTTGACGAGGACGTGGACTACTACGTACCAGTCCGTGAAGTCGAAAAACTGGAAAACCAGCATTTCGATGAGATTTCTAAAGCGGGGCTGAAAAATGGCAACTGATACCCTGGCGCACTCAACTGCCCATGCGCATGAACACGCGCACCACGACACAGGACCGATGAAAGTCTTCGGTTTCTGGATCTACCTGATGAGCGACTGCATTCTGTTCTGCTGTCTGTTCGCGACCTATGCCGTTCTGGTGAACGGCACAGCGGGCGGCCCGACCGGCAAGGACATTTTTGAGCTGCCGTTCGTACTGGTAGAAACTGCTCTGCTGTTATTCAGCTCCATCACCTACGGCATGGCCGCCATTGCCATGTACAAAAACAACAAGAGCCAGGTTGTTTCCTGGCTGGCGTTGACCTGGCTGTTTGGTGCCGGATTTATCGGGATGGAAATCTATGAATTCCATCACCTGATTGCAGAAGGTTTTGGTCCGGATCGCAGTGGCTTCCTGTCCGCGTTCTTCGCGCTGGTCGGCACCCACGGTCTGCACGTGACCTCGGGTCTTATCTGGATGGCAGTACTGATGTTCCAGGTAAACCGTCGCGGGCTGACCAGCACTAACCGTACCCGTATCATGTGCCTGAGCTTGTTCTGGCACTTCCTGGACGTGGTGTGGATCTGTGTGTTCTCTGTTGTGTATCTGATGGGGGCGATGTAATGAGTCATACTAACGATCATGGCGCTTCCCACGGTAGCGTAAAAACCTACATGACAGGTTTTATCCTGTCGATCATCCTGACGGTGATCCCGTTCTGGATGGTGATGAGCGGTACTGCATCTCACGCGGCAATCCTGGGCACTGTCCTGGTGACCGCGGTAGTGCAGATTCTGGTGCATCTGGTTTGCTTCCTGCACATGAACACCAAGTCCGATGAAGGCTGGAATATGACTGCCTTTGTCTTTACCGTGATTATCATCGCAATCCTGGTAGTCGGCTCCATCTGGATTATGTGGAACCTCAACTACAACATGATGGTTCACTAAGAGCGGCGAGTATGTTTAAGCAATACCTGCAAGTAACGAAACCAGGCATCATCTTTGGCAACCTGATCT
The DNA here is from genome assembly GCF_025564065.1 of Silvania hatchlandensis. Taxonomy (GTDB): domain Bacteria; phylum Pseudomonadota; class Gammaproteobacteria; order Enterobacterales; family Enterobacteriaceae; genus Enterobacter; species Enterobacter hatchlandensis. The sequence continues at coordinate 59,994 of NZ_JAMGZK010000035.1, read as the reverse complement.
CGGTGATCGGAGGGTTCCTGCTGGCCTCTAAGGGCAGTATCGATTACACCCTCTTTGCATCTACGCTGATCGGCGTGTCGCTGGTTGTGGCGTCCGGTTGTGTATTTAACAACTACATCGACATGGATATCGACAGGAAGATGGAAAGGACCAAGAATCGGGTGCTTGTCAAAGGCCTGATATCCCCTACCGTCTCGCTGGTGTACGCCACGTTGCTGGGTATTGCTGGCTTTATGCTGCTGTGGTTCGGCGCCAACCCTCTGGCCTGCTGGCTGGGGGTAATGGGTTTCGTGGTGTATGTAGGCGTCTACAGCCTGTATATGAAACGTCACTCCGTCTACGGTACGCTGATTGGTTCACTCTCCGGCGCTGCGCCGCCGGTGATTGGCTACTGCGCGGTCACCAATGAGTTCGACAGCGGTGCGCTGATCCTACTGGCTATCTTTAGCCTGTGGCAGATGCCGCACTCCTACGCCATTGCGATTTTCCGCTTTAAGGATTATCAGGCGGCGAACATTCCGGTTCTGCCGGTGGTGAAAGGCATTTCAGTCGCCAAGAACCATATCACGCTTTACATCATCGCCTTTGCCGTGGCGACGCTGATGCTCTCTCTGGGCGGCTACGCAGGATACAAATATCTGGTAGTAGCTGCGGCAGTGAGCGTCTGGTGGCTCGGTATGGCGCTGCGGGGCTATAAAGTGGAAGACGACAAGGTCTGGGCGCGTAAGCTGTTTGTGTTCTCGATTGTCGCTATCACCTCCCTCTCAGTGATGATGTCCGTGGACTTTATGGTGCCAGATTCACATAATCTGCTGACCTACGTCTGGTAAGTGCGGACAGCCTGTTTATCAGGCCTGAAGACTCAACAGCTCGCAACCGCCATGGTTGCGGGCTGTTTTTTTATTAACACCGCATATTCCTCACTCAATTACAAAATAATCAGTTTGCCCTCTATTACCCCCCCTTTTTTTACATATAAAAAATCAATTATAAACACCAAACCTATAACTCCATAATATTGGTTAAGTTAAAAAATCAACATATATTCGCTTGTATTCACTGATCTCTATCCTTCAGAGATTAATAGATGGTAATCTTGGACCGTAAGCATGACGCTTACATTCTCTTGTTCATTTAATAAGGAAATAAAAGTGAAAGAATTAACACTGACTGAAATGGAATCTGTTACCGGCGCCGGTATTCTGAGCCTTCCTTGCGCATTGACCAGCTTTACCATTCAATCCGCATTTGGGCTGGTCAAAGCCGGTGTTGAAGTAGGCTTTAGTACTGCTCTTACTGTTATGGATGGGGCTTTTGATATTGTTGGTAATTTGTTTGGTAATTCACCTTTTGACTCTAAGGGCATTATCGACGATCATGTGAACGAATTGACGTATTCAATCTCTGGTATCTGGTCAAACTTTGTTGCTGAAGCTGCGACAGACTGGGGAAAATTTAACTACGCGCTGCAAAAATAAATAATAAAAGGCCTGTCAATGCTTTTATTGACAGGCCTTATTTTAACCATCCCATTACGACAGGACAACCCGCTACCAAAGCGTGGTTTGTTTATCAATGACTCCCCAACGTAAATACATATCACACGCCATCAGATAATCATTGTGCCAGCGCCAGTAAATATGCAGGTAATAATAAATCATCGCGGGCACGATACAGAGCAGATAATAGATTTCGAAATAGACATGCCATCCTACCAACGACAGGATCGCGCTGATGATGATTAACCACAGCGATTCGATAATCAACAACACGATCAATCTTGCCCATAACGGCATATCGTATAACCCGCGCAATGGCAGGGATGCGGAGAAGTTAAAATCGATCTCCTGCAGGAACAAACGCCCCAAAAAAGCGTAGCGGCGTGAGGGGTGAATGAACATCAGATTTATAGCCAGCACGATGGCACACAGAATTAGCATCGCAACCATCAGGCGCGCAGAAAAAAAACCCTCCAACAGCGAGAAATCATCGTGAACGCGCAGTGGACTGATAATCAGCGCGCTCATCAGAATCGTGAGCAACAGATTAAGACCCGCATAGCAATGTAAGTTGCGATACTTCACCCTGTCGACGACCGCCTGCTTCATCTGCCTCACGTAATAAAAACGGGCAAATCTGAATATCAGGTACATCAGCGCTGGTGAAGCCAGGGCAATGCAAGGCAATACATACCCAGGTGAGAGGTATTGCAGAAAGCCACTGACGATCAGATAAAAGAGTACCCAGCATAAAACGGTGCCGATCAGCGGATGCAAAAGCATGGCTTGATATCGTGACGGCGAGTTGCCTGGCACAGTGGATGCGTCAATTTTCTTGACCACACATTTGTAAGCCCAGTAGCCTCTCAGTTCATAGATAAAATTGAACGCGATTAAAGACAACACAATGCTAAGGCTCACGGCATCCCCCTTAACGAATGTGTATCCGTTGTTTTTCCAGTAAAAGCCCAGCAGCATGAAGGTAATGACGTACAGGTAAGGGATAAGCCGCTTATCCTGATAGCGAAAATAAGCCAGATAGTCAGGAATCATCATCGCCCCTTTATAGTCCGGTGACTTTTCTACAATGGATCAACGCTTCTGGCGTGAAACCGGTAAAGTCATTGAGGATCTGTCCCAGATAGGCTTTGTTACTCATTTCGACAAACATTACCGGCGTAGATTGTTGCAACAACGACGCCATTGAATGTGTCCACTGCACCGTATGGGTCAGATGCAAAGATAAGTTCTCTCTGATCTGCTCCGGGTTGAATTCCGCCTGCCCTGTCACATTCATCATCACATCATGTACCGGCGGGCGGATGTCGAAACCGGCCAGAGCGTCTCGCATCCGCTGAACGCCCTCACTCATCAGGCGCGTATGCCAGGCCCCGCTGACGCCCAGCTTCACAACGTCAAAACTATAATCCATCAGGATGCGCGAGAACTGACTCAACTCAGATACGGTTCCACCAATGACCTGCTGACACGGACTGTTATCGCAACTGATGTCGACGGCCATACCTGAACCTGAAATCAGGTTCTTCATCGTCTGGTAATCAGCACCTTTAACGGCCAGCATGGCGCCTTTATGACGTTGACTAATGTCATGCATGATATTCGCCCGGACGTGGATCATGCCAAACAAGGCTTCCAGCGTTATCGCGCCTGCCGCATAGAGTGCGCTGTATTCACCGACGCTGTGTCCGCAGGCGCCCACAATTTGTGCAGGTTCAGGTTGTTCAGCCCAAAGACGGTAAAGCATCACGTTAATTGCCGTCACCGCAACCTGCTGTACCGTTGTCTGAATCAGGCGATTCATCGGTCCTTTCTGACACAGACGGCGAATATCCTTCCCGGTGATATCGCTGGCGCAATCCCAGATCTGTTTTGTGGATGCATTGCGATCCCATAAATCACTTCCCATCCCAATGACCGGGTTTCCCTGTCCCGCAAACAGAAGAACCAAGGGCTGCACTGACTGATTTTTCTTCATACCCATATCCTTATAAATGGTATTTAAAGCCGATATAAATCCCGAGGGTGTCACCAAAGAGGGCAAATTCAGCGTCTTTACTACCCAGCGCGCTATACAATCCGCTATAAAGTTCAACTTTGTCACTCATGCCTTTAAGCGGTTTGACATGATGGATGCCCAACAAGGCGCTGCCATCCATAATATTCATCGCCAGGTAGGGTTGCAGGGTAGATTTATCATCGCTCAGGAAACTGGCATAGGCATTAACGTAATGTTTGCCCTGTAGCATGCCTTTATTTGTGGTATTACTTATTTCTGATCCCATCAGATATTTGTAGTTATCAAAAGCCCGATCCAGCATCCTGTAGCCGGTTTCTTTATCGAGATAGCGAATAAAATCAGTCTGATCACGCCACTCAGATTTTGAATACCCCTCACTTTGAAAATAGTACTCCATGCCCAGCACACTGAAGTGGTTAGTCGTATATTGCCCGCCTATAGCCAGCTCGATTCCTTGTTTATTCTCTGTCGAATACAGCGAAGAGGGGAACTGCCAGGCCTGAACGTCAGCCGCCTTTTTGGCAGAAAAATGGCGCCATTGCTGAGCAGTATGGTAGGCAACTTCGGCATTTATCACCAAATGGGGGGTGTAATTGTAGCTATCCGCTATCGCGATCGACGGTGAATCGCCCAGCATCAGGCTAACAGAGGATGTATGATTTTTCAGCCGATAATCGGTATAGCTTAACAGGTAGCGCTCACTACTATTAGAACGCTCATTCGCAGACCAGTTACCGGAAGATTCATAATAATGGTCAATGTGTGTCAATTGCGGTGCCACGGTAAGCGATAGAGCATAATCACGAAACGCCTTCGTTAATCGCCCTCCCCAGAATGACTCACTGTAAGCTGCTTTCATGTCAGGATCGTAAAGACGGGTTGGCTTAAAGGCTGCATAAAAATTAGTGAGCAGCGTCGCGGGTGAGCGTAAAAAGAACGTGCCCTGCGGGGTGTTGAGTTTTCCGCCCTCCAGCCGCACGGTATCTGATAATGTGTAGGTTACCCGGAGCTGGTCGATCAGCATCTTCGCGCGATGATTGTCTTTCTCAAAAGCACCCACGCTCAGGGCGGGATAATATCCCAGTCCATAAAATGAAAAATCCAGATCCAGTGTATTCTCGACCAGAGCACATGCGCTGCTGAGCTTTAACGCAATATCGTTATACAGATTATCCGCAGTGTAGGGATTACGGCCCTGAATTCGCCATATAGACGCCTTTTTGTTTACGTACGAGGCCTGTCCCATCAGCACAACATCCGCACTGGCTTTTAGCTCGTCTGCCGCAAGGCAATCAGCCTCAACTCCCGAGGAGAGCAGCAAGGCAGAAATAACCAGAATAGCGGAAGGGCACTTCACCTTGCACCTCTTAGTATTGCTTCTTTTGTGAAGTGATATTCCGGCAGCGATTCCAGCCGGACATCACTGTATTTCATCACTGAATACCCTTTGCCGTGTCGCGCATTCTGCACAACAATCTCTGTTGGCCGATATTTACCGACCACCAGCTGATAATTCTGGTACAGCACATTCTTTAGCAACTGATTATCCAGTGAGTAATACAATGCTCTATTGGGCCGATAGTCACTGCCCTTTTCTACCCAGTACATCACTCGGGGATACGTCACCGCATCCGATTTACGGATCAGTGATAACCTGTAGCAAATCTTGTTGCCGCACGGTTCTTCCCCCTCTAACGTCGAATCGTAGGCATCCTCAAAATTGGTAACAATGACATCACCATTTGATATTTGCCCAATCAGCCTTTGCTCGCGCGAAACCGGAATGGGCCGACGAAGTTCAGGTGTATAAAACCAAAGATCGTACCAGTCGGATAGCATGACCTTCCCTTTGTCTCGCGGGGGATAGACAAATCGGGCCAGGGAGCGGGCATCTGCCGGCACGCCGTTTCTGGGTTTAATAAAACGCATCGATATATCGAGGACTTGTTTGTTGTCGGGTTCTGTCGATCCCTCTTTGTACTCCAGTACAGTCACGGTGTAGCGAAAAGGCGCATTGGGCGAGCGAACATCATCAGAGCGGCGGATAATGTCCAACGCCTTTGCATCAACCGCACCGGCTGGCGCAGACACCGTACACAGTGCTACCCAGATAATCCCCCACCACAGTCCATTGTTTTGCATATTATTCCCTTACGAAAATTTAAACGCATCGGCAATATTCAGCCGCGAAGCGCGCACCGCAGGCATGATCGAGGCCAGCGAGGCCGTTAAAATCGGCAATACCCAGGTTGTCCAGATCAGTTCAGGATTCGTCGTTTTAATAAATGCGGTATAGCCAATGGATTGTCCTGGTGATGGCGGTATCGCAATGCCAGAGATATTGATTAATGCGGCCAAAGCGTACCCTGCAATAAGACTGCCGAGGGCACCGATCATCCCGACAAATACCCCTTCAAGCCAGAAAATCCGCGTGACATGCCAGGGTTGTAGCCCCATGGCCCTGAGGGTGGTGATCTCACGCGTTCTCTCGATAATATTCATGGTCATGGCATTACCGATCATAAAGACAACAATGAGAGCGACGATAAGTTTGATAAAGAAGTAAATGCCCGACAGCATCCCTTCAACCTGCTGATAAAAAAGCGACGTCTCTTTCCAGTCCTTCACTATTAACGGCAAGTGATTGTTGGCAATATACTGTCTGAGCCTCGTCACAAAAGCCTCAACGTCATCGTTGTTGAGTAAGATAAGGACCTTGCTCACCCCCTCGGTTCCCATGATGCGTTGGGCGGTTTCCAGCGGGATTTTCATCGCCACATCGTCATAGTCTTTGATGCCCGAGGCAAAAATACCGCGTAGCTTCAGCGATAAAGCGCCCTGTCCCCCGGCAGTATTGACGACCATGACATCTAGCCAGTCGGCATACCGGGCATTAAGCGTGCTGGCAAGACCTCCTCCAATGGTAATTTCGTTATGTTTGATACGAGATAAATCACTACCAGAAATAATCTTATCAAATGCGCCTAATTTTAAGGCAGGCAGGGGCTCAACGCCCAGCCCGGAGAAATAGCTGGAGGTTTCATTTTCATATTGTGAAATAATCCCGCTGAACTCAAGCTGTCCTGACAAGGTTGAAATGTCTTTGGCTAAGGTCGGATGGGTTAAAATATCCTGCTTGAGCGCCGCGTAGTTTTTAATCAGACTCTTACTTTTATTCGCCGTGTCAAAGTACGACTGATGATAAATTTGCACATGCCCGATATTGGTACGAATTGTTTGCTCCTTCAGGATCCAGAAAGAGTAATCAATAAACCCACCATACAAAAATATGGTCACGCCGCCCGATACAATAGCCAGCACCGTCGACAATGATCTTCTACGATGTCTGAACAGATTCAGAAACGAGAAGGTGGTATCGCGAAAACGAAAAATAAGACAGTACAGAACAAACGCCATGATGAGCGACACCGCCCCCTCGACCCACATCATTTCCTTTGACATTTAATGACCTTTTACCAGCGGAAGAATAATGTTCGTCACTTCCTCGCCATCCCAGGCAGGCGAATCATTCCCCGTCGGTTCCATGGTCTTTAGCTGGGCTAAAAACTGGCGGGCCTGTTCATCCTTACGGCAATGTTGCAGGGCTCTGTAGCGCATAGCGTTGATATGCGCGGTGAGATCCCGATCCCATTGCGCTTTCAGCAACAGCTCGGTGTCTGCAAGGGTTATGACACAACGCCCCAGTTCAGCGGGCAGGTAGGCATCCATCCTGGCGCGTAAATAGCGGATGCGCGGCTCATCTTCATTGCCTTCGACGGCTTCATCGAGATAAAAGAAGCCAGTCTTGGCGTACTCTGAGGCGTGGATCACATCATTTACGCTCACGAAATACTGCGCCTGCTGCAGCATGCCGTAGGAATAGAAGACCAGCGCCGCGGTATTCCCGGTGCGCGTATATTCCTGGAATAACGATTCTGTAAGGCTGGCTAATGCCGTTGGCTGCGTCGGAAAATCATGCTGCAGCACAGTGTCGACGGCGGGAAGCGCGGATGCATCAATGGTTTGCGCATAAGTGACCACCGACAGGCCCAGACAGAATACCTGTAAAAGATTACTTCGCTGAATCATAGGCTAACCCTCCATCCCTGATCTCCACCACCCGCCCGGCACGCGCCTTAAGCTGGGTGGAGTGCGTTGATATCACAAAAGTGGTTCCGGTTTGCTGATTGATATTGAGCAACAGATCTAAAATCGCATCACCCGTCGCCAGATCGAGATTACCCGTCGGTTCATCGGCGACGACGATCTGCGGCTCATGCGCCAACGCTCTGGCGATTGCCACGCGCTGCTGCTGCCCGCCAGACAGTTGGCCAGGTTTACGATCCCGCAGATCGGCCAGTCCCACGCTATCCAGACAATGCAGGCTGCGCTCCGTTGCGGCTTTGGTATCGAAATGGCCGTTAAGCACCAGGGGATAAAACACATTATCGAAAGCGTTGAGTACCGGCATAAGGTTGAAAAACTGAAAGATGAACCCCAGGTGCTTGCTGCGAAGGCTTGCCAGATCTTTTTCTGCTAAATCATTCAGCAGCTTATTGAGAAGCACCACGTACCCGAGCGACGGTTTATCGATACCTGACAGGATATTGAGTAACGTACTTTTACCGCTACCTGACGGCCCACATAAGGCTAAGAACTCGCCATTCGCTATTTCAAGGTTGATATTGCTGAGCACCTCAACGTTATTCTCATTATTTCCATAACGCTTATAAATACCATTCAGGTAAATTGCGGGTAGCGCTTTTATATTGGATTGCATATTCCACCACCGACCCGGTCAGTACCAGGTATCAAAATAACTGCAGCCGCCAGGGTTATCCGCCAGGATCGTTCTTATGCAGCCCCCTCTCAATTCGCGATGCGTAATATATTGCCAACTCAAAGCCGGGGTCAGACATCCACTTGACCCGTATATGCTGACCAGATCGATTGTCTTCCCCGAGAGTTCCGGTATGTCGCGGCCCCCGGCGTAGGCAAGCAGATCAATATCCGCGCCGTGCAAACTGGCAGACAGCCAACGGTCGGCGCTATCTGGCGCAACATAAGCCCCGCACTGTATTTTCAATCGGCTTTCCCGCTGGCTAAAAATAAAACAACCCACACGCTCAATGGAGACGTTGATACCGGATGTTTCCCCGGACTTTTTCCCTTTACGACGCGGATTGATATTCTCAGCTGTAAACGTCAGCAGGGGGATGGCGCGATATCCCCCGCAAATAATGACAAAATCAAAGACATTCCAGTTCAGATAATCCTGTGCCAGGCGCATGGCCTGAATCAGAGCGTATTTTTCGCCGCGAACTTTGCATGTCACGTCGGTGACGGAAAATTTTTTAACCAAACTTTTAGGTAAGGTATTGATCACTGAAGCGTGCAGCGCGCTGATGTTATTCTCAAACACACCCGACTCACCCCATGAATCAACATAGATAAATGCAGTACGTGATTTGAATAACCGCATACGCTCTTTGGTGGATAATTGATGCAGCGCGGAATCAGCGGTCTTTTCCATTGCCTCAATATAGGGGATATAGTCTGGCTTACGGATCGTTTCACGAATATAACTCTCCTGAAGCGTGCCAAAACGCTTAAACCCCCAGCCCGTTTTTCCCGTCGATTTCAGCGCATTATTATATGAATGTGACTCCCAGACGTTCAGCCAGCTGGGATAATATAAAACCAACGGTTCTTCGGGTTCTTCGAAAGCGCATGATGCTAAATACATACTGACATCCTGTCCGTTATTGTTCCTTACTCGTATCCGTTAATATCACCGCAATAACGGATCCATCGACACCTACGCCCATTTTAAGCAGATGTTTTTTGTCATGTTTTATTGCGCCTTTCCCCTGCAGGACGTGCCGAGCCATCTCATCTGAAATCGGCTCATTGCCAACTGGCATAATGAGCTCCCGATACGCCAAGGAATGATGCCCAATCACTAAATCCACCAGTCCCGACCCGGTGGCGGTATAACCTGTTTGACCTTTGTAAGCCAGAACCGGTAGGGTCTGGTCACCCGCCAGCATCGCAATGGTGTTTGCCTCAATGCCATCGCTAATTGCGGATCCATTACCATGAGGAATAACAGCACATAATTCCTCTTTTTTGACGCCAGTTTCCTGCAGGATTTTATTGATTAATTTAAGCATGTTGGTGCTTTGCCATGAGATATCATTGCTTCTGCTGGCATTAATCTGTGTGTAAGCAGAGCGCAGACTAACTCCCCCATACAAATTTCTGGCCTGCCGATGATGGTCGCTTTCAAGCAGCAGCACGCTATAGCCCTCCGCAAAAAGCACCCCTTTGCTGTTTACGCCAAACGGCTGTACCACCTCAGTATCCAGCATCGACTGAGTGGCAAGGAACCAGATATCCTGGGTCTTAATTTTTGAAATATTAATAATGAGAGCAAGATCGATATCCCCTTGCTCAATAGCCTGAGCACTAAGATGAACGGCGACCAGCGCAGAATTACTGGTACTGTTCATATTCGGTGGCAGATGTTTCAGGTGATATTTTTGCGCCAGATGAAGTGAAATCGCATCCTGAGACATATTTGCGACACAGAGGTGGGTCAGCGATGAAGACAGCGCAATATCTTCCACATCATTATGATCATAGAGGGATTTATAGTCTTTTACGTCGACACGAGGCCCTATCCCCGTCAGATAAACCCTGACATTTTCGCCTGTCAGACAATGTACATCCAGCATTGCCTGAAGGAGAGCATGCTCAATGAGATGGGACAGGAGATCGACAGCGCTATCATCCGTCTTTTCAAGCTTTGCGATACGCTTATTGCCGGTAAAGCCACATTTAACGGCCTCATCCTCAGAGGCAAACCATGGCGATACGGGCACGCGCTCACCGCTTTTGAGATTGGCGATAAGCTGCGCGCTGTTATCTGCAAACGGTAAACAGAGGCTGTAGCCTGAAATGATCGACGTCCTGTCCACCGTATTACCCCTTAATCACAAATGCGTAATAGTTCCCACCTTCCGTCGCCCCGATCAGCAAAACAGTGTGAATTGCTCTCTGTAAAGGTTGGCGCACAAAATTGATTCGTTGGTCTATAAACGTCCGGGTATACGGAATGGCGGGTACCGACTGTTTTTTGATGCAATCCAGAATAACCGCCAGGTTCAGCAGACCCGCACAAGACGCAACAAAACCAAAGAAGGCGTTGTAATTCACCACGGGAACCTGCAGGTTATCCTGATGGAAGGACGCGTAGATGGCGTCGATTTCAATTTTTGCGCTCTCTGCACTGCCATTGCTGGTGCCACAAACCAGATCAATATCGTTAGCGGTGATACCGGCATCGGTAAGCGCGCGATGAATGGCCAGCGACAGGGCGCTGGATTTCTCATCCGTTTGCGACGCATCGAAGTAGCTGTTGCTGCATGACTTGCCATAGCCCGCGATTTCCGCCAACACCTCAGCACCACGAGCTGCCGCAGCCTGCGGGTCTTCCAGCAGCAGCATGCAAGCACCTTCACCGGGCACATAGCCTTTCGCCTCTTCACCGTAGATCTGATAATCGCTGGCCTCGGAGGTCATATGGATCTTTTGCGCCACCGCATCCATATACAGCGACATCGACGGAAAGTACTCGTCTGCCCCCCCCACAAGCACTTGCGGCTGTAGCTGCTGGCGAATAATTTCATAGCCATAGGTTAACGCCCCCAGCGCCGCGTTCTCACCCGTCGCAAGGGTTGTCGTATAGCCTTTCACCCCTTCGGAAATACCACAGAAAGTGGCAATGGCGTTCATCAACGAGCCCGGAAATTCTGAAGTGCGTACTTTTCGCGGATCCGGTTTCAGGCTCTGCAGATATTTATAGGTCGTTTCCTGTGGGCCACGGGACATGCCCATCACCATGCCCAGCGTTTCTCCGTCACGCTTGATTTTGCGCTTCGCCTGGGTCAGCGCTTCCGACAGTGCAATCAGCGCAAACGTGCCGCCGCGAGTGGCTTTTCGCGGATCGAAACGGCGTAAATGCTTGCGCGGCTCAAGCGCGTTGATCTGGAAGGTTTTGAAATTCACCTCCTCTTCGGGGAGCTGACAGGCGCGAATAGCATACTCATCGCCATATATTTCATTTAGTTGGTTAGTTTTTACTAACACATCCAGAAGCTCCCTGGCTTCATGCAGCGTATCGTCGGGGAACACAACACCGCCCAGCTCAACCGCTTTGCCGCCCTCATTGATATGTTCCAGAATCTCATTAATGTTATGGCCAATGGCAGAGAGGGCACCAATGCCTGAGATCGCAACCCGCTTCGCCTCATAGGACGTTACAGGAACCGAGCCCGGCCGGGTACTCACAATCATGCAGCAGTTATTGCCGCCGAATGCGTAGTTATTCTTCATAAAAATGTTGATGTCTTTCTGCCTGAAATCGTTCGGGACGTAATCCAGATCGCAGTTCGGCCGCGCCGTCGAAAAGTTTAAGGTGGGCAGAACCTGTTTTTCAGGCAGTGTGACCAGACACGCAATCAGTTCGACGATGCCCGCCGCCCCGATATTGTGACCAAAGTAGGATTTGGTTGAGCTGATCAACAGCTTTTCAACCTGCGGGAACACTTTTTTCATGGCCAGCGTTTCAATTTGATCGTTGGCTTCTGTACCCGTGCCGTGCGCATTGACGTAATCGATTTGCTCAGGCGTAACGCCTGCATTTTCCATTGCTTTCAGCATCACCTGCACAGCACCGCTGGCGCGCGGATCGGGCCCCGTTTCATGATAGGCGTCGCAGGAAGTTGCGTATGAGAGGATTTCTCCATACAAGGTGGCCCCCCGTGCAACGGCGTGGTCATACTCTTCCAGAACAATGGCCCCTGCCCCCTCCCCGATTGACATGCCGGACTGCCCTGAAAACGGCGAGCAGGAATCAGGGTGCATGACATTCAGTGCATAAAACCCGGCAAAGGTCGGCAGATAGATGGGTTCCGTTCCGACAGCCAGCATGGCCTTACCTTTGCCATTCTGGATATAGTCGAATGCCATACCGACGGCATTCGGGCTTGCGGTACAGGCCGTGGCGACCAGCTCTACGCCACCTTTCAGGCCTAACAGGGTAGAAACGCTGGAGCAGCAGGATGAAAAGGCACCTGAATAGACGGCCTTACGTAACGAGAAGTCCTGCACTCGCTGCTCAAAGAGGGGCAGAAAGGCTTCGGTACCCGCAGAAGAGACTCCGACAATTAATCCCATCTCCTCAAGGCACTGACGGTGCTGTGCCAGCCCGGCCTGATTCAGCGCGTCCTTGCCCACTTTATAAGCCCACAGCGCGGCGTTATCGAGAGAGGCAACGATCTCTTCAGGCAGTTCACCATCGTCGATGTCGTGCAGGACTTCGGCCGCGCGGGCATGCTCAAACCACTGAGAGAAACGTTCGCTGTCTGCTACGCCACGCCTTTTCTCCAGCAGCGCCTGCCGGAAGTCCTGTATGTTGTCCGCAAGGGATGACAATATCCCCATACCGGTAATCACCACGCGTTTTCTGCTCGTCTTCATCTTTCCAGGTCATCCCTTACTTTGTTCAGCAATTTCACAGCGTCATCAGATCAAATAGCGTTCGGCGCGATTTAAAATGCATGCCTTAATTTAGAGGCGTCAACATAGCTGTGTGCCGTTGGGTTGACTGACAGGCTCAGGTTGTAAATGAACGGTACGGACTGGGTTTTGGCCGCCACCCCGCCATGAACAGTGAGGACCGTAAAACCGTCGATGTCAGATAATGCGTAATTGCTGTCGATCAGTGCCAACGCAATCTCACGCTGCAGGGCCGGCGAATATACCGCACAGATAATCATCCCGACCACTTTGTCGTCGGCCATCACCTTGTCGTCCGGGCTCAGACAAGCACCTTGCGTACAAGGCAGTATTCCTACTACCTTACGCTGCGCTTTCTGTGCAGATAACTGCTCCACCGCGGCTTTACCCATAAAATCGTCCTTATCGTACTGAATAGCCCACTGCAGCTGTAATTCAACGGGATTACGCGAGTATTTCGCATACAGACTTTCATCCCATCCTGAGTTTTCAATACGCACAATTTTTTGGTAATCCAGACCGCCGGTCTTAAGTAAATACTTATCCCCGACGTCCAGTAATGACTGCCATAATTCGGCCAGCGCGCGTTGCGGGCCAATCATCTGATAGGCAAATTCACCGTGCTTACCACAGCGGAATACCATCAAACCGTGGTCAGTATTCATGTACTCGTAGTAAGGTAAACCAATCACATCAAACCCGAAGATCTCCGCCATCAGCTCCCAGGCATACGGCCCTTCAAGCATGATGGTTCCCCAGTCGGCGTCGTCCATAGAGATGATTTCAGGGATATCCTGAATATCTAATTCATCAGCCTTTTCGAGGATACCTTGCAGGATCCCGATAATATCCTGAGCAGACAAGTTTTCTGACAGAATGAAATAACCCTCTGGGGTGCAGAGAGTATAGATATCGCCACGAATTGTTCCGTCGTCAATCAATACCAGCGAATAAATACCTTGCTCATCACGGATAATTGAGACATCTGCAGAGGCCATATAATTGACCAGCGCCCAGGCATCGTCGCCCATTACGCTGACAATAGACATATGGGAATAATCAACCAGTAAAACGTTCTCTCTGACGGCTTTATATTCTTCCAGAATATCACGGTAGGCAGAAGGCAGAGTTCGGTTATTGTAGACACCCATGATCGCATTGTTTTTCAGGTGAATATCCGAAAGTGAAGTCATAAAACATCCTTATTTTATCGCTGATTGCAAAGGGTATTCAGGCACGTTTCTTTTGAATAACAAACGACGCCAGACTGTTGATACTCCGCATATAGGAAGGATCATCACTCTCTTCGACCTGAATGTTAAATTTTTTATCTAACAGGACAATAATCTCCGTAGCATCCACCGAATCAAGCTTCAGACCATTGCCAAACAGCGGCGTATCGTCATCTATTTGATGTTCTTCGCGTTGGATATTTAAACGCTGAATGATTTCAGTCTTAATTGTCACAAGTATGGCTTTCCGCTCGTCAATTTTCTCATTAATATTTGTCATACCATTCACTCCATTGATAAATCACAAAACGTCCCGAAAGTTAATAATCGTTCCCTGACTGATAATTCTTTTACCAACATTGGCCGTCACTGAATAATGTTTAAAGCCGTTATTATCGGAAAAGGCAAGTTTACTGACCACTTCAATCGTATCGCCAGGATAGGCGGAATGCTTGAACTTCAAATTTTGTGCAGCCAGTACGCCACGAACCTGGGCCCGCCGCGTACGCATAATCTCAAGCATGTCGGGTTCACTGATACAGGTATGAATATCGCGCAAGGTTTTGAGAATTTTTCCCGTTTGCTGATAATAAATATCGCAAACATCGGTTAAAAAAGAAAAATACTCACTTGCCTGGCCAAAAACTTCCGAGATAATCGCGCCGGGCATAATTGGGTCGTCCGGAAAATGCCCGGCCAGATAAGGATCGTTATAGGTCACATGCTTCAACACCTGAATAAAGCCATTTTCACCGTATTTATAATCTTTGATTTGGTCGACCATCGACAAGGGCGGTCGCCAGCCCCCCATGGCGAGAAAGATTTTCGCTGGAATGATGTATTTAGACATATCTCACCGCATGACCATGCCGCCATCAATCACGATGGTTTGGCCAATAATATAGCTGGCGGCAGAAGAGCTGAGATAGACAATCGTATTGGCCACTTCGTCACACTTTCCAATACGCTTCAGTGGAATAGACTGCGTGATTTCGCGCACGACGGTACGGGATACTTTCTTCACCATTGTTGACTCAATCATCCCCGGCGCCACGGCATTGACGCGAACGCCCCGCGGCGCCAGTTCGGCAGCCAGCGTACGGGTAAAGCTCAGCATTGCGCCCTTGGATGCGCTGTAGTTAATCTGACCCACGCTCGGTACAAGGGCGGCAATAGAGGCAACATTAATAATTGCCGGACTTTCTGCCGCACGTAATAACATGAGCGCTGCTTTTGTCAGCCGGAATAAGCTCAGCACATTGGTATCAATAACCGCGCTAAAATCATCCTCACTCATGACTGCGAAAAGATTGTCTTTCACAATCCCGGCATTGTTCACGAGAACATCCACCTTCCCGACTTCTCTGGACAACCATTCACAGAGCGCAGCAATGTCTTCCGGGCGTGTCAGGTCACACTTGACGATATGCAATTGTTCACCGCTGGGGTGATGCGCTTTTAACTCCGTCAAGGGTGCAGAACGCGAATGATACAGCGCAAAAACTGAACATTTTTGTTCAAGAAACTTAGCGCAAATGCTAAGACCGATGTCACCACTGGCTCCGGTTACCAACACCGTTTTATTGGCGAGGTCGCTGTATTGATACATGTCCGTTTTGTACCTTACGTTAAAGGATAATGGTTGCCGCTAATGCATAGGTACGGCAGTGGGAAATGCTCAGCGAAATAGTCGTAATACCCTGCTCTTCAACTATTTCTTTCATTCTTCCTGAAAGGTTAAATCGCGGTGCACCGTACTCATCATGCGCGATTTCTATATCATGAAAGCGAATACCCTTGCGAAATCCATAGCCGACGGCTTTAACAATCGACTCTTTCGCGGCCCAGAAACCCGAAGCGCGCTCATAGTCAGGTTCAGCAATATTAATTGCTTTCATTTCATGCTGCGTAAAGACGCGCTCAAGAAACCCCGATTTCCCATCAGAAATGGCCCTGGCAATCCTCGCAACTTCAACAATATCTGTCCCAATACGCATCATGTTTTCACCGTGGTCACTACAGTCGATAAGCTACATTAAAATTAATCGTATAGTTATCGACGTCTAAATGTTCAGGATAGAGAAACGGGCTCGAGAGTGAAAGATCGTACTCCAGCGCCTTAATAGCACCTTTGAGGCCGACGACACCGCCCATAATTTTTCTCCCACCGACGTCCTGCGATGAACCTTTTCCGGTAATCTGACCATAATCTGCGCCTAAATACGCTACCGCGTTTTTATATCCTGTTATTAAATTCAGCGTATTCTGTATAAAGAAACCTTTATTCCCATCAATACCGTCGCTATTTTCGAAGCCACGTACGGTCCATCGATTACCGACGGTAATTTTATCCTGCAACGTCAGGTTATCAGGAGAATACTGTACACCCAGATTAAGATCATAATAAGCCTCTGTGGGCAATAAAGTCAGCCATTTCACATAATTCACATTCATATTCACAATCTGACTACGGCTACTGACGTCACCACTGCGCATATCCGGTGTTTGGGTTCCGCCGAGTTCCGGCATAAAACGCTGCCAGCTTAAGCTCGAATCTAATGTCGCGCCGGTATAGTTTTGCTTATAGTTTAAACCTAACCGTAAATTGCCCATATCACGCTTTTGCAAAACTAAATCAGCGCCTCCCAGACTGTAGTCATACTTACGTCTGATGACCTCAACGCTTGTAGAGAGTTTTGAGTTCGCATCCCGACGTAGCATCCTGTAGCCTTTAAGACTGAGGTATTCCGTTTTCCCGATATAGTCAAAAAGATAAGAACCAATATTGATTCCCTGCCTGGATTTACTGTTACTGTAAAAAAGACTAAATTCTGAGTAGCCAACGGGAAAGCTATAATAGGTGCTAACGTTTTTATAACCGCCGGTCTGGCTACTGGTGCCCGCCAGATAAAAGAGATCGCTGATACTGGCGACATTGTATAAATACCCTGTTGCGCCAATCAGCTGGCTACCGGTGCTCTTGTCACCAAAATTATTGTACGCAGTTCGAAAATTCCAGTTTGTTTCGCGTTGTGTATCAATTACAACCTTGCTGGTGCCATTGACATCACCGGGAAAAATATTAATTTTAACATCGACACCGGGCGTTCTTTGGATATTTTCCAGGCCTTGCTCAATATCCCTGATATTGAGAATGTCGTCTTTACTAAAGGGAAGCAAAGCTTTGTTTATATCACCACGGGTAACAATGACCTCTGAAATTCGCCCAGGCACCACGGTCAGGGTCAGTTTTTTAGATAACAAATCCTGTGATGGTGTCTCCACCCGCGTAGTGACATATCCCAAACGAATAAAATAATCCTGAACCAGTATCGCAACCTTCCCAACACCCTTCTCGCCGAGGCATTTCCCGGTCACATTTTGCTTTATTTTTCGAATGCCACGATCGTGCAGAAAATCCTTTTCCAGCACTAATTCATCGATGTTCCAACAGGGCGATTCCTGAGCAAACTCGCTGTCAACGTCGGGTTTATCTTTGATTTCAGAAAAGACGTCTTTTTTTTCTATTTTGCTTTCCTGAAAAGATGTGCTGTCATTATTTTTCTGTTCTTTTATAAGGCGACCCAAAGGCACATCAGCCTGCGACTGAAAGCTAATTGCAAGGAAACATGCAGCAACGCTAAAAAAGTATCGAATATCCATTCCATGTCCTGATAAGGTAAAAGCAGTAATCGCTTACTGCTTTTACCCGTTAGGTAATTACTTACCGACTACTGTTCCAAAAACGTTGACAATTTTCGCGGTGGTTTGCAGTCCTTTTTCACCACCTACTACGGCCCAAAAACCATTGTTATAAATTTTATTAGTATTGATTACAGCGTTGCCTTGAGTATATATTTTACTGTAATTATAAATATTATCACTTGCCGTTACGTTTAATACGGAATCTGCAACCAGATTGCCGTAGTTAACAATGTTTTTAGCGTTGACAACGGTAGTCTCTCCAGAAATGTTACTGCCGTAATAGTTTTTTAGATCATTATCTGATGTAATAGTCAGGGTTTTCTTCGCAGCATAATCCTTACCGTTGCCGACATTTTTACCTTTCAGGGTTAAATTGGCATCAGCACTGATGGTGTGATCGTTATTTAAATTACCGGTAGTAGTAACGGTCACGTCATTTTTACCACTAATCCATCCTCTGTTGTGAAAATCGCCATTGATATTGATTACTACATCACTGTCGGATGCAATAATCCCCCTTGCAGTATTGTTCACAATAGAACCGTCGCCTTTGAGGGTTAAACCTTTAGCATCAATGCGCAGATCGCCAGAACTGTACAGGGTGCCATAATCAGCGTTAATTTTATTCGCCGCAATAGTCACATTCCCGGCATTCGCCGCAACCTGCCCATATGAGCTGGCCATATCCCCTGTTAAGTTGATGTTGATATCACCGGTCTGTGCAACAATACGGCCAGATTTATTATTCAGACTTTTAGCCGTAATATCGACGCCAGTACCTGAGATCAATCCACCAGCCTGATTAGCAAAACCAAGATACCTACCCACGAGAGGACCAAACATGTCGCTATCACTGGCAGTGATATTACCCGCCGCGTTGAGCGTTAAATGTTCATCAGCAACCATCATTGAATATTGATTATTCATATCAGATTGTGACTGGATATTGATGTTGTTTGCCAGGATGACGGAACTGCTGTTTTTCACATTTTTTGCTTTGATGACGACATCGCCATCGGTTGACGTCACGACCCCAATTCGACTGTCATAGGTATCACTGAGGTCAATATTAACGCCTTTCATACCGTTGATGCCCGATTGACTGGTATTGAGCTTACGTCCTTTCAGCGAAATGTTCTCGCTGCTTTCAATATGCCCCTGATAGTTATCAATATCCCTTATTGTGTCTACCTGGATATCGTTTGAGGAAGCAATCGTCCCACCCCGGTTAAACAGGTAATCGGCGGACATTTCAATACCATTGCCGGCAATAATGCCTAAAGATTCTGCGCCGGTGGTGTCGGCCGAGTCAGTATAATTATTTGTAATCGCTTTCGTGGTTTTAAGCTTTACGGTGCCTACGTTGGAACGTATCAACCCGCTGACGTTATCAATATTACCCGTACTTTCAATTTCCACATTTTGATAGGAATCAATCACACCGGAATTATTGTTCATGGTCGTGTTTTTCGAACCCACGTAGTAAGCATGAATTTGACCATTCTCGTTGCTGAATTCCCCTGTATCCAGGGCGACAACTGCCGCTTCAATACCCGCTGTTTTGGCCTTTCCTGAGTTAGTCAGTTTCTTACCGGTGGTATTCACCGCCAATGTCGCGCCCGCGGCTAATTTGCCATTCGTGTTGTCTAACGCACCGCTGGTAATATAGGTATTTTCTGTCGAGGAAATGCTACCTGAACTGGTATTGGCGATGGCATTATTGGCGGTATTGATGGTGATCGATTTATCGCTACCTATAGTACCGGTAATATTTTCCAGCTTATCATTGGTACTGACAGTAAGGTTGCCGCTGGAATTAATGGTGGCTTTGTTATTGATAAGCTTGCCGTTACTGGCAATGTTAACCCCGCTTACGCCACCTGCGATAGTGCCTTCGTTACGTACACCCATCCCACTTTCAGTACTGATCAGGCTGATTTTATTGGCGTACATTCCACCCAATCGTGAAACATCCACGCCATAAGAGCTACCTGCCGTGCCTGACGCGTTGACCTGGCCTGTCACCGTACCATCGGTATTAATCGCGTTGCTCCCTGAGACAACGGAGAGTTCGCCAACTTTTATCTCTCCGATCACTTTTACGCTGCGCGCCAGAATCTCAGTAGGCGATTCACTCTGAAATCCGCCCACGGTAATGGTCCCACCGTTGACAGAATAGCCAGCAAGAGCACCGTCTTGAACGTTCGGCGTCCCCGTCGTCAGGGTCCCTTTGCTTGCGTTGATAAAACCGCCGCCTTGGGTGGTGATCCCATTTGGGTTTGCAATGATCAGATGTGCTGAGTCGCCAGCCACTTCCATCATCCCACTGATGGTACTGGCATTGGTGGAGGTTACTTCGTTAAGAATGACTTTTGCCGTTCCGCCCGCCATGTTGGCGTTAGCCGCAATTTGTCCGCCTAATACAGTGTCAGTCGCGGTCGCGGCGTTATTAAAGATCACCCCTTCTTTAGGTACGTTCAGACTTTCATAAATATTATGAGATAATCCATTACCGTTTGCTTCCTTGATATTCACCACGGTAACGCCGTTAGCCGCTGATGTAATACTTCCATCAATAATTGAAATATCAGCGGCGTGTGCCATTACGGGTAACAGCAGTAACAACGATGCGGCAATCGGGTTTAATTTGATTGCCTTATGTTTGTTTTTGTTCTGTTTCATATAAACCTTTTGGAAATAGTATTGTTGAATGCAGTCAAAAGTAAAAAGCCAAAACCCTGGCATGGTTATTCACCTTCGACCGTTTTGCGCAACATATTCATGTCGAGATTAATTTTCACATATCACATTGATTGGAAATATATTTAATGGGTTCGAAGATGCCAGCAAAGGTGCATACTAAAAAATGACGAGGCCAGGACTTGAAATAAAAACATAATACGCTCCTTGTACAGAGTACAGCTTGAACTTGTCGAGAAAGGTCGGGTGAGAGGATACTTTGTCCGTTTCATGTCTCCTGATTCAGCCTTATCAGATTGCTAGTTTTCCGGTTTGCATGATGAACAAAAAGTGAATTGTTACTCATGTTATTAAATCCTTCCCGTAATATGATTTAAATCAAATTTCTGGATGCGTTAGCGGTTTGAGCGGCAGGATTAAACATGCATGACATCGACTCACGTGACTTCCCACGCATTCTTCTCTGCCTGAAGATGATTCAAAGATGAATTTCCGGTTTAGCATTAATGATAATAATGAAGGTTTACCGATGAAATCAGGGTCAGAGAATCCGTCATCCTCACCGCACGTTGTTCACCTCTGCGAAACAGACTTTAAAAAGTTCTTTATAAACAGGACCCTATTCAACAAACGTTATGTGAATCTCAACCTGCACCGGTTTTTTCTTCTTTCCCAAAGTTATTTAAGGGTTTTGCATACAGTCATAAATTTAACTCACCATAAAATCCACTGATTCTAAAAAGAAAAAATATAAGAAACATTCATATTGTGACAGACCTGGTGTGAACAGCGTTATGAGGGTGCCCGCATGATTTCCATTTCAAACCGTAAAGGGCACCGCTCCTCACCTTCCCGGCGCGACAGAACGCCATATCCACCCGAAGCATTACGCCGACATCCGCTTAACCGCACAAATCATTCGTTATGGAAATGTTTGTTTATCTTACCTCTGTTTACCCCACTCCTGACTCGCACTACACTGGTCGCGCTTTTTAGACAGAGGTGGTAATGAACGATTATAAAATGACGCCAGGCGAGTTACGCGCCACCTGGGGTTTAGGGACTGTTTTTTCATTGCGTATGCTCGGCATGTTTATGGTCCTGCCCGTTCTGACTACATACGGCATGGCGCTGCAGGGGGCGAGTGAAGCGCTGATTGGCCTGGCGATCGGGATTTACGGCCTGGCGCAGGCGGTGTTTCAGATCCCCTTTGGTCTGCTCTCGGACCGCGTGGGCCGCAAGCCACTGATTATCGGTGGATTAATGGTCTTTGTGGTCGGCAGTATTATCGCCGCCCTCTCCCACTCCATCTGGGGCATTATTCTTGGCCGTGCGCTGCAAGGCTCCGGCGCTATCGCGGCGGCAGTAATGGCGCTGCTTTCTGACTTAACGCGAGAACAGAACCGAACCAAAGCGATGGCCTTCATTGGCGTCAGCTTCGGCGTGACCTTTGCTATCGCAATGGTTCTGGGTCCGATCATTACCCATGCCCTGGGTTTGAATGCCTTATTCTGGATGATTGCCCTGCTGGCAACCCTCGGCATCGCCCTGACAATATGGGTGGTGCCGGACAGTAAAAATCACGTTCTGAACCGCGAATCGGGGATGGTGAAAGGCTGCTTCAGCAAAGTGCTGGCTGAACCGCGCCTACTGAAGCTGAACTTTGGCATTATGTGCCTGCATATTCTGCTGATGTCCACCTTTGTCGCCCTGCCCGGCCAGCTTGCCGCAGCGGGTTTTCCGGCCGCTGAGCACTGGAAAGTCTATCTGGGGACGATGCTGATCTCGTTTGTCTCCGTCGTGCCGTTTATCATCTATGCCGAAGCAAAGCGGCGGATGAAGCGCGTCTTCCTCGCCTGCGTCGCGCTGCTGCTCATCGCCGAAATCGTGCTCTGGGGCTCGGGTCCGCACTTCTGGGAGCTGATTGCCGGCGTACAGCTGTTCTTCCTCGCCTTCAACCTGATGGAAGCCCTGCTGCCGTCGTTGATCAGTAAAGAGTCACCGGCGGGTTACAAAGGGACGGCGATGGGGATTTACTCCACCAGCCAGTTTATCGGCGTGGCAATTGGTGGCGCGCTGGGCGGCTGGGTCGATGGATTTTTTGATTCTCAGACCGTTTTCCTGGCGGGCGCGCTGCTGGCGACAGTCTGGCTGCTGGTCGCCAGCACCATGAAAGAGCCCCGCTACGTCAGCAGTCTGCGGATAGAAATACCGCACGATGTCGAGATTAATGACGCGCTTAAAAAGCGAATTGAGAGTAAAGAAGGGGTCAGTGAGGTATTGCTGGTGCCTGAAGAGCGCAGTTTGTACGTCAAAATCGACAGTAAAGTGACCAACCGCGTAGAAGTTGAACTGGCGCTAAAAGCCTGAAAACAAGCCCGGCGAGCCGGGCTTGTCTCTTAATCGCGGAAGTTTTTGAACTGGAACGGCTGGCCAAGATCGCTGCCGCGCACCAACGCCATCACGCCCTGCAGGTCGTCACGGGATTTACCGGTTACGCGAATTTCTTCACCCTGAATCTGCGCCTGCACTTTCAGCTTGCTGTCTTTGATGAGCTTGACGATTTTCTTCTGCATCGCGCTCTCAATGCCCTGCTTCAGTTTGGCTTCAACAAACCAGGTTTTGCCGCTGTGTACGAACTCTTCTGGCACATCAAGGGACGTCCCTTCAATGCCGCGCTTTAACAGCTTTGCACGCAGAATGTCCAGCAACTGCGTCACCTGAAAATCAGATTCGCTGAGCACCTTAATGGTCTTATTCGCGTCGTTCAGCTCAAAACTGGCCTCAACGCCACGAAAATCGAAACGTGTCTCAACTTCACGGCTTGCGTTATCCACGCCGTTACGTACTTCCTGGATATCAACTTCGGAAACAATATCGAAAGATGGCATCTTTTCTTCTCCCTTTACTTTTGTTGCGTTGCATAATACCCGCAACGAGGCATAACTCAACAGAAGCTTAGCTGTCGACGCTATACTTAATGCTGTAACACCTGGTGTGGTTGCAGGTGAGGAGGAACAATGAAAATTACCGTGCTTGGATGCGGAGCGCTTGGACAACTTTGGCTGACCGCACTGTGCAAACATGGACATGAAGTACAGGGCTGGCTGCGCGTGCCACAGCCCTATTGCAGTGTAAACCTGATTGATGAAGATGGGAGTATCTTTAACGAATCTCTTATTGCAAACGATCCTGACTTCCTGGCACAGAGCGATTTGCTGCTGGTGACACTGAAAGCCTGGCAGGTTTCCGATGCTGTCAGAGCGCTGGCCTCCACCCTTCCCCGCACCTCGCCGATTATGCTGCTGCACAACGGTATGGGCACCATTGAAGAGTTAAAAAGCATCCACCAGCCGCTGCTGATGGCGATCACCACCCATGCCGCGCGTCGGGATGGCAACGTGATCGTCCATGTCGCCAGCGGCATGACTCACATTGGTCCGGCGAGAGCGCAGGAGGGTGACTACAGTGGACTTGCCGATCTGTTTCAGCAGGTGCTGCCGGATGTGGCCTGGCATGACAATATTCGCCCGCAAATGTGGCGCAAGCTGGCGGTGAACTGCGTGATTAACCCGCTGACGGCCCTGCTGGACTGTCCGAATGGTGAGCTGAAGAATCATCCACAGAAGCTGGCCACGCTGTGCGCTGAAGTGGCTGCCGTCGTTGAGCGCGAAGGGATCCACACCTCGGTGGACGATATTCGCTATTACGTCGAAGAGGTCATTGAAAGCACGGCGCAGAATATCTCGTCGATGCTGCAGGACGTGCGCGGGTTACGCCACACCGAAATCGACTACATCACCGGATACCTGCTAAAACGCGCCCGTGCACACGGCATCAGTGTGCCTGAAAATGTCTATCTGTATGAGCAGGTTAAACGTAAGGAGAGTGAATATGAGCGCATCAGCCCTGGTATGTCTCGCCCCTGGTAGCGAAGAAACCGAAGCGGTCACTACAATCGATCTGCTGGTTCGCGCCGGGATTAGCGTCACTACCGCGAGCGTCGCCAGCGATGGCAATCTGATTATCACCTGTTCGCGAGGCGTGAAAATTGTAGCCGATGCGCCGCTGGTGGAGGTCGCCGACGGCGATTACGATGTCATCGTCCTGCCCGGCGGCCTGCAGGGTGCGGAGTGCTTTCGCGACAACCCACTGCTGGTCGAGACCGTTCGACAGTTTCATCTTTCCGGACGAATTGTTGCCGCCATTTGCGCCGCTGCTGCCACCGTACTGGTCCCGCATAATATCTTCCCTATGGGTAATATGACCGGTTTTCCGACCCTGAAGGATCGTATTCCAGAAGCGCAGTGGGTGGATAAGCGTGTGGTCTGGGATCCGCGCGTCAATCTGCTTACCAGCCAGGGGCCAGGCACCTCGATTGATTTTGCGTTGAAGATGATTGAACTGCTGGTAGGGCGCGAAAAAGCCTACGACGTGGCGTCATCGCTGGTAATGGCGGCAGGGATTTATAACTACTACGAAGCATAGAAATTGCCCGGCGGCACTGCGCTTGCCGGGCATCACGGCTACGGGCGATACACCTTCACATTGGTAAAGCCCTGCTCGCGCAGATAGAGCGCCTGCAGGCGGCTCATCACGCCGCGCTCGCACCACAGCAGATACGTTTTGCTCTTATCCAGATCGCCAAACTTCGTGCTCAGCTTATAGAACGGCAGCGAAGTCACTTCAACGCCTTCCGGCGTAAATGGATTTGCGTCCTGCTCATCACTGGAGCGAATATCCAGCAGCACATCGTCCGGGCCAAAACCGGTTACGGTTTCAACTTCCACCACGTCCTGCGCGGTCTGCTGGGCGATTTCACGGATATCGATATTGGACGCCTCAGCGACCACTTTATCCAGGATACCGAAATCGAAATTCAGTTCTTCGGCTTCAATCTTCCCCTTCACCGCTTTGACGGTTGGGCTTTTCGAAATCACACCGCAGTATTCCGGCATGGTACGGGCAAAATCGGCGGTGCCGATCTCACGCGCAAGATCGATGATGTGCTCTTTATCGTGAGAGATCAGAGGACGTAGGATCAAGGTATCAGACACGTTGTCGATAAGGCGCAGGTTGGTCAGCGTCTGGCTGGAAACCTGGCCCAGCGCTTCGCCGGTTACCAGCGCCTGCACGCCGTAGCGCTCAGCCACCTGGGAGGCGGCACGCACCATCATGCGCTTGAGCACCACGCCCATCTGGCCGTCTTCCACTTTTTCGAGGATTTCGCCGACCACGGGTTCGAAGTTAACGGCGACAAAACGCACGCGGTGGGAGCTGCCAAAACGTTTCCACAGGTAATGTGCCACCTGACGAACGCCGATTTCATGCGCGGCACCGCCCAGGTTAAAGAAGCAGTAATGCACGCGACAGCCGCGACGCATCAGCATATAGCTGGAGACGCCGGAGTCGAAACCGCCGGAGATCAGTGACAGCACGTCTTCCTGCGTCCCGATCGGATACCCGCCAATGCCCTCATAGCGGCCATTAACCAGCAGCAGACGATCGTTTTCGATTTCGAGATTCACCGTCACGTCCGGACGCGTCAGCTTCACGCGTGCAGACTCAATATGCTGATTCAAACCGCCGCCAATATAGCGTTCGGCTTCGATTGAGGTGAACTCATGCTTTCCACGACGTTTAACACGTACGCAGAAAGATTTACCTTCAACTTCAGGGCGAAACTGCACCAGCACTTTTTCGAAAATATCGTGAAGCGAGGTGAACGGCACATCTTCGACATCCAGAATGTGGTGGATCCCTGGAATGCGCGTCAGCGCGTCGCGGATGTCGAGACGCTGGCTTTCATCTTTGGCGCGAACTTCAATGTGATCCCAATGGCGAACAATCGCGAGGGTTTCTTCATATTCTTTTAAGACGTTACGAATGTTACCGGTCAATATTTTAATAAAGCGCAAACGCACAGATTGGCTTTTGATAGTGATTTCCGGGAACAATTTAATGATAAACTTCATGGCGGCAATATTTCGTTGGCAAGCCGGTAAAGGCTTGTGATGGAAGAGAGTACAGCAGCCTGCATATCCACCAGGCTGCATCCAGGCCCGCAAGTATACCACCATCGCGAAGCGCCTGTGCATATTGCGCGTTATTTGATAATTACCCTGAGTCCGATACCATGTCAGGGATAAAAAACTGAGAGTCAAAAATTCACTATGCCGAAGAAAAACGATGCACCTGCCAGTTTCGAAACTGCGCTGAGTGAACTGGAGCAAATCGTTACCCGTCTGGAAAGCGGCGACCTGCCGTTAGAAGAGGCGCTTAATGAGTTCGAACGCGGCGTGCAGCTTGCACGTCAGGGCCAGGTTAAGCTGCAGCAGGCAGAACAGCGCGTGCAGATCCTGCTCTCCGATAACGAAGATGCTACCCCGACCCCCTTCACGCCGGACGCCGAGTAAATGGATTTCCCGAACCAGCTTCAGGCGTGCGTTGAGCGTGCTAACGATGCGTTGCGCCGGTTTATCGACCCGCAGCCTTTTCAGAACACTCCACTGGTTGAGGCCATGCACTATGGCGCACTGTTAGGCGGCAAACGCCTGCGCCCGTTTTTAGTGTATGCCACCGGCAGAATGTTCGGTATCAGCGATGACACGCTGGATGCCCCGGCAGCAGCGGTTGAATGTATTCACGCCTACTCGCTGATCCACGATGATTTACCAGCGATGGACGATGACGATCTGCGCCGCGGCCAGCCGACCTGCCACATCAAATTTGGTGAAGCGAACGCGATCCTGGCAGGCGACGCGCTACAGACGCTGGCCTTTTCGATTCTGAGCGATGCCCCAATGGTTGAGGTAGCGGACCGGGATCGTCTGGCGATGGTGTCAGAGCTGGCTAACGCCAGCGGCGTGGCTGGCATGTGTGGTGGTCAGGCGCTGGATCTGGAGGCCGAAGGCCGTCAGGTTAATCTGGAACAGCTTGAGCGCATTCATCGCCATAAAACCGGCGCGCTGATTCAGGCGGCTGTGCGGTTAGGTGCGCTGAGCGCGGGCGAGCGCGGGCGTCAGGCCCTGCCGATTCTGGATCGCTACGCACAGAGTATCGGTTTAGCATTCCAGGTTCAGGATGACATTCTGGATGTCGTGGGCGATACTGCAACATTGGGGAAACGTCAGGGTGCCGATCAGCAGCTTGGTAAAAGTACCTATCCCGCCCTACTGGGCCTTGAGCAAGCCCAACAAAAAGCCCGGGACCTGATTAATGATGCCCGCCAGTCGCTAGACCTACTGGCCGCGCAGTCACTGGACACCTCGGCACTGGAAGCGCTAGCGGACTATATAATCCAGCGTGATAAATAAACATACAATCTCGATGAGCCTTTGATGAGTTTTGATATTGCCAAATACCCGACGCTGGCGTTGGTTGACTCCACCCAGGAGTTACGTCTGTTGCCGAAAGAGAGTCTGCCGAAGCTGTGCGACGAACTGCGTCGCTATCTGCTCGACAGCGTAAGCCGTTCCAGTGGCCATTTCGCCTCCGGGCTTGGCACGGTGGAGCTCACCGTGGCGCTGCACTATGTCTACAATACCCCGTTCGATCAGCTGATCTGGGACGTGGGCCATCAGGCATATCCGCACAAAATTCTCACCGGTCGTCGGGATAAAATTGGCACTATTCGCCAGAAAGGCGGCCTGCACCCGTTCCCATGGCGCGGCGAGAGC
The DNA here is from genome assembly GCF_025564065.1 of Silvania hatchlandensis. Taxonomy (GTDB): domain Bacteria; phylum Pseudomonadota; class Gammaproteobacteria; order Enterobacterales; family Enterobacteriaceae; genus Enterobacter; species Enterobacter hatchlandensis. Next base: position 31,559 of record NZ_JAMGZK010000035.1, on the reverse strand, counting down.
GAGTACGACGTGCTGAGCGTCGGTCACTCCTCTACCTCTATTTCTGCCGGGATCGGGATTGCCGTGGCGGCCGCGAAAGAGGGCAAACAGCGCCGCACCGTCAGCGTGATTGGCGATGGTGCCATCACCGCCGGAATGGCGTTTGAAGCGATGAACCACGCCGGGGATATCAAACCGGACATGCTGGTGGTCCTCAATGACAACGAGATGTCGATTTCCGAAAACGTCGGTGCGCTGAATAACCACCTGGCGCAGCTACTGTCCGGCAAGCTCTATTCCACCCTGCGCGAAGGCGGCAAAAAGGTCTTTTCCGGCGTTCCGCCGATCAAAGAGCTGCTTAAGCGCACCGAAGAGCACATCAAAGGGATGGTCGTACCCGGTACGCTGTTCGAAGAGCTGGGCTTTAACTACATCGGCCCGGTAGACGGTCACGACGTTCTGGGGCTGGTCACCACGCTGAAAAACATGCGCGACCTGAAAGGCCCGCAGTTCCTGCACATCATGACCAAAAAAGGCCGGGGCTACGAACCGGCAGAAAAAGATCCAATCACCTTCCACGCGGTACCAAAATTCGATCCGACCAGCGGCTGTCTGCCAAAAAGCAGCGGCGGCATGCCGAGCTATTCGAAGATATTCGGCGACTGGCTGTGTGAAACCGCCGCCAAAGACAGCAAGCTGATGGCCGTGACCCCGGCGATGCGCGAAGGCTCCGGGATGGTCGAGTTTTCCAAAAAATACCCGACGCAATATTTTGACGTGGCGATTGCCGAGCAGCATGCGGTGACCTTCGCCGCAGGTCTGGCGATTGGCGGCTATAAGCCGGTGGTGGCGATCTACTCCACCTTCCTGCAGCGCGCTTACGATCAGGTGATCCACGACGTCGCCATCCAGAAATTACCGGTGCTGTTTGCCATTGACCGGGCAGGTATTGTCGGGGCCGACGGCCAGACCCATCAGGGGGCGTTTGATCTCTCCTACTTGCGCTGTATCCCGGATATGGTGGTGATGACGCCGAGCGACGAGAACGAATGCCGTCAGATGCTGTTCACCGGCTATCACTATCAGGACGGCCCGACAGCGGTGCGCTATCCGCGCGGGAATGCAGTCGGCGTGACGCTGGAACCGCTGCAACAACTGCCGATTGGCAAAGCGGTTATTAAACGTGAAGGCGAAAAGCTGGCGATCCTGAACTTCGGGACGCTGATGCCGGAAGCGGCACAAGTCGCGGAATCCCTCAACGCCACGCTGGTGGATATGCGCTTTGTCAAACCGCTGGATGAGACGTTGATTCTGGAGATGGCGGCGCGACACGATGCCCTGATCACTCTCGAAGAGAATGCCATCATGGGCGGTGCTGGCAGCGGCGTGAACGAAGTATTGATGGCCAACCGCAAGCCTGTACCGGTGCTCAATCTCGGCCTGCCGGATCGCTTTATTCCGCAGGGCACGCAGGATGAAGCCCGCGCCGAAATCGGACTTGATGCCGCCGGCATCGAAGCGCGTATCGCCGCCTGGCTGATGTAATCCCTCCCCTTTCTGCTCCTGCTATGCTTAAGGTACTGTTTTAAGCAATCAGCAGGAGTGGAACCATGCAATACAATACATTAGGAAAAACAGATCTTAAGGTTTCCCGTTTATGTCTGGGTTGTATGACCTTTGGCGAACCGGATCGGGGTAAGCACGCCTGGACCTTGCCTGAAGAGAGCAGTCGCCTGATCATCAAGCACGCCCTCGATGGCGGAATTAACTTCTTTGATACCGCCAACAGCTATTCCGACGGCAGCAGCGAGGAGATCGTTGGCCGCGCGCTGCGCGATTTCGCCCGCCGGGAAGACGTCGTGGTCGCCACCAAGGTCTATCACCAGGTGGGCGACCTGCCGGAAGGCCTCTCCCGGGCGCAGATCCTGCGCTCTATCGACGATAGCCTGCAACGCCTGAATATGGATTATGTCGATCTGCTGCAGATCCACCGTTGGGACTACAACACCCCGATCGAAGAGACCCTGGACGCGCTGAATGAGGTGGTCAAAGCGGGGAAAGCGCGCTATATCGGTGCCTCATCGATGCATGCAGCCCAGTTTGCCGAGGCGCTGGCGCTACAGGCCCAGAACGACTGGGCGCCGTTTGTCACCATGCAGGATCACTACAACCTTATCTATCGGGAAGAAGAGCGCGAGATGTTGCCCCTCTGCTATCAGCACGGCGTGGCGGTGATCCCCTGGAGTCCGCTGGCGCGCGGGCGTTTAACCCGCCCATGGGGTGAAACCACCGCCCGTTCGGTATCCGATGAGTTTGGCAAAACGCTGTATGACGAAACCGAAGCGAACAATGCGCAAATTGCCGAGCGCTTAACGGCCATCGCCGACGAACTGGACGTCACGCGCGCGCAGGTGGCGCTGGCATGGGTGCTGAGCAAACGCGGTGTTGCCGCCCCGATTATTGGCGCCTCGCGCGAAGAGCAGCTGGACGAGTTGATGAACGCGGTAGATTTAACCCTCACCCCAGAGCAGATTGCCGAGCTGGAAACGCCGTACCGGCAGCACCCTGTCGTGGGTTTTAAATAATAAGCCGTAGGCCCGGTAAGCACAGCGCCACCGGGCGATAAACCAGCACAACATTACGCGAAGTGATCGTACCCTTTCCAGTCGAGTTTTACCGGCAAGCCGTTTTGCACAAACTGCATACCTTCGCTTTCGGGCAGGATCTGCCCGATGCAGGTGAAACGCGCGCCTAAGTGCGCTAATGCCACATCCAGCGTACCGCGATTAAGCTCGGGCACAGTAAAGCACAGCTCATAATCTTCGCCGCCGGACAGCGCCCAGCGCAGAGCCTGTTCGGGCTCAACGTGTCGGAGTAATGCTTCAGACAGTGGGAACGTATCCAGATCAACCCGGGCGCCCACGCCGCTGGCCTTCAGAATATGGCCGAGATCGGAAATCAGGCCATCCGAGAGATCGATAGCCGCACTGGCACGTTCGCGCAGCGCCTGGCCATGCAGAATACGCGGCGTCGGACGCAGATGGCGTTTTCGCAGATAAGCGGCGTCATCCGCATCATCCACCACCAGTTTCTCCTGCAACAGCGCCAGCCCTGCCGCGCTATCGCCCGGTGTACCGGTCACGTAGATCCAGTCCCCCGGTTTGGCACCTGAGCGTTTCAGGGCGCGGCCCACCGGCACATAGCCGTGGATCGCCAGCGTCATTGACAGCGGCCCGGCGGTGGTATCGCCTCCGATCAGCTGCATATCGTAGTAGTTGAGCTGTTCAAACAACGCGTCGCTGAAGGCAGCCAGCCAGCTTTCGTCCACTTCCGGCAGGGTCAATGCCAGCGTTAACCACGCCGGATCGGCACCCATCGCGGCCAAATCGCTGACGTTCACCGCCAGCGCTTTATACGCCAGATCGGCAGGATCGATATCCGCCAGGAAATGACGACCGCACACCAGGGTGTCGGTGCTGATGGCCAGGGTCTGTTTTTCGGGGACATTCAGCAGAGCACAGTCATCGCCGATGCCGGTTTCCACATCGAGACGCGCGCTTCTGACGCGGTCAAAATAACGGGCAATCAGGGAAAATTCGCCGCATGCCATACGTTATGCCTCAGCAAAGAAAATAAAAAAAACCGGAGCCCGCACCACCCCATGGGGTAATGCAGCACTCCGGCTTAGGGATCACTTTTTGCGGGGACGGATTGCAGGTGCAGCTTTATCCAGTACGCCGTTAACAAATTTGTGGCTGTCTTCCGCACCGAAGGTTTTCGCCAGTTCGATAGCTTCGTTGATGGCCACTTTGTACGGCACATCGTCACGTTTAGCCAGCTCAAACAGCGCAATGCGCAGCACCGCTTTTTCAACCTGACCCAGCTCTTCGAGCAGGCGGGACAGGTACGGCTTCATCAGACCGTCGAGATACGCGCTATTAGTCGCCACTCCCGACAGCAGTTCACGGAAGTACACGACGTCAACGTCTTTGACGTCTTGTTCCGCCAGGAACTGGTATTCAACATCAGAGATGTCGTTCTGGGACAACTGCCAGGAGTAAAGTGCCTGAACGGCACATTCACGGGCGCGGCGACGAGCAGCAGGTTTCACGGAATTCCCCTTACAAAAAAATCAGGCCTTGATGGCTTTCAATACATTGATCATTTCAAGCGCGGTCAGTGCAGCTTCTGCACCTTTGTTACCGGCTTTAGTGCCAGCGCGTTCGATAGCTTGTTCAATACTTTCAGTGGTGAGTACGCCAAAAGCGACAGGAATTTCAGCTTCCTGCGCGACGTGCAACAGACCGTTGCTTGCACCACCTGCAACATATTCAAAGTGTGCCGTGCCGCCACGAATAACGGTACCCAGCGCGATTACCGCATCGTATTTGCCAGTTTTCGCCAGTGCGCCCGCTGCCAGTGGCAGTTCGTAAGCACCTGGAACCCAGACAACGGTAATGTTTTCGTCTTTCACCTGGCCGATACGTTTCAGGGCGTCAATCGCACCATCCAGCAGGCTGTCGTTGATGAAGTTGTTGAAACGCGCAATGGTGATGGCGACGCGAGCGTCTGGGGTAGCAACAGCAGCTTCAATAATGTTCATACTCTTCCTTTACGGGTTCATTTGGCCCCGCAGGGGGGCGGATTTTATCATAATACTTTGCGCACTGCTTCCGAAATTCAAAAGCCGTTACGCGTTAGTCAAATGCAGGCACAGATCCGGCCCAACCGACCGGACCTCGCTAAAGTTAAATGCCGGGGCATCAGCCAGTTTTTCAAGCCCTGGCAGGCTGCACAAGCCGCGTGCGTCGCTGCCTAACAGTTTAGGCGCCAGATAGACAATCAGTTCATCCACCAATCCAGCCTGTATCAATGCGCCAGCCAGCGTCGGGCCCGCTTCGACCCAGATACTGTTAACCTGCTGTTTGCCCAGCAGCATCATCAGCACCACTAAATCCAGGTGACCGTTGTGCTCCGGCACCATAATGCTGCGTACCCCTTCCGGCCAGCTGCGATCGTCTTCCTGAGTGCGGGCAAACCAGGTCTCGCCCGGCTGCTGCACGATCCGATGCGCGGGCGTTACGCTATTCTGACGATCCACCACAATACGCAGCGGCTGACGGACGTTCTCCTGCGGGTAGAGCGCCTGGGTGTCAGCATTCAGCTCATCCCAGCGCACGGTAAGGGCAGGATCGTCTGCCAGCACGGTGGCATGGCTGGTGAGAATAGCATGACTTTGCGCACGCAGACGTTGCACATCGCGCCTTGCCTGCGGGGAGGTAATCCACTGGCTTTCGCCGCTGGCCATCGCCGTGCGGCCATCGAGCGAGGCGCCCATCTTTAGCTGAATATAGGGGAAACCGGTCCGCATCCGCTTGAGGAAGCCTTTATTCAGGCGTTCTGCTTCGCTCATCATCAGCCCGTGGCTGACCTCAATGCCCGCCTGCTGCAGGCGATAAAGACCGCGCCCGGCAACCTGCGGGTTGGGATCCTGCATGGCGGCGACAACGCGTGATACTCCGGCGGCGATCAGCGCGTCGCAGCACGGCGGCGTACGCCCGTGATGGCTGCAAGGTTCCAGCGTCACATAAGCGGTTGCGCCTCGGGCTTTCTCGCCCGCCATGCGCAGGGCATGCACTTCTGCATGCGGCTCGCCGGCACGGTAGTGAAAACCTTCGCCGACAATCTGGCCATCGTTAACAATCACACAGCCGACATTGGGGTTGGGATGGGTGGTGAAACGTCCGCGTTGCGCCAGCTTGAGCGCTCGCGCCATGTAAATCTCATCCTGCATGCGCTTAATCCTGTAGGCGGGCGATCTCTTCGCCAAACTCTTTGATATCTTCAAAACTGCGGTAGACGGAGGCAAAGCGGATATAGGCGACTTTATCGAGCTTTTTGAGCTGCTCCATCACCAGGTTGCCAATCATTTTGCTGGCCACTTCGCGTTCACCGGTTGCACGCAGCTGCGATTTAATATGGTTGAGCGCCATTTCAACGTCGTCGGCGCTGACCGGGCGTTTCTCCAGCGCTTTGAGGATCCCTCGGCGCAGCTTCTCTTCGTTGAACGGTTCGCGAATGTCGTTACTTTTCACGACGCGCGGCATCACCAGCTCGGCCACTTCAAAGGTGGTGAAACGTTCATTACACTCCAGGCACTGGCGGCGGCGGCGCACGGAAGAGCCTTCTCCCACCAGTCGGGAGTCGATTACTTTGGTATCCACGGCGAGACAAAATGGGCAATGCATGCGATGTCCTGACTATCGGGTTGACTGAACTCTATTTTACCCTGAACTGGGCTGACAACAAAGAAGACGCGTTTTTGGGATAAAGGATCTATACCCGAGCCCGCGACGTTGACTACCCTTAGCAGAATCCGTTATCTCAGGGAAATAATCACCATGACAAGACGTTACCTAAGAATACTGCTGGTGGGAAGCCTCTTTAGCCTGAGCGCCTGCGCCCAGCAAAGTGAAGTGCGCCAGATGAACCAGAGCGTCAGCTCGCTGAATGCGACCATGAGTAAGCTCAATCAGGAAACCGTAAAAATCACCCAACAGAACGCGCTGAACGTTAAATCCACCAGCGGGGTGTATCTGCTGCCTGGCTCGAATACCCCTGCTCGTCTGAACAGCCAGATTGGCACCTTGCGTATGTCGCTGGTCAACGTGGCGCCCAATAGCGATGGCACCCGCGCGACCCTGCGCATTCAGGGGGAATCGAACGATCCGCTGCCGGCATTTAGCGCTACCGTAGAGTGGGGCCAGATTCAGGGTACGACCGATAGCTTCCAGGAGGTGAATGTCCAGACCCAGCTGATTAACGCTCCGGCCAGCGTGCTGGCGCCGAGCGATGTCGATATTCCGCTCCAGCTAAACGGTATCACCCCGGACCAGCTCGGGTTTGTCCGCATTCACGATATTCAGCCCGTCGCGCAATAATCCCCCTGCGGAACGTGTTTCGCGTTCCGCTCCTCCCTTTCGCCGTAATGATTGGCAACATGAATGTTTGCCATTACAATCCGCTCCGTTAAAATACGCAAACGTGAACGCAATCGATTACGTATATGAGAGATATGTGAAACAACACATATTTTTGTGAGCAGGGATTCCTATAATAGGCTCGCAGCAACACGAAATATTTAGAAACGCAATTCGCGCCTTTTTCACTCCCGTTAGGGATTTCAAATCAGTGGCATCATTATGAAAAAAACATTACTGGCAGCCGGTGCAGCACTGGCACTCTCCTCCACTTTTGCTGTGCAGGCAGCAGAAAACGATAAACCAGAGTATGTCTCCGACTGGTGGCACCAGAGCGTCAACGTGGTTGGCAGCTATCACACCCGCTTTGGACCACAGATCCGTAACGATACCTACCTGGAATACGAAGCTTTCGCTAAGAAAGACTGGTTTGATTTCTATGGCTACATGGATGCGCCAGTCTTCTTCGGGGGTAACACTGACGCGAAGGGTATCTGGAACCACGGCTCCCCACTGTTCATGGAGATCGAACCGCGCTTCTCCATCGACAAGCTGACCGGTGCTGACCTGAGCTTCGGTCCGTTCAAAGAGTGGTACATCGCTAACAACTACATCTACGACATGGGCCGCAACGAAGACGGTCGTCAGAGCACCTGGTATATGGGTCTGGGTACCGACATCGATACTGGCCTGCCAATGAGCCTGTCGATGAACGTGTACGCGAAATACCAGTGGCAGAACTACGGCGCAGCAAACGAAAACGAGTGGGATGGCTACCGTTTCAAAGTGAAATACTTTGTGCCGATCACCTCCCTGTGGGGCGGTAACCTGAGCTATATCGGCTTCACCAACTTTGACTGGGGTTCAGACCTGGGCGACGACGATTTCCGTGACCTGGACGGTAAGAAAGCGCGCACTAACAACTCCATCGCCTCCAGCCACATCCTGGCGCTGAACTACGATCACTGGCACTACTCTGTTGTGGCACGTTACTGGCACAACGGTGGTCAGTGGAACGACGACGCGAGCCTGAACTTCGGCAAAGGTGACTTCAACGTCCGTTCTACCGGCTGGGGTGGTTACCTGGTTGTGGGTTACAACTTCTAATCCTGTCGTTTTGCCGGGCAAAAGCCAGCGTAACCGCTGGCTTTTTTATTGCTTCACTTTGCGCAGGAAATCCGCCAGCGACCGGTCAGCGCTTTCGCTAAACCGCCTGTCGGTCAGCGTAATATTGAGACAGCGATCGAGCCGGAAACAGCGGTAGTCATCGCGCCTTTCACACCAGGCGGCCAGTAACCAGTGCTCTCCCCAGAAAAACAACCCCAGCGGCTGCACGTCACGCCAGGATAGCTGTCCGGCTTCATCGCGATAGTGCAGCGCCAGCACCCGCTGGGCAGATATCGCCTGATGAATAACGTCAAAACCGCTGCGGGAGTGGTTTTGCATGGCGATGTCCGGGGCGTAGATCCGCGTCTGCTCGGCCTTGCGACGACTCTCTTCTGGTAGGATCGCCAGCACCTTCTCCTGCGCCGACTCCAGCTCGCGCGACAGCGACTCGCCGCCCCAGGTTTTGAGCAGACGAATCGCCACCATCAGCGCTTCTGATTCACGATTTGTCAGCATCAGAGGCGGTAAATCGAAGCCCGACAACAGTCGGTACCCGCTGCCCGCCTCCCCTTCTACCGGCACACCTGAAAGCGACAAATCCCGGATATCGCGATACACCGTCCGCTCAGACACGCCCAACCGCTCGGCAAGCAACGCCGCCGTGGTCAGCCGCCTGCCGCGCAGGATCTGGACTATCTGAAACAGCCGGTCAGCACGTCGGGTCATCGGTTCTTCGCTTTCATTATGGGTATCAGGCGGGCTGGTGCAGCCCGACCCTGTTGCCTTCGCTGTCGGTAAACAGCGCAATAGTGCCAATACCACGCGGCAGTTCAAGCGGGCCAAAAACGCACTCGCCACCGGCCGATGACACACGATCCAGCGTGGCCGCCAGATTGTCAGTATGCAGGTAAATAATAGCGCCCTGCGGTGCTGGTGTAATGCCGTCAAATTTTGCCAGCGCGCCACCGGTTGCCGGGTCTTCATGAGGGAAGATCGCCAGCTCGGCACAGTCCATTTTTTCAATCTTCAGCGCCACCTGCATTACCGGCTCATAAAAGCCGATAGCCCGCGCCATATCGGCGACCGGAATTTCAAACCAGTTAATCACACTTTTCATACATCCTCCTGCCTGTTATTGGGGTTCAGAAGGAGTGTATGACAGGCCTCCTGACAGCATACTGTCAGGAGTGTTTGTCAGACGCCGATAAAAAAAATCCCGGCCAGATGGCCGGGATTTTATTACCAGAACGAATGTCTCGTTACGGCAGAATTGACGGCTGATCCGCCCCTTCTTTTTCCACTTTCTGCTGCAGCAGGTGCTCACGCTTCATGCCCAGCTTCAACGCCAGCGCGGACGCCACGTAGATGGAAGAGGCCGTACCGATGGAGACACCGATCAGCATGGTCAGCGAGAAGCCTTCCAGAATCGGGCCGCCAAAGAGATACAGCATCAGGATCACCATCAAGGTGGTACCGGAGGTGATCAAGGTACGGTGCAGCGTCTGAGTCAACGACACGTTAAAGATTTCGTACGGCGTGCCGCGACGGATCTTACGGAAGTTTTCACGGATACGGTCCGATACCACGATGCTGTCGTTCAGCGAGTAACCGATAACCGACATCAGGGATGCCACAATGGTCAGGTCAATCTCGATATGGAACAGCGACAGCACGCCCATGGTGATCACCACGTCGTGCGCCAGCGCGATAACCACCCCGGCAGCCAGACGCCACTCGAAGCGGAAACCGACGTACGCCAGGATGGAGATCAGCGCGACCAGTAGCGCCATCGCACCGGTCTGGGCCAGATCGGCACCCACGCTCGGGCCAACGAATTCAATTCGTTTTACCGTTGCATGCTGGTTGGTCGATTCGTTAATCACGTTAACGACCTTGCTGCCCAACTCCTGGCTGCCGTTGGCATCTTTCGCCGGCGGCATACGCACCATGATGTCACGGCTGCTGCCGAAGTTCTGCAGCAGCGGCTCTTCAAAGCCCGCCTTTTCCAGCGACAGACGCATCTGGTCCATATCGACCGGGTTCTCCAGGGTAATTTCAATCACCGTACCACCGGTGAAATCCAGACCCCAGTTAAAACCGCGCACGCCCATAATGGCGATAGAGACGATCAGCAGCAAACCTGAAATGCCGAACGCCCAGTTATCCCAGCGCATAAAGTCCCAGACTTTACGGCCGTAGTTCAATTGCTCAACAGTATATTCCTGTGCCACAACGCACTCCTCAGATAGACAGCTTTTTAACGCGCTTGCCGCCGTACAGCAGGTTCACGATGGCACGGGTGCCGACGATAGCGGTAAACATTGAGGTCGCCACGCCGATACCGGTCGTGATAGCAAAACCTTTAATGGCACCAGTACCGACAGCGTACAGGATCAGGACTTTGATTAGCGTCGTCACGTTCGCATCGAAAATAGAGCTGAACGCGCCGCGGTAGCCTTCATCGATCGCCTGTTGTACTGAACGCCCGTTGCTCAACTCTTCTTTGATACGTTCGTTAATCAGTACGTTAGCATCGACCGCAACCGCAAGGGTTAAGACGATACCCGCGATCCCCGGCATGGTCAGCGTTGCCCCTGGCAGCAGGGACATAATGCCGATGATCAACACCAGGTTCGCAATCAGCGCTGAGGTCGCAATCAGGCCAAACTTCTTATAGAAGAAGAGCATGAAGACGATGGAGATCAGAAGACCGGCCAGACAGGCTTCCAGACCTTGGGTGATGTTCTGCATACCCAGCGTTGGACCGATGGTGCGCTCTTCAACAATCTGAATTGGCGCGATCAGCGCACCGGCACGCAGCAGCAGCGAGAGCTGACGGGCTTCGTTCGGGTTACTGATACCGGTGATACGGAAGCTGTTACCCAGCCGAGACTGGATGTTGGCGATGTTAATCACCTCTTCCTGTTTCACCAGAATAGCGCGCCCGTTGGCGTCTTTCTTACCGCTGTCTTTGTACTCCACGAACAGGGTCGCCATCGGTTTACCGATGTTGTCCTTGGTGAAGTTAGACATGATGTTGCCACCTGCGCTGTCGAGCGAGATGTTAACCTGCGCCTGGTTGTATTCATCCTGGCTGGAGGTGGAGTCGGTGATGTGGTCACCGGTCAGGATCACACGCTTGTACATGACAACCGGCTGACCTTCACGGGTCTGTTTCACTTCCGAATCACCCGGAACGCGGCCAGACGCCACAGCGGACTGATCGACGTTGGTGTTCACCAGACGGAATTCCAGGGTTGCGGTCGCGCCAAGAATCTCTTTCGCACGCGCGGTATCCTGGATACCCGGCAGCTCAACCACGATACGGTCAGAGCCCTGACGCTGAACCAGCGGTTCGGCCACGCCAAGCTGGTTTACACGGTTACGCAGGATGTTGATGTTCTGCTGAACCGCGTATTCACGCGCTTCTTTCAGACGCACATCGGTCATCACCGCACGCAGCTGGTTGCTACCCTGGCTGGACAGCACCAGATCGCGATGACGCTGCGTCAGGTAATCCATCGCCTGATCGCGCGCGCTGCTGTCGCGGAACGCGATGCTCAGCCCGTAATTATCTTCCTTACGCACGGTGGTGTAAGGGATGCCTTTTTCACGCAGATCGCTGCGCAGGCTATCAATATTTTGTTCCTGCAGTTTACCGAGCGCGGTATCCATATCCACTTCCATCAGGAAGTGAACGCCGCCACGCAGGTCAAGACCGAGTTTCATCGGCTCTGCGTTAATGGAGGCTAACCAGCGCGGAGTTGCAGGAGCAAGGTTCAACGCCACGACAAATTTATCACCCATCACGCCCATCAGCGCTTCACGAGCGCGGAGCTGCGTGTCGGTGGAGTCGAAGCGAGCAAGAATTGCGCCCTCTTCCAGTGCCACAGACTTAGCGGTAATTTTTTCTTCTTGTAAAGTTTTCTGGACCTGGATCAGCGTTTGCTCACTGGCGGCGACACCGCGCGCGCCAGTGATTTGAACAGCCGGATCCTCACCATACAGGTTGGGGAGTGCATACAGCAGGCCGACGACGATCACGACGACCAGCATGATGTACTTCCACAAAGGATAACGGTTTAACACGGCAGTTCCCTTTGGGAAAAGTTGATTACAGCGCCTTCATGGTGCCTTTCGGCAGAACGGCAGCTACGAAGTCACGTTTGATAACCACTTCAGTGGTGTCGTTCAGGGCGATAACAACATAACCGTTGTCGGAAACCTTGCTCACACGACCCACCAGGCCACCGTTGGTCAGCACTTCGTCACCTTTAGCGATGGAGTCCATCAGCTTTTTGTGCTCTTTGGTGCGCTTCTGCTGTGGGCGCAGGATCATGAAATAGAAAATCAGACCAAACACCACCAGCATCAGGATCAGAGACATCGGGCTGCCCTGCGCCGGTGCACCTGTTGCCGCTACCGCATCAGAAATAAAAAAGCTCATTAAAATTCCCTCATTTTATAAATTAATCAACGTTCAAAGGTGGGACATCCCGACCCTGACGCTGGTAAAAATCAGTCACGAAGCTCTCTAATTTACCCTCTTCGATAGCCTTGCGTAAACCAGCCATTAAGCGCTGGTAATAGCGAAGGTTATGAATCGTGTTGAGACGCGCGCCCAATATTTCATTACAGCGATCAAGATGGTACAGATAGGCACGTGAATAATTGCGACAGGTGTAGCAATCGCACTCGGCATCGAGCGTGCTGGTATCGCTTTTATGCTTCGCATTACGGATTTTCACCACGCCGTCGGTCACAAACAGATGACCATTACGCGCGTTGCGCGTAGGCATAACGCAGTCGAACATATCAATGCCGCGACGAACGCCTTCAACCAGATCTTCTGGTTTACCCACGCCCATCAGGTACCGGGGTTTATCTGCTGGAATTTGCGGGCAAACATGCTCCAGAATGCGGTGCATATCTTCCTTTGGCTCACCCACAGCCAGACCGCCGACAGCGTAGCCATCAAAACCTATCTCTACCAGACCTTTAACAGAGATATCGCGTAAATCTTCGTAAACACTGCCCTGAATAATGCCGAACAGTGCATTTTTGTTTTCGAGGGAGTCAAAACGGTCGCGGCTGCGCTGCGCCCAGCGCAGGGACATCTCCATCGAACGCTTGGCGTAGTCCCAGTCCGCCGGGTACGGCGTACATTCGTCGAAGATCATCACGATGTCGGAGCCGAGATCGTTCTGAATCTCCATCGACTTTTCCGGATCGAGGAAAATAGGGTCGCCGTTGATCGGGTTACGGAAGTGAACGCCTTTTTCGGTAATTTTACGAATGTCACCGAGGCTGAAAACCTGGAAGCCGCCGGAGTCGGTCAGGATCGGACCTTTCCACTGCATAAAATCGTGCAGATCGCCGTGCAGCTTCATAACCTCCTGACCCGGGCGCAGCCACAGGTGGAAGGTGTTACCGAGGATAATTTGCGCGCCAGTGGCTTCGACCTCTTCCGGCGTCATCCCTTTGACGGTGCCGTAGGTGCCCACAGGCATAAAGGCTGGCGTTTCGACTACGCCGCGATCAAACACCAGACGGCCACGGCGAGCGCGACCATCGGTGGTATCGAGTTCAAATTTCATGTTTTCTCCTGCACCAGAAAAACAGTCCGGCGCGTTACACCAGTGTCGCGGAGCTATTCCCCGACACGCTCATTTAAAGCCTGCGGATTGTACGTGATAAACATCGCGTCACCGTAGCTAAAAAATCGATATTTTTGTTCTACTGCAGCCTTGTAGGCATTCATGGTGTGTTGATAACCGGCAAATGCCGACACCAGCATGATCAGGGTGGATTCCGGCAGGTGGAAATTGGTCACCAGCGCGTCAACAACCTGATATTGATAACCTGGGTAGATGAAGATTTTAGTATCGTTGAAGAACGGGGCGATCAGCGCATCACTGGCGGCCTGGGCGGCACTCTCCAGCGAACGCACCGAGGTGGTGCCCACGGCGATAACACGGTTACCGCGCGCTTTTGCCGCCAGCACGGCGTCTACCACGTCCTGCGGCACTTCGGCATACTCAGAGTGCATGATGTGATCTTCAATGCTGTCCACCCGCACCGGCTGGAAAGTGCCCGCGCCCACGTGCAGAGTCACAAACGCCAGCTCAACGCCTTTCTCGCGCAGCTTTTCAAGCATCGGATCGTCAAAATGCAGACCCGCAGTCGGCGCCGCAACCGCACCTGGCTTCTGGCTGTAGACGGTCTGATACAGCTCGCGATCGGCCTCTTCATCAGGACGGTCGATATACGGCGGCAGCGGCATATGGCCGATGCTGTTCAGAATATCCAGTACCGGACGTTCATCGTTGAACTGCACTTCAAATAACGCATCATGGCGAGCGACCATGGTAGCATTGATGCTCTCGTCATCGCCCAGCAGCAGCTCTGCGCCCGGCTTCGGCGCCTTGGACGCGCGAATATGTGCCAGAATACGTTTATCATCGAGCATTCTTTCGACCAGCACTTCAATCTTGCCGCCGCTGGCTTTACGGCCAAACAGACGAGCCGGGATCACGCGGGTATTGTTAAAGACCAGCAGGTCGCCTGGGTTGAGCTTGTCGAGTAAATCGGTGAAAGTACCGTGCGTCAGCGCCCCCGTCGGCCCGTCCAGCGACAACAAGCGGCAGCTACTGCGCTCAGGCATGGGATAGTGGGCAATCAGGGACTCGGGTAATTCAAAGGAGAAATCGGCGACGCGCATGGCTTATACTCGTGACTTAAAAACAGGCGGCTTAGTCTAGTGCCCACACCTCCTGGCTGCAACAACTAGCCGTATCCGGATAACGAATCGCATGAATTTTCTCGCTCACCTGCATCTCGCTCACCTCGCTGACAGCTCCCTTTCCGGCAATCTGCTTGCCGATTTCGTACGCGGCAATCCCGCCGAGGATTACGCCGCAGACGTCGTTGAGGGGATTTTTATGCACCGGCGGATTGATGTTCTGACCGACAATCTGCCCGAAGTTAAAGAAGCGAAAGCCTGGTTCCGCCCCGAAACGCGCCGCGTGGCACCGATTACGCTGGACGTTATGTGGGATCATTTTTTATCACGACACTGGGCACAACTGTCGCCGGAGATGCCTCTGCCGGCGTTTGTGCGCTACGCCCACGCACAGGTGGCGATGATCCTGCCCGACTCCCCGCCGCGTTTTGTCAATCTGAATGACTACCTGTGGTCCGAGCGCTGGTTGGAACGCTACAGCGAGATGGATTTCATTCAGCGAGTGCTGAACGGGATGGCCAGCCGCCGCCCGCGCCTCGATGCCCTGCGCGACTCCTGGCAGGATCTGGACGCTCATTACGACGTATTAGAGGCCCGCTTCTGGCAGTTTTACCCGCGCATGATGGCGCAGGCGAAAAACAAACAACTTTAATCAAAGTGTGATCGATAGGTAAAAACTGACTTAACGATTGTCAGCACCTCTTTGTCACCTGCCCCATTACTCTCTATACTGGCCCGCGTTGCGTTCCAAATAACCTTAGTCATTACAGGAGAATCTTATGGTTCTGGTAACTCGTCCGGCTCCGGATTTTACAGCTGCAGCAGTTCTGGGCAACGGTGAAATCGTTGATAACTTCAACTTCAAGCAGCACACCAACGGTAAACCGACCGTTCTGTTCTTCTGGCCGATGGACTTTACCTTCGTTTGCCCGTCTGAGCTGATCGCGTTCGACAAGCGTTATGAAGAATTCCAGAAGCGTGGCGTAGAAGTGGTTGGCGTCTCCTTCGACTCTGAGTTTGTACACAACGCATGGCGTAACACCCCTGTCGACAACGGCGGCATCGGTGCGGTGAAATACGCAATGGTTGCGGACATCAAACGTGAAATCCAGCAGGCTTACGGTATCGAACATCCGGACGCTGGCGTGGCGCTGCGCGGCTCCTTCCTGATCGACGCGAACGGTATCGTGCGTCACCAGGTCGTGAACGATCTGCCGCTGGGCCGTAACATCGACGAAATGCTGCGTATGGTTGACGCGCTGCAGTTCCACGAAGAGCACGGTGAAGTGTGCCCGGCTCAGTGGGAAAAAGGGAAAGAAGGTATGGCTGCTTCTCCAGCAGGCGTGGCGAAATACCTGACCGAGAACGTCACCAGCCTGTAATCGGCATCGTTGACGAGAAAGGCCCGCTGATGCGGGCCTTTTTTATGGTTCCGGGATATTGGTAGGCCCGGTAAGCGCAGCGCCACCGGGCATTTTGCCGCACCAATCCCGCCTTTTCGCCGGGTGGCGTCTTCGCCTTACCCGGCCTACAAACTCACTGCTAAAACGCGAAACATGAACATCCCAACACGCCCCAGAACGCCTGGTCATCCGATACCGGAATGCCCGACTGGCGCGCGATACCGTGCTGATGCCCGTGCACGCCGCAGTTGCCGATGCACTGATGCATCTGCACCACAGCCCCCACGTTCGAGGCCACAGGCGGCGCAGAGCGATAATGCCCCGGCACTTTCACCACCGGCGACCACTCCGGCAGTACAGGTATCGGCGGCGGCGACAGCGGACTAAACTGTCCCGCGGCGTACACCACTTTCCCGTCCACTACCGTCAGCACTGACTCGATGCCTTTAATCTCCTCTTCCGGCACGCTGAAATAGTCTTTCGACAGCACCACCAGATCCGCGAGCTGCCCTGCGACGATGCGCCCTTTCTTGCCCTGCTCGCTGGAGAACCACGCGCTGCCCGCCGTCCACAATTCCAGCGCGATATCACGCGGCAGACGGTTGCTGTCGTCATACATCGACATCCCGCCAACGGTGCGGCCGGAGACCAGCCAGTACAGCGCGGTCCACGGGTTATAGCTCGCTACGCGAGTTGCGTCGGTGCCTAAGCCCACTGGCACGTCCAGCTCCAGCATTTTCGCCACTGGCGGCGTGTGTTTCACCGCCTCTTTGCCGTAGCGATCGACAAAATACTCGCCCTGGAACGCCATGCGATGCTGCACCGCAATGCCGCCGCCTAGCGCTTTGACGCGCTCAATGTTGCGCTCGGTGATGGTCTCAGCGTGATCGAAGAACCAGTGCATGCCGTTAAATGGAATATCGCGGTTCACCTTCTCGAACACGTCCAGCATCCTGCTGATGGATTCGTCGTAAGTGGCGTGAAGACGGAACGGCCAGCGCTGCTCCACCAGATGGCGCACCACGCGCTCCAGCTCGTCTTCCATTCCTTCAGGCAGATCCGGGCGCGGCTGCAGGAAATCTTCGAAATCCGCCGCCGAGAAGACCAGCATTTCGCCCGCACCGTTGGCACGGTAGAAATCTGTGCCCTGCCCCGGTTTTAGCATATCGGTCCAGCGCTCGAAATCCTCCAGCTCCTGCTTCGGCCGCTGGGTAAAAAGGTTATAGGCAATGCGGATCGTCATCTGCGATTTGGCGTGCAGCTCTTCGATAATTTCGTAATCTTCCGGGTAATTCTGGAAACCGCCGCCCGCATCAATCGCGCTGGTTAACCCCAGGCGATTAAGCTCACGCATAAACTGGCGCGTCGAGTTCACCTGCTGTTCCAGCGGTAGTTTTGGCCCTTTCGCCAGCGTAGAGTAGAGGATCATCGCGTTCGGTTTGGCGATCAGCATCCCGGTCGGGTTGCCGTTGTTATCGCGCACAATCTCCCCACCCGGCGGGTTTGGCGTCTCTTTGGTGTAACCGACAGCTTTCAACGCCGCGCGGTTGAGCAGCGCGCGATCGTAGAGATGCAGCACAAACACTGGCGTGTCTGGCGCCGCATCGTTCAGCTCCTGGATAGTCGGCATCCGCCGTTCAGCAAACTGGAATTCGCTCCAGCCGCCCACCACGCGCACCCACTGGGGCGTCGGGGTGCGATCGGCCTGCTCTTTCAGCATCCGCAGAGCATCGGCCAGCGACGGCACGCCTTCCCAGCGCAGTTCGAGGTTGTAGTTCAGCCCGCCGCGAATCAGGTGCAGGTGCGAATCGTTCAGGCCGGGGATTACTGTGCCCCCTTTTAGATCGACAATCTGCGTCCCTTCGGTGGCGTAACTCATCACCCGGTCGTGATTGCCGGTGGCGAGGATCTTACCATCGGCAATGGCCACCGCCTCAGCGAGCGGATTTTCACGATCAAGGGTGTGGATCTGACCTTTGGTTAAGATCAGTGTGGCAGTTTGAGACATAACATACTCCTATAAGCCGGATCAGGCTTTTTTCAGCCATCCGGCGAACAAGCGGGTCACGATGGGCATCCACAGCCAGACCACCAGCGCGACCACACAAGCGTCGTTAAGCAAATGCAGGAATAAAGACCCTTTCAGAGCAGGAAGCAGCGCGCCGGTCAGTTCCGGCACGACAAGGGTACTGGGGAATATCACCATCAGCGTCACCAGAAACTGTTTCCACAGTTTCGGTTTACGGACATGCATTTCCGGCGGCGTAAACCAGAACGCGGCTTCGGTGCGCACTTCCGTTTTATCCCCTTCGGCCAGCAACGGTTCGATCTCTTTCACCAGTACCGAACGGGTATCGGACTGCGTCCAGGCGTAGAGGTGTTCGAGGGTGTCGAAGCGAATAATGACGGTCCACAGATCTTGCCCTTCCGTTGGGCGAATCACGCTCGCGCCGAGATGTCCGGGAAAGTCAGCGGCTACGGGCATAATGTTGCCCAGCCACTGTTCATATCGCTCCGCCTGTCCAGCCAGCAGGGTATGGGTGATCACCAGCGTCACATGTGAATTTTGCGCCATGAGAGTGTCCAGATCTGAAAAAATGGCGGGTTCTTTCAACCCGCCAGGAGAGATTTACGCTTTACGTTCAGGCGCGCCGTGAACCAGAGTGTAGGCATAATCCACGCCCATCCCGTAAGCCCCGCTGTGTTCACGCACCAGATCCATGACCGGATCGTAAGTCTCTTTGCGAGACCAGTCGCGCTGGTACTCCAGCAGCACCTGCTGCCAGGTTACCGGAACGGCACCGGCCTGCACCATGCGGTCGATAGCGCGTTCGTGAGCATCCACGGAGGTGCCACCAGAAGCATCGGTCACCACGTACACTTCAAAGCCTTCATCCAGTGCCATCAGCGCCGGGAAGGCCAGGCACACTTCGGTCCACAGGGCCGAGATGATGAGTTTTTTGCGGCCCGTTGCTTTCACTGCCGCAACAAATGCATCATCTTCCCAGGAGTTCATTGAGGTGCGTTCAATCGGTTTCACATCCGGGTGAACGGCCAGCAATTCCGGCCAGATATAACCGCTAAAACTTTTTGTTTCGACCGAGGTGTAAATAACCGGCACATTAAATATTTTGCCCGCTTTCGCCAGAGCAACCGTATTATTCTTAAGAAGCTGTCGGTCAATATTCGTTACACCAAACGACATTTGCGGCTGGTGATCAATAAAAATAAGTGTGGAGTTTGATGGGTCAATCAGTTCGCGGATAGACATATATATACCTTTAATCAATATGTTAAAAGAAAACTAAAAGTGTGCGATATGTGGTCGGGCCCTGACTGATAAAGCAAATTGATTATATCGAGAATTGATTGGCAGGATATTTAATATATTTGTCCGCTCTGTTTAATTTAACCGAACGACTTTGGGGAATATTCTGCAACGAGCATTACATGCTCGTTGCAGAAAGAGGTTAATTGCCGAACCAGACAGAGGCGGAAATGGCAGGCAGAGACAGCACGCCCTCCTGCACATCCCCTTTGCCCTCTTTCAGCTGCCAGGTCTGGAGGTTGAGCAACGGTGAATCATCCAGCACCACTTCGCAGGCATCACCCCGGTTAATGGCAATCAGCACCCGCTGCTGATTATAGACGCGCATAAACACCACCACGTTGTCGTGGGCGTACAGCACCTGACACCCGCCGTAGCGCAGCGCCTTGCTCTGCTTACGCAGCTTTATTAGCCGCTGATAAAGCGACAGCAGCCCCTGATCCTGCTTCTCGGTATCCCACGGGAAGGTCTTGCGGCAGAACGGATCGTTATTGCCATCCAGCCCCACCTCATCACCGTAATAGATGCACGGCACGCCAGGCCAGCTGAACAGCCAGACGATCGCCAGCGGCAGTCGCGCCACATCTTTACCCAGCAGCGATTTAAAGCGCGCGGTGTCATGGCTGTCGAGCTGATTAAACATGCGTATCTGCTGCTGATGCGAGAGGCTGGCGCGGTAGTTATCCATCCACTTCATGCAGGTTTCAGCGTCGATATGCTGCGGATCGTAGGAGATATCGGTATTGGCGAGGAAGCCCCACAGCGGGAAGGTAAAGCCGCGATAGTTCATCGCCGAATCTTCCGCATCGGCCTGCAGCCACTGGCGGGCATCGCCAAAGTGCTCGCCAAAGACGAAGGCCTCTGAATTGGCCTGCTTTGCCGAACGGGTGATCCCGGCCACATGCTCGAGGTTATTGCGCGCCCCGCCCGCCTCGCCGAGCATGTGCACCACATCCAGCCGCCAGCCGTCCATGTTCCACGGCGCTTTCAGCCAGTGGCGCACAATGCTGTCCTCACCGCCATAAATCTCATCCACCAGCGTCGGTGACTGGTAATCCAGCTTCGGCAAGCTGGCGTAGCCCAGCCAGTCGAGGGCACGGCCCTCGTCGTTAAAACTGTACCAGTCCCGCTGGGGCGATTCCGGATTGTGGCAGGCGCCGCCTGTCGCACGATTGTGGCGGTCAAACCAGGCGTGCGAATCGCCGCTGTGGTTAAACACCCCATCCAGAATCAAGCGCATCCCTTCCTTGCGGGTATTTTCCCGCAGGCGCAGCAGCGCCACGTCGCCGCCAAACTGCTCGTCCACGCGACGATAATCTTCGGTGTCGTATTTATGCACGCTAGGGGCGGCAAAAACCGGGTTGAGATAGAGCGCCGTGACGCCGAGTTGTTTCAGGTACGGCAGCTTTTCGCTGATACCGTCGAGATCGCCGCCGTAAAACGTCGACCCGCCCGCCTGGGCCGTCACCGGATCATCCCATTCGCGGAAGATCACCTCATGACCGGCAGCGTGGTGATGATAGGTCCGATCCTGCTGCGGATTGCGCCGCTGGCTGCGGGCAAAGCGGTCCGGGAAGATCTGATAGAACACCTGATCGGCCACCCACTGCGGGCCGTTGTCAGGATAATCGACGGCAAACTGCTCCAGCCGCGCGGGCGGAAAACGGCTAAACCCCTGCGGGGTGAACCACAGCTGGCGATTGTGCCACAGCATCTTAAAGCTGTAGCGGCGGCGCGGCTGGCCCTGCGTCACGTCAATCGTCGCACGCCAGGCGGTTACGCCTGGCTGCGGCTGCGTGCGCTGCTTATGCATCGGCAGCGAGGTCTCTTCATTATCGACTTCAGCGCGCAGCGTCACCCGCTCAGGCAGGTTTTCACCCGTCAGCCACAGCGTAATGACCAGCTTATCGTTGTTTTGCTTAATAAATGGGGCAACCGGTAGGTGCCAGGCATTCAACATCTTGTATCCCCTTTCCCAGAAATGAGGTCACCTTGCCACAGGGTAGTTGATGTTCACTCCTCACGGAGAGGTTTATTGAGGGAGGAGGAAGGGGGAGGAGAAAAATGCCCGGCGTTTGCCGGGCATCCTGATTACTGAACTTCTGCTAACTGACGCTCGCGGCGGCGTTTAAACACCCAGCCCACCAGCAGCAGCGCAATCCACGCAAAGCCCACGTACAGCGAAATGCGGGTTTCCGGGTGATAGCCAATCAGGCCAATAATGAAGACGAGGAAGATCAGGCCGACGACGGTGGTTGCCACGCCGCCCGGCACTTTAAACTTCAGCGCTTTCACCTCGTCTGGCGACAGACGACGGCGGAAGCCAATCTGCGACATCAAAATCATGATCCACACCCAGACGGTGGCGAAGGTCGCCAGCGAGGCGATCACCAGGAAGACGTTCTCCGGCATGATGTAGTTGAGGTACACCGACAGCAGCAGCGCCACGGTCATCACCATCACCGTCACCCACGGCGTACCACGGGTTGACGTTTTAGCGAACACTTTCGGCGCACTGCCCTGCTCCGCCATGCCATGCAGCATACGCCCGACGCCAAAGACGTCGGCGTTAATCGCGGAAAGCGAAGCGGTCAGCACCACAAAGTTGAGGATGCTGGCGGCAAAGGTGATCCCCAGATGCTGGAAGGTGAGCACAAACGGGCTGCCGTTGGTGCCTACCTGATTCCACGGATAGATGGACATGATCACAAACAGCGTGCCCACGTAGAAGATCAGAATACGCATCGGCACCGAGTTGATGGCGCGCGGAATGGATTTCTGCGGGTCTTTCGCTTCACCGGCGGTAATGCCGATGATTTCGATTCCACCGTAGGCAAACATCACCATCTGCAGCGACATCACCATCCCAATCCAGCCGTTGCTGAAGAAGCCGCCGTTGCTCCAGAGATTATGGATCCCGGTCGGTTCCCCGCCGTTGCCAATCCCCCAGATGATGATCCCGATACCGGCGGCAATCATGATGATAATGGTGGCGACTTTGAAGAAGGAGAACCAGAACTCCAGCTCGCCAAACACCTTCACGCTCATCAGGTTAATGGCGCAGATGATCAGCACCACCGACAGCACCCAAATCCAGTGCGGTACCGTCGGGAACCAGACCCCCATATAAATGCCGAAGGCCGTCACGTCGGCAATCGCCACGATCAGGATCTCAAAGCAGTAGGTCCAGCCGGTGATATAGCCCGCCAGCGGGCCGAGGTTTTCTTGTGCATAGCGCGAGAAGGAGCTGGCCGACGGGTTATGAACCGACATCTCCCCCAACGCACGCATGATGATGTAGGCCGCGACGCCGCCAATAAGGTAGGCCAGCAGAACGCTGGGACCGGCCATTTTAATGGCATCTGCCGAGCCATAAAAAAGACCGGTACCGATTGCAGAACCCAGCGCCATAAAGCGGATGTGGCGAGCGCTCAATCCACGCTTGAGTGTGTTAGTGCTTTCCATTTGTGTCATGCCATTTCAGACTAAAAAAAACAAAAAACCACGGGGCATTACGCCCCGTGGTTAAACATTCAGCCGTTGATTAATGCGCGTTAGAAGTAACCTGACGCCCTGCAGCACGATCCCAGATAATTGCCAGTACCAGTGCAACAACGGTAGGCATCAACCACGCCAGCCCCTGTTCGGACAGCGGCAGACGCTGTGTCCAGGCGGGCAGCATAGCGCTGATAGCCGATGCCTTAATGCCGTCAAGGATACCAAAAAGCAGACTGATAAACATCGCCGGCGCGATAATTCGCGAGGAATTATTCCACCAGCCGCGGGTAAAGCTCAGCACGACCAACACGATACACGGCGGATAGATGGTGGTCAGAACCGGAATCGACACCTGAATCAGATGGCTCAGCCCCAGGTTCGACACCGCCATGGAGAAGCCGCCCAGGATAAATACCAGCGTGCGATAAGACAGCGGAACATACTGCGCAAAGAACTCAGCACAGGCGCAGGTCAGACCCACCGCCGTCACCAGACAGGCCAGGAAGATCAGGATGGCCAGCATCATGCTGCCCGCACCGCCAAAGGTATGCTGAACGTAGGCATGCAGAATAGCCGCACCGTTAGCGCCCTGGTCAACCAGCACGCTGCTGTCGGAACCCAGACGGAACAGCGCCAGATAGAGAAGCGCCAGACCGGCACCCGCCATCAGACCCGCCCAGACGGTATAGCGCGTCAGCAGACGAGCTTCGGTTACACCGCGGGAACGCGCCGCATTCACAATCACGATACCGAACGCCATCGCGCCCAGCGTATCCATGGTCAGGTAGCCGTTCACAAAACCGTTAGAGAAGGCGGCGTTTTGATAGGCTTCGGTTGCGCTGCTCAGCGGGCCGGCAGGCCAGATGATGGCGGCTACGGCCAGCACCACCAGTGCCAGAATTTTCAGCGGCGCAAGGAAGTTGCCCACGGTATCCAGCAGTTTGCCCGGATAGAGCGACACCAGAATCACGATAGCGAAGTAAACCAGGCTGTAGATAAACAGCGGCAGCGGGCCTTCGCCGGTCAGCGGAGCAATCCCCACTTCAAAGGAGACGGTGGCGGTACGCGGGGTCGCGAACAGCGGCCCAATCGCCAGATAGCAGACCACGGCCAGCATCACCCCGGCCACTTTGCCGATCGGCGCGCTCAGGCTGTCGACGCCGCCGCCGACTTTCGCCAGCGCCACCACGGTCAGCACCGGCAGACCGACGGCGGTGATCAGAAAGCCAAGTGCCGCAGTCCAGACGTGTTCACCTGCCTGCAAGCCAACCATCGGCGGGAAGATGATGTTGCCTGCGCCAACGAACAGCGCAAATGTCATAAAGCCCAGCGCGATGATGTCGCGCGATTTCAGTTGATGGGTCATAGAACCTTACTGCCTGTGGTGTTGTGTTGAAAACGTTGAATTTTTCGCTATCCCTCACGGAACAAAACAGCGGAAAAAATGTGCAATCTCAGCGGGAAATGCTCCCCTACCGGCGTGGTCAGGAATATTTTTTCGATTTACCACGCAAATACAGTCTGTCCGACGATATCAGGGGGGCAATTTAAACGCTTATAACGTTTAAAGGCAATATGGGATCGCAAAACCAGAATAATATGCCACCCTGAAACTTCAGGATGGCATAATCCGCCATGTATAAGAAAAACTCATGGCTAATCATGCGAACAAAAAAGCAACAGGCGGATAAAATTTATCCGCGCTTCGCCTGGCTGGAAAGTAAACAGGCCAGCTTACGCTGGCCTGTGGCAACCTCCGATGACACGCGGGCTATCAGGGGGTTTTATTGGCAATTAAACGTTCCGGGAGCACAAAGCTGAAACGCGTGCTCTTACCCGGCGTACTGGTGATATCGAGGCGGCTGTCATGATGATTGATGGCATGCTTCACAATTGCCAGCCCCAGACCGCTGCCCCCGGTCTGGCGTGAGCGCGCCTTATCCACCCGGTAAAAACGTTCGGTAAGGCGAGGAATATGCTCCGGGCCGATACCCGGGCCGTTATCCTCGACGCTGAACTCCGCCCCAGTCGGGACATGCTGCCAGCGCACGGTGATGTGGGTCCCGGGCGGGGTGTGATTCACGGCGTTATAGACCAGATTCGAGATAGCGCTGCGCAGCTCATCGGTACTGCCGCGCACGTTGAGGGTGCTGTCCACCTCGAAGGTCAGCTTATGCTGCTGCTGACTCAACGTTTGCGCCTCACGCTCCAGCATCCGCAGCATCATCGGCACATCGATGGTTTCATTCAGCGCCAGCGTAGGTGACCCTTCAATACGGGAAAGGGTCAGTAACTGGCGCACCAGCCCTTCCATCCTCTGGGTTTGCTCACGCATGGTATGCAGCGCTTTTTCCCGCGGTGCCCCTTCCAGCGTCTGCTCCTGCATCATCTCCAGATAGCCCTGCAGCACGGTGAGCGGGGTGCGTAGCTCATGGCTGACGTTAGCAAAGAAGTTGCGGCGCGCCCCTTCCAGCTGGTGCATCTGGGTGACATCGCGCGCCACCATCAGCCACTGCTGGTCGCTGTAGGGCATCACGCGGATCTCCAGATGACGGCCGTTATTCAGCACTAAATTATGCGGGCGGGTAAAGTCGCGTTTTTTCAGATACTGGGTGAACTCGGGGTAACGCAGCAGGTTGAGAATGTTCTGTCCATTATCATCCGGCCAGCGCAGGCCAAGCAGCTGCTGCGCCAGCCCGTTACACCAGAACATCGTCCCTTCTTCGGTGGTGAGGACCACCGCATCCGGCAGCGATTCGGCCCCGCTGCGAAAGCGTTTGATCAGGCTCCCCAGCTCGCGTCGGCGCTTTTTATTACGCATCTGCATCTGGTGCAAACCATACAACAAGGGTTCCCAGCTTCCGCTCCCCGGCGGAGGGGTCATACTTCTGTCAACCCACAGCCACCAGGAGAGACGGAGTAAATTCCAGAAATGCCAGACCAGCAGCCCGGTCACTGCGGCCAGCAGGAACCAGGACCAATAACCGAAAATGGCCCCGAGGATCAGGGCCGGAATACAGCATAACAGCAGCTCAAAACACAGCCTTTTCCATGACAGACGTTCCAGCACGCGTCACACTCCTGTCATTGTTCAGAAACGGGTTGAGAAGCGATAACCCGTACCGCGGACGGTCTGTACCATCCGATCGTGACCGCTGGTTTCCAGGGCTTTGCGCAAACGGCGGATATGTACATCCACCGTGCGGTCCTCCACATACACGTTGGTTCCCCAGACGTTATTCAGCAGTTGCTCGCGGCTATAAACGCGTTCAGGGTGAGTCATAAAGAAGTGCAACAGCTTAAATTCTGTCGGCCCCATATCAAGCGGGTTTTCACCGGTCATCACCCGATGGGATGTCGGGTCGAGGCTCAACCCCTGCATCTCAATCACCTCTTCCACCGCCATCGGTGAAATTCGGCGCATGACGGCTTTGATGCGCGCCACCAGCTCTTTCGGGGAGAAAGGTTTGGTGATGTAATCATCCGCGCCGGTCTCCAGACCGCGAACGCGATCTTCCTCTTCACCGCGCGCCGTTAACATCACAACCGGGATATCACGGGTTAATGCTTCACGTTTCATATGCTTGATGAACTGCAGGCCAGAACCGCCGGGCAACATCCAGTCAAGCAGGATCAGATCGGGCCAGGGTTCGTTGAGCTGATTCACCGCGCTGTCGTAATCTTCGGCTTCTACGGGTTGAAAGCCATTTTGTTCGAGCACGAAGCAGACCATTTCACGAATAGGTGCTTCATCTTCTACGACCAGAATACGTCTCGCCATACTTTGCCCTGTCTTATTGAGGTTACACGTTTGTAATACGGCGTCATTATGCGTCAGATTTATGACAGATTTATGAAAAAGATGACCGTAGAGTACGGCAAGCCGTTGTTTTATGACAGGCCAAAACACTGCGGTTATCTTCCTCGCCATGAAAGCTTATAATCCGCTTCATCTTATTTTGCCACGGAACTGTTATGCGCATACTTCACACCTCGGACTGGCATCTGGGACAAAATTTTTACAGCAAAAGCCGCGCCGCCGAACATGAAGCGTTCCTCAACTGGCTGCTTGAGACAGCGCAGTCGCAGCAGGTGGATGCCATCCTGGTGGCCGGGGATATTTTCGATACCGGATCGCCACCGAGCTATGCGCGCGAGCTGTATAACCGTTTCGTGGTCAACCTCCAACAAACCGGCTGCCATCTGGTGATTGTGGCCGGCAATCATGATTCCGTGGCTACGCTCAATGAATCCCGCGAAATCCTGGCCTTTCTCAACACCACCGTGGTCGCCAGCGCCGGACACGCGCCGCAGCTGCTGAACAAACGCGACGGCACCCCGGGCGCCGTGCTGTGCCCCATCCCCTTTTTACGCCCACGCGATGTGGTGCAAAGCCAGGCGGGGCTCTCCGGACAAGAGAAACAGCAGCATCTGCTGCAGGCCATCACCGACTATTATGCCCAACAGTATACTGACGCCTGCGGATTGCGCGGTGACGCACCGCTGCCCATTATCGCCACCGGGCATCTCACTACCGTCGGTGCCAGTAAAAGTGACGCGGTGCGTGACATCTATATTGGCACGCTGGATGCTTTTCCGGCGCAGAACTTCCCCCCTGCCGACTACATCGCACTGGGGCACATCCATCGCGCCCAGATGATTGGCGGCTGCGAGCACATCCGTTACTGCGGCTCGCCGATCTCGCTCAGCTTCGACGAAACGGGCAAGCAAAAGAGCGTACATCTGGTGAGTTTTGACGCAGGAAAGCTGAGCAGCGTCGAGACGCTGCCGGTTCCGGTCACCCAGCCGCTGGCGGTGCTGAAAGGCGATCTCACCGCCATCACCGCCCAGCTGGAGCAGTGGCGCGGTCGTGAACAAAGTCCACCGGTGTGGCTGGACATTGAGATCACTACCGACGGCTATCTACATGATGTGCAGAGGAAAATTCAGACCATCACTGAGGACCTGCCTGTCGACGTCCTGTTGGTGCGCCGCAGCCGTGAACAGCGCGAGAAAATCCTGCTGAGCGCACAGCGCGAAACGCTCAGCGAACTCAACGTCGAAGAGGTATTCGAGCGAAGGCTGGCACAGGAGGAGATCGACGACGGACGACGCACCCGCCTCAACGAGCTATTTACCCATGCGCTGCACGCGCTCAATGATGAGGACGAACGCGCATGAAAATCCTGAGCCTGCGGCTAAAAAATCTCAACTCCCTGAAGGGCGAATGGAAAATCGACTTTACCGCTGAGCCCTTTGCCAGCAACGGCCTGTTCGCCATTACCGGCGCGACCGGCGCGGGGAAAACCACCCTTCTCGATGCCATCTGTCTGGCGCTGTACCATGAGACGCCGCGCCTGCAGAAGGTGTCGCAAACGCAAAACGATCTGATGACCCGTGACACGGCCGAATGTCTGGCAGAAGTCGAATTTGAGGTTAAAGGCATCGCCTATCGCGCCTTCTGGAGCCAGAACCGGGCCCGCAATCAGCCGGACGGCAACTTACAGGCCCCGCGCGTAGAGCTGGCACGCTGCGAAGACGGTAAAATTCTGGCCGATAAAGTGACCGATAAGCTCGAACAAACCGCCGCCCTGACCGGGCTGGACTACGGCCGTTTTACCCGTTCCATGCTGCTCTCCCAGGGCCAGTTTGCCGCCTTCCTCAATGCCAAAGCCAGCGACCGCGCCGAGCTGCTGGAAGAGCTAACCGGGACAGAAATCTACGGTCAGATTTCCGCGATGGTATTTGAAAAACACAAAGCGGCGCGTAGCGAACTGGAGATGCGCCAGGCGCAGGCTGCGGGGGTGGTGTTGCTTAGTGAAGAGCAGCAACAGCAGCTTCAGCAAGGTTTGCAGGTACTTACTGACGAAGAAAAAATCCTGCTGGCGCAGCAGGAACGCCAACAGAAAGATTATCAGTGGCTTACGCGTCACGACGAGCTCGCGCGCGAGCAGCAGCGGGCAATGACCGCCCAGCAGCAGGCCCAGCAGGCGCTGACAGACGCCACGCCGGAGCTGGAAAAACTGCATCTGGCACAGCCGGCAGCCCTGCTGCGTCCGCTGTGGGAGCGGCAGCAGGAGCAAATCACCCGCCTGGCGCAAACCGAACAGCAAGCGCAGGATGTGAATACTCGCTTACAGGCCAGAACGGCGCTGCGCGCGCGTATCCGCGCCGGGGCGCTCCGCGCACGCGACCATTTGCAAAGCGAGCTGGCCGCGCTCACGCCATGGCTCACTGACCACGACCGGTTCCGTCAGTGGAGTCAGGAGATGGCGGGCTGGCGCGCCCACTTTACCCAGCTTGGCCGGGATAAAACGCAGCTGGCAGCGCTGACCCGGCGTATCGCCGATTTGCGCCAGAAGCTGGCGGCGCTACCGGAAACTACGCTGACGCTGAGCGCAGAGGACGCGGCGGCCGAGATGACCCGGCTGACCCAATCCCGCCCGTCACGCCAGCGCCTGACCACGCTTCATGCCCGCTACCAGCCCCTGCAAGCGCGGCTGCGTCAGCATCACGAAAGCGTACAAAAGGCGCAGGACGAGCAGACAAAACTCAACGACACGCTGGCCCTGCGTCGCCAGCAGTTTAAAGAGAAAAACCAGCACTATCTGGATCTTAAAACCCTCTGCCAGCATGAAGAGAAGATTAAAGATCTTGAAGGCTACCGTGCCGAGCTGGAGGCCGGGAAACCCTGCCTGCTGTGCGGCTCGACCGAACACCCGGCCATCGCCCGGTACCAGGCCTTAGCGCTGACGGAAAACCAGCGCCGCCGGGATGCGATGGAAAAAGAGGTCGCCGCGCTCAAAGAGGACGGCCTGCTGGTGCTGGGCCAGGTCAACGCCTTAACTAGCCAGCTGCAGCGAGCAGCAGAAGAAGCACAGACGCTGGCTCAGGAAGAGCAAGCGCTTACTAAAGAGTGGCAGGCGGTGTGTGCATCCCTGGCGATTGATCTGAATATTCAGGACGATATCGCCCCGTGGCTACATCAACAGGAGCAGTACGAACAGCAGCTCTACCAGCTTAGCCAGCGCCTGACCCTGCAAAACCAGCTCAGCGAAGAAGACGCGCAGGCACAACAGGCTCTCCAGCAGCTGACGGCAACCCGCGCGGCAATGGCGAGTACGCTCCATGCGCTGTCGCTGGAGGTGCCGGACGACGGCGCAGAGGCGGCCTGGCTTGCCGAACGCGAAAAAGAATCCCTTCTGTGGCAGGAGAAACAGACCCAGCACGGCACCCTGCGGGAGCGCATTTCCGCGCTGGCACCGCTGCTGGATACCCTTCCGGAAGCAGAATCGGCAGACGCGGAAGCCGTTATCCCGGATAACTGGCGCGAGATCCACACTGAGTGCGTGTCGCTGCACAGCCAGCTTGCCACGCTGCAACAGCAGCTCACTCTGGAAAGCGAGCGCCTGCAGCAGTCGCAGACTCTGTTCGCCGCGGCGCTCACCGCCAGCATCTTTAACGATCGGGAGGCATTTCTGGCAGCCCTGCTCGATGACGAAAGGGTTCATCGTCTTGAGCAACGTAAACACGCCCTGGAAAACCAAATCCAGCAAGCCACAGCCCTGTTGCAGCAGGCCAGCCAGCGGCTGAACGATCATTTGCAGCAGCGACCGCAGGATCTGGCGTCAGACGTCCCGGCCCTGCAGGAACAGCTGCAGCAGCTCGCGCTAACGCTGCGCGAAAACACCACCCGTCAGGGGGAGTTCCGCCAGCAGCTGAAGCAGGATGACGAAAATCGCCGCCACCAGCATACGCTCATGGAGCAGATTGCCGACGCCGCTCGCCTGGCGGACGACTGGGGATACCTGAACTCACTGATTGGCTCCAGCACCGGCGACCGCTTCCGTAAATTTGCCCAAGGGTTGACGCTGGATAATCTGGTGTGGCTCGCCAACCAGCAGCTGACGCGCCTGCACGGGCGCTACCTACTGCAACGTAAGGCCAGCGATGCGCTCGAGCTGGAAGTGGTCGACACCTGGCAGGCAGACGCGGTGCGCGATACCCGCACCCTCTCCGGCGGGGAGAGTTTCCTGGTGAGCCTCGCGCTGGCACTGGCGCTCTCGGATCTGGTGAGCCATAAAACACGCATTGACTCGCTGTTCCTCGACGAAGGCTTTGGCACGCTGGACAGCGAAACGCTGGATGCCGCGCTGGATGCGTTGGATGCCCTTAACGCGACGGGTAAAACCATAGGCGTGATCAGCCACGTCGAGGCGATGAAAGAGCGCATCCCGGTGCAGATCAAGGTGAAAAAGATTAACGGGCTGGGGTACAGCAGGCTCGATAAGGCATTTGCGGTGGAGTAGTTGGTTTGGGCACTGTGCGGTCTGGTGCCCTCACCCTGTCCCTCTCCCACCGGGAGAGGGCACGAACACTAAAAACGGCCACTGACGTTGTAATGCCGATCAGTTAAGGATCGGTTGATCGATCCAGTGGCTGTGTAAGAATCCGGAAATGCTCACTCGTTTCCGGATTTTTTTATGCACATTGGACAGGCTCTTGATCTGGTATCCCGTTAC